>NZ_JBQEQC010000007.1:0-330946 GCF_052044195.1 Variovorax sp. 22077
TGCCAGCAGACACGGTGCCTGCGGTGATCGTGCCCGTGCTGATGCTGGAAGAGGTTAGGTTGGTGACCGTGCCGCTGGTGGCGGACAGGTTTGTCGCAGTGACGTTGGCCGAGGACACCGTACCGGCGGTGATGCTGCCCGCAGACACGGTGCCTGCGGTGAGCGTCGCCGTGCTGATGCTGGTGGACGTGAGATTGGTGGCCGTGGCCGATGCTGCGGTGAGGCTGGTGGAGGTGATGTTGGTCGCGCTCAGCGTGCGGATGGTGCCGTTGCTGGCCGTGACGTTAGTGGTGCTCACGCTCCCGGCGGACAGCGTAGTCGTCGTCACGCCGCCGACTGCGTTCAATACGCCGCCGTTGTTGCCGAGGTTCGTGTCCCCGAAGACGTTGCCTGAATTGACTTGATTCCCGCCGATCGTGACCTGGGCATGTGCGACGGGCAGCGTCATCACATAACCAGCGCTCAGAAGCACTGAAGCGAGAAGCTTGCTTGCGCCCGGACGGCGAACAATGAAAGAGCGAACACTGGGACGCTGGGATGTAGTCATTTGGACTTTCTTCCTTGAAGAAATCAGTTGCCATTTCTGGTCTTCCACACGCCCTCGTCGTGCGGAAGCAGGGTTGGGTTTCATCGAGTTACCCAATGCAACCGATGCTAGGAATCGAGGTCTTTGCTGAACATCACCGGTATCCGTAGTTATGGTTGTATGCATGTCCGCCGATGCGGCATCGACGAATGCATACATATGCCGCGAAGCCAATGCACATGCGGCTTTGCGGGCATCGCATGAATCGCGTATTGACGTTTTGAGATGCGTTCTCGGACGCGTTTCGTGTGTCGCGGTGCTACGTAACACGCGCGGTAACTCGCACGTAACAACGGCCTGAAAACGACCTTCGGAAGGCCTTCGCGAGCGCTCGTTTTTCAGCTCGTTTCGGGCAATTTCTTCAACGAAATCAAAGTACTACACGCGTCCTTGCGTGATGTGCGCCGACGCTCGTCCGAGTGGGCATCGTTCCTGCGGTATCTGAAACGAAAGACAACATTTCGAAGCTACCCAAGGGTGGCGACAGAGCCAGAGGACGTCGCGTGATCAATTTTTTCTTGGACATCGGCAACGGCATCAGCGCATGCGGCACGGAACAGGTCCGTCGCGGCAAGGCAGGAGACAACGCAGGAGAGCTGACATGGAAATGAACATCCACTACACCTCTTCGGTCTCTTCGGCGCAGGTGCCTACGGCAGCGCAGTTGTATGGCGGCGTCTTCCATGCCGCGCTGATCGTTGCGGACGACGCCGCCTGCGCAGACCGCATGCGGCGCATCCTCTGCGAGCTCGCGCCGCATCGCCGCGTGGTGGTCGCATCGGGAAGGGCCGAGGCGTTCAATCTGCTTGCAGCGTTGCCTTACGACCTGGTTCTGGTCGACATGCGGCTGCAGGGCAACGATGGCGCCGCGGTTCTTTATCACGTGCGCCAGACCTATCCGCGCATCGAGTGCATCGGCATGTCGGCCACCGACGACCAGCAGCTCGTGAATGCCGCGATCGCCGCGGGCGCCATCGGGTATCTACTTACCGAGACCGACGACGCGGAACTCGCCTATCTTCTGCGCTCCATCGAGCGTGGCGGCTCGCCGATGGATTCGCGCATCGCGCGGCGCATCCTCGGTTCGATCGCGGCCTCGGCCAAGGCCCGCACCATCGACCCCATCCGCGTGCAGAAGCCGGCCCCGCAGCGGCATGACCGGCCGCAGGACCTGCAGCAGAAAGACGGCGCGGACTCGCGGCTGCCGCAAGGGCTGCTGTCGCCGCGCGAACTCAAGGTGCTGCGCCTCATCGCGCAGGGCTGGAGCAACAGGCAGATCGCTGAAGCCGTGTACCTGTCGGTCAACACCATCGAGTTCCACGCGAAGAGCATCTATCGCAAGCTCTCTGTCAAGTCGCGGACCCAGGCGGTCCACGAGGCGATGCAGCACGGGCTCCTGAACTGAAGTCCCCGCGGCGACAGTCTTCGTCGCCCTGCAGCCCCTGGCGGACGCCCGCGGAAGCGGCGCGCCCCGCCTGCGGCCGTCCGCCACGCGCCTGGCGGCCATTGAATATCCTTACAGCGCCCCGCTACAATCGCGGGTTGACTCCTGCTCCAGCGAAGAAGACAAGAGGATCCCCCATGAGTGACATGACCTCCGGCACGCACCGGATCGACACCAGCAAGCGCACGTGGTTGATTGCATCCAGCTGCGCTGGCGTGGCGGGCGGCGTGGCCACCGCCATCCCCTTTGTGAGCACTTTCCAGCCTTCCGAGAAGGCCAAGGCTGCGGGTGCTGCGGTCGAGGTCGATATCTCGGGCCTGAAGGTCGGCGAGAAGATCACGGTCGAATGGCGGGGCAAGCCGGTCTGGATCCTCAAGCGCTCTCCCGAGCAGATCGCGGAACTCCCCAAGCTCGACGGCCAGCTGGCCGACCCTCTCTCCAAGCGCCACCCCGACGAATTCACCCCCAAGTACGCACAGAACGAGCACCGCTCCATCAAGCCCGACGTGCTCGTCGTGGTCGGCATCTGCACCCACCTGGGCTGCTCGCCGACCGACCGTTTCCAGGCCGGTCCGCAGCCTTCGCTGCCGAACGACTGGGAAGGCGGCTTCCTCTGCCCTTGCCACGGTTCGACTTTCGACCTGGCCGGCCGGGTCTTCAAGAACAAGCCTGCGCCCGACAACCTGCCGGTGCCGCCGCACATGTACCTGTCGGACACCAAGCTCCTGATCGGTGAAGACTCCAAGAAGGCCTGAGGCGGAAGAAGAACATGGCTGAATTCCACGAGATCTCCCCCAACGCACCCGCCGGCGCCAAGCTGCTGAACTGGGTCGACAACCGCTTCCCGCTGAGCAAGCTGTGGAACGACCAGTGGGGCAAGTACTACGCGCCGAAGAACTTCAACTTCTGGTACATCTTCGGCTCGCTGGCGATGCTGGTCCTGGTGATCCAGATCGTCACCGGCATCTTCCTGGTCATGCACTACAAGCCCGACGCGAACCAGGCGTTCGCATCGGTCGAGTACATCATGCGCGACGTGCCGTGGGGCTGGCTGATCCGATACATCCACTCGACGGGCGCATCGGCGTTCTTCATCGTGGTGTACCTGCACATGTTCCGCGGCCTGATGTACGGCAGCTACCGCAAGCCGCGCGAGCTGATCTGGGTGTTCGGCTGCGCGATCTTCCTGTGCCTGATGGCCGAGGCCTTCATGGGCTACCTGCTGCCCTGGGGCCAGATGTCCTACTGGGGCGCCCAGGTGATCGTGAACCTGTTCGCCGCCATCCCGTTCGTCGGTCCCGACCTGGCCCTGCTGATCCGCGGCGACTACGTGGTGAGCGACGCCACGCTGAACCGCTTCTTCAGCTTCCACGTGATCGCCGTGCCGCTGGTGCTGCTCGGCCTGGTGGTCGCCCACCTGATCGCGCTGCACGAAGTGGGTTCGAACAACCCCGACGGCATCGAGATCAAGGCCAAGCGCGGACCCGACGGCCATCCGCTGGACGGCATTCCGTCGCATCCGTACTACACCGTGCACGACATCTTCGGCGTGGTGGTGTTCCTCACGATCTTCTCGGCGGTGATCTTCTTCGCCCCCGAGGCAGGCGGCTACTTCCTCGAATACAACAACTTCATCCCGGCCGACTCGCTGAAGACGCCGAACCACATCGCCCCGGTGTGGTACTTCACGCCGTTCTATTCGATGCTGCGCGCGACCACCGACGACATGGTCAACGTGTTCTCGCTGATCATCGCCGTGGCCGCGATCTGGAACTTCGTCAAGGGCAAGTCGGGCACGGGCCTGAAGATCGCGATCATCGTCGCGGCCGCCGTGGTGATCTTCCTGCTCAAGACCTTCGACGCCAAGTTCTGGGGCGTGGTCGTCATGGGCGGCTCGGTCATCATCCTGTTCTTCCTGCCCTGGCTCGACCACAGCGAAGTCAAGTCGATCCGCTACCGTCCGGGCTGGCACAAGTACGTGTACGGCCTCTTCGTGTTCTTCTTCCTGATCCTCGGCTACCTGGGCATCCAGCCTCCCGGCGTGTGGGGCGAGCTGGGCATCGGCTCGTTCAAGCTGGACATCGCGCAGACCATCTCGCAGATCGGCACGCTCGTGTACCTCGGCTTCTTCCTGCTGATGCCGTGGTGGAGCCGCAAGGGCGAATTCAAGACCGTGCCCGAGCGCGTGGTCTTCGCCGCCCATTGATGAGAACCAGAAGCCAAGAGAGCTGAGAGAAACACGATGAAGAAAAGCATTTCCGGCTGGCTCGCTGTACTGGGTCTCGCGCTGGGCCTGACCTTCTCCGCAGCGGCGTCGGCCGAGTCCGGCGGCATCGCGTGGGACAAGGCACCCAACAAGACGAACGACGTGAGCGCGCTGCAGAACGGCGCCAAGCTGTTCGTCAACTACTGCCTGAACTGCCACTCGGCCGCCTTCATGCGCTACAACCGCCTGCAGGACATCGGCATCACCGAGCAGCAGATCAAGGACAACCTTCTGTTCACCACCGACAAGGTCGGTGAGACCATGAAGGCCAACATCGACGCGCGCCAGGCCAAGGACTGGTTCGGCACCACGCCGCCCGACCTCACGCTGGTCGCGCGCTCGCGTGCCGGCCACGGCGGCACCGGCGCCGACTATCTCTACACCTACCTTCGCACCTACTACCGCGACGAAACCAAGGCCACCGGCTGGAACAACCTGCTGTTCCCGAGCGTCGCCATGCCGAACCCCCTGTGGGAACTGCAGGGCGAGCGCCGCCCGGTCTACACCAAGGTCGAACAGCACGGCCACGAAACCGAGGTGTTCAAGGGCTGGGAGCAAGTCACTCCCGGCACCATGACGCCCGTGCAGTTCGACAATGCGGTCGGCGACCTTGTGAGTTACCTGCAATGGATGGCCGAGCCGGCTCAGAACACCCGCGTGCGCATCGGCGTGTGGGTGCTGCTGTTCCTGGCCATGTCGGTGGTGTTCGTGTGGCGGCTGAACGCCTCGTACTGGAAAGACGTCAAGTAGTTCCGTGCACGCCGACCGGATACCTTCGGGTGTCCGGTCCCACAGAGTGGGTTGCCAACGCGACCCACTCTTTTTGATTTTTAGGAGTCTCTCGCCATGATGGTCTTGTATTCAGGAACGACCTGCCCCTTTTCCCACCGCTGCCGCTTCGTGTTGTTCGAAAAGGGCATGGACTTCGAGATCCGCGACGTCGATCTCTACAACAAGCCCGAAGACATCAGCGTGATGAACCCGTACGGCCAGGTGCCGATCCTGGTCGAGCGCGACCTGATCCTGTACGAGTCGAACATCATCAACGAGTACATCGACGAGCGCTTCCCGCACCCGCAGTTGATGCCCGGCGACCCGGTCGACCGCGCCCGCGTGCGCCTGTTCCTGCTCAACTTCGAGAAGGAACTCTTCGTGCACGTCTCGACCCTCGAGAACCGCACCACCAAGGGCAACGAGAAGGCGCTCGAAAAGGCCCGCTCGCACATCCGCGACCGCCTCACGCAGCTGGCGCCCGTCTTCCTCAAGAACAAGTACATGCTGGGCGACAACTTCTCGATGCTCGACGTGGCCATCGCGCCGCTGCTGTGGCGCCTCGACTACTACGGCATCGACCTCAGCAAGAACGCTGCGCCGCTGCTGAAGTACGCCGAACGCATCTTCTCGCGCCCGGCCTACATCGAAGCACTGACCCCGTCCGAAAAGGTCATGCGAAAGTAATTAAGATCGCCCCAGGCTTCGCGCACTTCGTGTCGCTTCGCCAACCCCCTTCAGGGGGCAGCACCAGCGGTCCGGCAAAGCCGGTTCCGCGGTGTTCCGCGAAGAGACGGTGGCCGATTCGAGGCCGCGATTTCGCGATTGTTTGGTACCAATTTCATGATCAACGCGCTCGAGTCGTCATCCACCCGCCCATACCTCATCCGGGCGCTGTACGAATGGTGCACCGACAACGGCTTCACGCCCTACGTCGCGGTGCAGGTCGACGAGACCGTCCAGGTTCCGCGCGAGTACGTGAAGAACGGCGAGATCGTGCTCAACATCAGCTTCGACGCGACCAGCTCGCTCAAGCTCGGCAACGACTTCATCGAGTTCAAGGCCCGCTTCGCGGGCACGGCGCGTGAAATCAGCGTACCGGTGGGGCGCGTGATCGCGATCTATGCGCGCGAGAACGGGCAGGGCATGGCGTTTCCCGCGCCGGCTCCGGCTGCTCCCCAAGAGGGCCATGCCGATGCGCCGGCTCCCGCCCAGGCACCCGCACGCTCGCCGCTGCGTGATGCTTCCCGCGGCGGCAGTGGCGCCTCCGAAGGCGATGCCGGCAAGATCGTCCACCTGGTGACGGGCGAGGACGGCAGCGAGACGGTCGATGCCGATTCCCCGGACGAGCCGCCGCGGCCACCATCCGGTGGTGGCACCCGGCCGTCGCTCAAGCGGATCAAGTAAGCAACAGGCAGGCGCGCGTGGCGATCGGTGCCCGGCCGGACCGGTCGGCGGCGCCACTAGAATCACGCACTGGAATTCAGCCGCTTTAGCTCAATTGGTAGAGCACCCGCCTTGTAAGCGGAAGGTCGTCAGTTCGATTCCGACAAGCGGCACCAAGCAAGAAACCCCTGAGTCCTGAATGGGCTCAGGGGTTTTCTTCTTTTCCTGGCTCATGCGGAGGCCGACTGCGCCACCCCCTGCATCGCCAACCCCAGCATCGCCAGCTGCGCCACCAGCGCCGGCCTTTGGGCCGAGCGCATGTTCTCCAGCACCGTCCCCAGCAGCGCTGCGCTGCGCCCCAGGCCGGCCTGCTTCAGCCGCTGCGCCTGGGCTTGCGCCCGCGACAGCGCGCCGCCGCTCTGGTGGCGCAGGCCCTGGCGCAGCCACAGGGCCAGCAGTTCCAGGGTGTCGCCGGCCAGTGCGTTGAGCGCGGGCACCTCCTCGATGTCGCTTTGCACGCCCAGCGGCTGCGGCGCGGCGGTCTCGACCTGGAGCACCACGGCGCGCTGTTCGGTGAGCAGGGTCAGCGGCTGCATGATGGCCTGATCGCCCTGCAGATGCACCGTGCCCGCCACTGCGCGTAGTGCGCCGTGCTCGCCGGCCAGGGTGCGGGCCAGTGCGTCGACGGCGCCGGGGGTGACTGCGCGATGGGGCAGCGCCAGGTGCAGCAGCGATGGCGCATCGTTCTCGTGCGGGCTCGTGTCGTCTTGCTCGTCCGTTGCCGGCGCCTGCCCCAGCCGCGCATGGAGCACCTGTGCCGCTGCGTCCCAATGGCACGACGCCACCTCCATGCGCTCGAAGGCCACCACGTGCAGCTGGCCCGAGGCGCCGGCGGAAGCGCCGCTCGCGGCCTGCCTGGGCTTGACGAAGTCCGGCTGCGCCTCGCGCAGGTGCGCCACCAGTGCGGCCACGCTGCCTTGTCTCAGCGGCGCGACGAGGTCGTCCCACGACTTGGGTGAGAGCGGCAGCACGCCCGTTTGCCGCGCGCCGGCCGTGATGTCGACCAGCCCGTTGGCGCGCCGGGTCGCGGTCTTGGTGATGACCTGGCCGCTCGCCAGCTGGCGCAGCGGAAAACCCGCGACGCGACGGTTCATGAGGCTGGGCGCGGCACCGCCTGCGGCGGCATCGGCGGCGCGCGACCACTGGCGCTCCAGCACGGTCACGTTCTGGGTGTCGGGGTCGGCAAAGAGGATGCTCGCGCCCTCCGCCGTCTCGTCGGACCAGAGTTCGGCGCCGAGCGAGACCAGCCGCAGATGGTCGAGCGCGACTTCACCCTTCACGCCGATGCCGAGGATCTGGCTGGCCGGCAGGGTGGGCCGGCTGGTGCCTTCGGGCGGCCGCGCGGCATGCGCCGCCGCGCGCAGCCGCGCCCACAGCTCGGTCGTCACGCGCAGCAGGCGCAGCGGGTCGAAGCGGCTGCTGCGCGCCTGTTGCGCCTGCAGGAGCTGCCAGAGTTCGTCGAGCGCGTCGTCGACCCAGCTCCAGCCCAACGTGCGGGCCTGTTCGCGCACGGCCTCGAAGCGCGCGGCCAGCGCCATCGCCGGCTGGCTCGATCCGTCGAGCCACAGCGACAGCAGCAGGGCGTCGATGCCCGAGCGCAGCGCGGCGGCAGCCTCGCCCTGCATCACGGAGGGCGCCGGCGAAGCGGCCGCGTCTTCTTCGGACGACGCGGCCGGCTGCACCTCGACCATCACTTCCGCCGCGCCCGGCTCCAGCGCGCCGGCCTGGCGGAACGCCCACAGCGCGATCACCACATGCGCGCAGCCGCCGCCCTGCTTGCAGTCGCAGCGCGCATGGACCAGCGAGCTGCGCGAGAAGAAACGCACGCTGCACATCGGCAGGCGCGCGACGGGTGGCGCGCTTGCGCTGCGCCAGGCCTGCACGCCGACCACGGGCCGCGCGGCGGCGAGCTTCGCGGCCTGATCGAGCACGGATGGGGCGAAGCTCGCGGCCATGGCGGCATCGTCGAACTGCGCGGGGCTCCACGCGGTCTCTGGCTCGGGAGGCGAGGCTTCGGCGGAGGCGATCGATGCGCCGACTTCCGCCGGCGTTGCATTCGCCTTCGCCAGCGCCTGATAGGCCAGCACCAGCATCACCCGATGCCTGCACATGCCGCTGGCGGGGCAGCTGCACTGCGCATCGCGCAGCGTGCGCCCCGGCGGCAGGCTGGTGCGCACGCCATCGTCGAACTGTGCCTGCACCGTGCCGTCGGCGCCGGTCTCGAGCTTGGGCAGAAGGCCGGCCGCCACGTCCTTCTGCGCGCGCTTGACGAAGCCGGCGTTGGCCAGCGCGGTGAGCGCCTCCGGCGTGAGCTCCAGCAGGTCGGCCCTCGACGGCGATGCGATGTTGTCGCCGCTCATCCCTGCACCTTCTCTGCCAGCCAGCCTGCGAGCTGGCCCGGCGTCATCGCGCCGATCTGCGCGCCTTCGCGCACCAGGCGCGCGGCCATCTCGCGGTCGTAGTTGGGCTCGGCGTTCGAGTCGAGCGCGGCCAGCCCGAGCACCTTGGCGCCGGATTCGACCAGCGCCTTCACGCGCCGCACCAGCTCGTATTCGCTGCCGCCCTCGTAGAAGTCGCTCACCAGCACCACGATGCTTTTCGCCGGGTTGGCGACCAGCGACTGCGCATACGCCACCGCCTTCGCGATGTCGGTGCCGCCGCCGAGCTGCACTTTCATCAGCAGCTCCACGGGGTCGGAGACGTCGGCCGTCAGGTCGACCACTGCCGTGTCGAAGGCCACGAGGCGCGTGCGCATGCCGGGCAGCTGCCACAGGCAGGCTGCCATCACCGCGCTGTGGATCACCGAATCGACCATCGAGCCGCTCTGGTCGATCAGCAGGACGATGTCCCACGGCTCGGCATGCCGCTTCGTGCGGCTGATGAAGACCGGGTGCTCCACGTAGAGCTTGCGGCGCTGCGGGTCGTAGCGGTGCAGGTTGGCGGCCAGCGTCTGCCGAAAGTCGAAGTTGCGCGCCACCTTCATGCGCGAGCGGCGGCGCCGGTCGCGGCTGCCGCTGAAGGCCTGGCGCACTTCGGTGGCGAGCTTCTCCATGATGCGGCGCACCACCTCGGCCACCAGCTTGCGCGCGGCGGCCAGCACCTCGGGGTTCATCAGGTGCTTGGTGTGGAGTACCGCGCGCAGCAGCGATTCGGAAGGCTCGATGCGCTCCAGCACTTCGAGGTTGGTCACGACCTCGTCGATGCCGTAGCGCTCGACCGCGTCCTGCTCCAGCCGCTCGATCACTTCCTTCGGGAATAGCGTGTGGATGGTGTTGATCCAGTCCGGCGTGCTCAGAGCCGAGGGGCCCAGGCCCGCGCTGCGTTCGCCGCGGCTTTCGCGGTCGGTGTCGCGGCCGTAGAGCCAGTCGAGCGCGGCGTCGGCGGCCTGCGCCTCGGCGCTCAGTCCGCCGCAGGCCGATTCGGCGGGATCGCCCAGCAGCAGGCGCCAGCGTTGCAGCGGATCGGGAATCTCGAGGCTCATGGGCGAGGGGCTTTCTCGATGTCTTTTTCTTCTTCTTCCAGCGTCACGCCCCAGGCGGCCAGGCGCGCGAACACCGCGTCCTCCACGCGGCGGGCTTCGGCCAGCTGTTCGGGCGGGGCTTCGCCGCTGCGGTGGGCGGTGAGGGTGCGGCGCGAGAGGTGCGTGGCGTCGTGCAGCGTGAGCACCTGGTCGGCGAGCAGGCCGCGCTCCTGCGGCGGCAGCCAGGCGAAGGCGGCGCGCAGGCTGGGCATGGCGCGCACGAAATCGGCGTTGTCCAGGGCCTGCACGGTGCGGTCCATGCCGGCGACGAAGGCGGGCTCCGAAGCGAGCTGCTCGCGCGCGAGCGCCAGAAGCCCGGTGAGCGCATCGCCGAGCACCGGCGGGGGCAGCGACTGCAGCAGCTGCATGGCCTCGGCCGCGCCGCTCTCGCCCTGCGCATGCGGATCGTCGGTACGGCCGGCCAGGCTCAGCGTGGCGCCCAGCGCCGCACCGCGGCTCACGGGCGCCGCGGCGGGGTCGGCGGCCTTGCGCTGCCACACGGCGAGCGCGCGCGCCGACTCCAGGTCGAGGAGCGGCTGCGCGTTGGAATGATCCTGCGCATGCGCCAGCGCGTCGGCCACGATGCGGCGCAGTGCCAGATGCCCTTCGAGGTGCGACTGCATGTCGGCCGGCGCGATGGCCGCGGGCGGCTCCAGCAGCCACAGCGCGCGGTCGAAGCCCGACTCGATCACCACGCGCAGCACCGGCGCGTCGGCCATGCCCAGCATCTGGCCGTGGCGCAGCAGCGTGTGCAGCACCGAAAGGGCAGGGCCCAGCGCCTCGAAGCGCGGCTCGGCGGCGATCGCACCGCGCAGCTCGCGCAGCAGCGTGTCGCTCAGCGCGGAAAGCCCCGCCCAGGCGGCCTGGTTGAGGCCGTCAGCCAGCGGGCCGATGCGGCCCCGGGCCTGGCGCAGGTCGTCTTCGAGCCGGGCGCGTGCCGCGTCGTGCAGGCTCGCGCCCCAGGCACCTGCCTCGATCAGCGCGGCCTGCTGTTCCAGCGGCTCGGAAAGCGACCACAGCTCGGTGCGTTCGCCCGACATCGCGAGCTTCGGCCCCTGCGTGCGCCGCACGCCGGGCAGCCGCAGGATGGCGAGGCGATGCAGCAAGCGGCTCCTCGCGCGGTCGGTTTCGGCGAGCAGGTCGAGCTTGAGCTGGCCTCGCAGCGCGATGCCGTGTGCGCCCAGCTCGGCCTGCACGGCGGCCACCAGCGGCGGCTGCGGCGTGCCGGGCGCGAGGCGGCCGACGGTGTCCCCGGCCAGCACGTCCATGGCCTGGACCAGCACGGGATCGGTGCCGGGACGGATCCTGCCGCGATAGGTCCAGGGCAGCGGCGCATCGAGCGCGTCCTTCACCAGCGCGCCGGCCAGCGCGTCGAGCCAGTCGGAGCGCAGCGGCTTGTCGTGTCCGCGCAGCCGCGCGAGCCCCTGGGCGCGCAGGTGCACGGCCATGAGGTCGGCGGTGGAGGCGGGCAGCTTCTTGTCGCGCAGGCGCTGCATCACCAGCTGCAGCGCGCGGTGCGCGGCGCCCTCGGGGCCGTGGTCCCACACCCACTGGTAGTAGGCGGGCGACGGCATGCCCGAGGCATAGCCCGCGAAGGCGTCCAGGCGCTTGAAGGTGTAGGGCACGAGGTAGGAGCCGAAGCGCAGAGGGGCCTGTGGGCCCGGCGGCTGGGCTGGCTGCGACTCGTCCTCGTCCTCGTCGGTGGTCTCGGGCGAGGGCTGCGGCGTCTCGGGCAGCGTGGCGGGCAGGCTCTGCCACAGCCGCGCGAGCGCCGGCGCGTGATAGCCGCCGCACACCACCAGCGCCTGCGCACGGCCGGGTTCGCCCGGCTGCGCCATCGCCCAGGCGATCCAGCGCGCCATCATGGCTTCGCGCGCCTGGTTGCCCAGCGAGCCGGGGTCCTGGCCGCGCAGGTGATCGAAGTAGGTGGACAGGCGCTGCGCGAGCTCGGCCACGTCGCAGCCGTCCTCGAACAGGTGGTCCCACAGCGCATCGCGGCCCTGCACCGAGAGCTTCTCGGTCAGCGCGCGCTCGTAGGCCTCGGCCCGTTCCTCGTGCTCATGGTCGGCCACGTCGGCATAGCGGTTCTCCATGCGCGAGAAGGCGTCGTGCCAGGCCGGCAGGTCGATGAAGCGCACGGCGGCACCCACCTCGCGCGCCACCTGCAGCGCCTGCCACTCGGGCGAATGCTCGGCGAAGGGCGACCACGAGCCGCGGTGCGTGCGGTCGCTCGACAGATAGCTGTAGATCGCCACCGGCGGGCTGTGCTGCAGGTAGAGCTCGTCGAGCCGCTCGTTGAAGTCGGCCGGGCCTTCGATGAGCACGTACATGGGCCGCAGCGCACGGATGCGCTCGGCCACCAGCCGCGCACACGCGGGGCTGTGGTGGCGCACGCCGACGATGTGTGGTGATTCGCTCATCCTCGTCACCGATGGTGCGCCAAGCGAAGCGAAGGCCCTTCGCGGAACACCGCGGAACCGGCTCTGCCGGGCCGCTGGTGTTGCCCCCTGCAAGGGGGTTGGCGAAGCGACACGAAGTGCGCGAAGCCTGGGGGTTTGCTCATATCACGGCAGTCTGTGGCGAGCCTCGTAGTAGGCGCGCCAGTGCGTCCCGCTGCGCTTGGCCGCCTTCTGCTCGAAGTAGCGCCGCAGCTTCGCGCGGTCGTCCGCGTTGTCCTTGACCACCGTGCCGGCGATGCAATCGACCAGGTCCGCGGGCGAGCCTTCGCGCTGTTCGAGGAACCACGCGCGCACGCCCACCGCGTGGGCCACGTTCACGGCTTCCGCGGTCGACATCACGGCGGTGAGCCGGTCCATGGCCCCGTCGCCGCTGCTGCTGCCGCCGCCATCGCCCTTCGCGGGCGCGCCGCGCAGGTCGCGGAAGGTCGACACCAGCAGCTCCAGCACGGGCTCGGGCACCGTCTTCGGGATGCCGCTCTGCGCGAGCAGCCGCGCCGACGATTCCTGTACCAGCGCCAGCTCGCGGTCGAAGTCGAGGATGGGGAACACCGTCTCGAAGTCGAAGCGGCGCTTGAGCGCCGCGCTCATCTCGTTCACGCCGCGGTCGCGCGTGTTGGCGGTGGCGATGATGTTGAAGCCCTCGCGCGCATAGAGCATGCCGTGCTCGCCCGAGAGCTCGGGCACCGCCATCACGCGATCGGAGAGCATGCCCAGCAGGCAGTCCTGCACTTCGAGCGGCGCGCGGGTGATTTCCTCGAAACGCACCACCTGGCCCTGCTGCATGCCCGTGTACAGCGGCGCCGGCACCATTGCGCGCGGGCTCGGTCCCTCGTTGATGAGCAGCGCGTAGTTCCAGCCGTACTTGATCTGGTCCTCGGTGATCGATGCGCCGCCCTGGATGGTCAGCGTCGAGATGCCCGAGATGGCCGTGGCCAGCAGCTCCGACAGCATCGACTTCGCGGTGCCCGGTTCGCCCACCAGCATCAGCCCGCGCCCGGTGGCCAGCGTGACCAGCATGCGCTCGATGCTGGCCACGGGCGCGACGATCTTCGGCGCGATGTCGAGCGCCGCGTCGCCCAGGATGAACGAGCGCGCGGCCTTCAGGCTCAGCGCCCAGCCCGGCGGGCGCGGGTCCTTGTCCTTCGCGCGCAGGCGGGCGAGCTGGTCGGCGTAGAGGATTTCCGCCGGCGGGCGCTGCAGCGCGGCGGGGGTGGTGTCCTTGGATGTCTTGCTTGCGGTGGCCATCTGGTCGTTCAGGCGCGAAGGCCCTCCATGTCACGAATGAGTTCGCTCGCCGAGATCGGATCGAGCTGGTTCAGCGTCTCCGCGTTCTGCATGTTGCCCCAGCCCGAAGGCTTGCCGACCTGCACTTCGCCGAGTTCCTGTTCGGGGTACTCGTCGACCATGCCGACGATGATGCCCGGGTCGAGGTACAGCTCGATCACGCGGTCGGTGCCCAGCGGCTTGGTGAAGTACCAGATGCCGCCGCCGTCCTGCGCCTCGCCGCGGCGCCAGCCCTTGTTGACCAGGCCGAGCACGCGGCCGGTGGGCACCTTGGCCTTCTTCCAGCGTTCGAGCTTGTTGCTGCCCTTTTCTTCCTCGGTGAGCGTGTAGACGTCGCGGCCGATCTGCGCGAAGGGCTGCAGCAGCTCGTAGTCGGCGAACACCTGGCCGAAGGCCGCGGCATCGGCGGGCGGCAGTTCGAGCGCGTGCGGCACGCCGATGCGGATGTTCTCGCCCGTGGGCAGCTCGAAAGCGTCGTCCTCGGCCGTGGTGCAGCTGCCGTCCTCGGCCACGCGGAAACAGGCCTTGAGCGTGCCGCCGTAGCTGCCGCCGCCGGCCACCTCGTACACGCCCCAGATCAGGCGCTGCACCAGGTGGCGCACCAGCGGATGCTCGACCAGGAAGGTGCGGAACACCTCGGGCGTCCAGCGGCGGCGGGTGCACATCGCGACTTCGAGGCGCAGCAGCTGCTGGCTGGCGATGGTGCGCGCGTCCTTCTTGAGCAGCTTGAAGCGCTCGACGGCTTCCTTGCCCAGCTCGGCGTCGTCGGTCTTCTTGGGCTTCGGCAGGTCGGGCAGGCGCGCGCCGGCCACGCCGTCGGCGCCGATCTCGCGCACGTAGGGCTTGAGCGTCTCGTCGAAGCCCACCTTGAAGGCGCGAGGGCCGAAGTCCAGCCGCATGGTGCCCTGCTCGTCGAGGCCGAGGTCGGGCGCGAGCCGGTCCTCGAGCTCCTCGGTGCTCAGGCCGCGCGCCTCGGCGATGGCGTCGATCTTCTCGCGCGCCTTGTCCTGCAGGCCCTTGAACTTGACCTTCTGCGCGATGCCGTTGAGCAACATCAGCGCCACGTCGCTGCCGATGTTGGCGAGCACGTCGAGGCCGGTGACGGCGCGCGCGTGCGAAGCCTCGCCGGGCCAGGCGCGGATGAAGGGCGTGAGCTTGCGCGCGGTGTCGTCGTTGCCCAGGTGGCCCAGGCTGGTGAGTGCCCAGCCTTCCTTGCTCGGGCCGCTGGCCTCCAGCCAGGCGGTGAAGGCGTCCCAAGCGAAATCGGCGAGCGAGGCGGCGTCGCAGGCTTCCTTGACCACGGCGATGCCTCCGTAGACCTCTTCGTTGGTCGGGAAGGTGAGCATCTGGCCCAGGTGCTCCAGCGCGTCGTCGGGCAGCGCCTTGCCGTTCTTCAGCACAGGGCGGCGCCAGCCGCGCGGCTGCCAGAACTCGGGCAGCTTCGCGCGCTTGGTGGGAAAGCGGTCGAGCGGGCTCTCGTCGAGCACGGCGCGCAGCGCCTCCACCACCTCGGGCCTGCCGTAGCGGCCGGCGACTTCGAGCAGCAGCGCCTCGTGGCCGTTGGCCTGCAGCAGGCGCAGCGCCGAGCCGGCGCAGTCGCGCGCCTCGCCGGCCTTGCCCAGCGCGGGCGCGATCAACCCGCAGGCGGCGTGCTCGGGGAACTTGAGCAGCCACTCGCGGCCCGTGGCGCGCAGCGTCTTGAGCTTGGCGAAGGCGCGCGCGGCGGGCAGCGCGAGTTCGGGCGTGCCGTAGTAGAGCGCGAACGAGAGGTTCTCGCCCGGCTTGGCGCGCACCATCGACAGCAGCCCCGGCAGCACCGCCAGGCCGTGCGTCGCGAGGATGTGGCCGATGCCGTAGTCCTCGGCCTCGCCGGCGATCGCGTTCCAGAAAGGCACGCCCACGGCGGCCGGCAGCATCGCCGCGTAGGTCGACTGGAAGCGGAACCAGTAGTAGCGCTCCTTCTTGCGCTCGACCACCATCGCGCGCCATGCGGCGATCAGCGCATCGGCATCGCCGGCGGCGACTGCGGCGACGGCCGCTTCGTTCATGGGGTGCAGCTGCTTCTTGCTACGGTCGAAGCCCAGCTCGTCGAGCAGCACGCGCACGTCCTGTCGCGCGCTCGCATGGCGGCTCTGCTGCCACGAGTTGGCGCTCAGCGCGTTCGCGCGCGCCGCCTCGTCCCAGCGCTCGACGGGCGCGAGCGCCAGCGGCTCCAGCGCCAGCGCGCCGGCCGCCTTCTTCTGCACCTTCGCCAGCCATGGCGGCGAGGCCAGCACGCCGGGAAGCTCGTCGGCGCCGGCCACCTCGGCCGGGCCGGCCAGCAGCGCGAGCTGGCGGTCGATGACGGCCTGCGCGCCGGCGTCGAGCCAGGGCCGAAGGCCGTCGACCAGGCCCGCGTGCGCGCGCAGCAGGCGCGTGAGGCTGGGCGTGACGAGATTGGCGTCCTTGCCGCCGGCGGCGACCAGCCGCGACAGCGCCACCAGCGCCGCCTGCGGCCAGCGGTCGACCGAGAGCGAGAAGCGCGCGAGCGCCGCCTTGGAGCTGCCGGCCACGCGCGCGAGCGCCTGTACCGCCTCGGGCGTGCCTATGGCCGCGAGCCCGTCGCCGGCCTCGTCGCTGGCGGCGCCGCGCTCCAGGCCTTCGACGGCATCGATGCCGCGTTCCTGGATCAGCGTGGCGACCATGTTGTCGTGGCCCCAGAAGCCGGTGGAGTAGCCCACGCGCGTCTTCGCGGCCAGCGCGATCGCTGCGGGCTCGGTGGCGGTGAGCGTCAGCCAGTGCAGCGTCTCGGGCGTGTCCTTCTCGGCCGAGAGGGAGTGCGCCAGCGCGTTGGAGATTTCGGGCGCATCGGGCAGCAGCATCGCGATGATCGGGCGGCGGCTCGCATGCAGCTGCGGCAGGGCCGTCTCGATCCGGTCGCGGGCCTGCTGCCACGCCTCCTGCGGTGCCGCGGCCAGGTGGCGCCGCACGGCCTGCTCGCCCTGGCCCAGCGGGCCGCGCCAGCCGTTGCTCATCGGGCGGGTCACGCTGCTCGTGAAGCGGCTCTTGCGGCTCTTGGTGCCGTGGTTGTAGTCGGTCTCGACCTGCACGCGCTGCGCGTCGAGCAGCACGCCGACGGCATCGACCAGGCCGTACTGCGCGACCAGGTAGTCGACGATGGCCTCGGCCGGCTCGCTCTCGCCGTAGTAGCCCGAGGTGCCGAGCGCCAGCGCGAGCATCAGCGCGTCGGCCTCGGTATCCGCGCCCGGCGCCGTGCCGGCGGCCTGCGCGCCCACGCGATCGAGCATGCGCTGCGCGGCGGGGCGCAGCGCGGCGTCGGTGCCGTCGAGGTCGATCGAAGCTTCGAGCTTGCGCTGCGCGAGGTACCACGCGGCCGTCGTGCTGCGGTTCTCCACCGGTTGCGGGAAGCGGCGCGACGCGAAGGCCTCTCGCCGCATCTCGGGCGTGAAGCGGATCGGCGTGCCGGCGGCCAGCCACGGTGGCGTGTCGGCGCTGCCGGCCGCATCGGAAGCGGAGGGCAGCACGACTGCTGCATCGGCGGCGCCGGTCGCAGCCTCGGCGCCGAGCTGGCGTGCGATCTTCTGGGCGTGCTTGCCCGGCGTGGCGGTGGTGCCCCAGCCGGAGAGCAGGCCCTGGTCCTTGAGCCGCTTGAAGGCCAGCGCAGCGGCCTGTTCGCTCACGCCGTGCTGGCGCTTGAGCATCGCGGCCGACAGCGCGTCGGTGGGCTTGAGCTGGTCGGCTTCGAGCTGCGCGCGCACCGCCTCGAAGGCGCGGTCGGCCTGCGCGTCGATGCTTTCGGTGGGTGCTGCGGTTTCCTGCGCCGCCGGCACCGCTTCGGCCGTCGCCGCGGATGCCGGTGCGCTCGCTTCCGTCTTGGGTGTCGCCGCCTCGGCCTTCGGCTTCGCCTCGGTCTTGCCGATCGCCGCACCGGAGTCCACGCCGACTTCGCCGTAGCCCTTGCCGGTCTTCTCGTTCACCAGCTTGGTCAGCGCGGCCGCGGCCTTGGTGGCGTCGGCGAACGACTTGGTCTGGCTCTGGCCCGCGGTGCCGATGCGGCCCCAGCGGATGTTGAGTTCGGTGTCTGCCTGTTCGATCTCCCAGAATTTGCTGGCGGTTCCTTCGATCAGTTCAAAACGGCGCATGAAAAAGACGTCCTCCTGTGAATCGATGAAGAGCGGTCGGCGATCGCGCTGCGGGTCGTTCCTTCCGCTGGGTCGCCGCCGAGGATAAAGGGCCGGCGTGAAGGCCAGACCCTTGCGGGGCCTTCGCCGGCAGGAAGATTTCGTTCAAGGCGCCAGCAGGCGCGCGAGGATTACGAAGAAATCATTCAGGCGGTGCGCCCGAGCTCGCTCGCGAAGGCGTAGGCCGGTCCCATGCGCTGCCGCTTGCAGTGCGCCAGCGCGCGCTCGGCCGCTTCGAGCAGGCTGCCGAGCGTGTCGCCGTCGCCGGGATGGCTGGCGATGCCCATGCTGAGTTCGCCGCCCGCGAGCAGCCGGCCTTCATAGGCCACGGGCCGCGCACCGGCGGTCTCGATGCGGATCGCCATCTCCGCGAGCTTCTGCCGCGGCGGCACGCCGACCAGCAGGATCGCGAAGCTGTCGGCGCCGAGTCGCGCCACCATGTCGTCGGCGCGCAGCTGCTCGCGCAGGCGATGGGCGATGGCTGCCAGCACCGCATCGCCGCCTGTCTGGCCATGGCGTTCGTACACCGCGTCGAAATCGTTCAGTCCGATCAGCATCAGCGAGAAGCTGCGGTCCTCGCGCAGCCATTCCTCGCCGCGCAGCTCGAAGCCGGCCTCGCTCGCCGCACCGGTGAGCGCGTCGATGCCCGGCGCCGCCAGGAGCGATTGAGCGTGCGCCTCGACGGCTCTTTCTTCGCGGATGCGCATGGCGGCGGCCACCGCGAGCAGCGCGAGCTCTGCGATGACCGCGGCCTGCGCGAGGCTTGCATGGTCCGGTGTCCAGGGCGCCACGCCCCAGGCCGGAAGATGCGCCGCCGAGACGCCCGCCAGCAGCAGCGCCGCGCCCACGCAGAAGAGCAGCGCAGGCCACGGCGCGCGGCGGCGCACTGCGATGGCGCCTGCGACGAGCGTCACGGTGGAAGCCGCAACCAGCGCCTGCAGCACGCGCAGCAGCCAGGGCAGGCGGGCCTCGATGGCGCAGTAGAGAGCGGCCAGCGCCAGCGCGGCGAGAAAGCCCAGCGCGACGCGGTCCAGGCGCGGCGTGAACTTCGGCAGCCGCAGCAATTGCCGCGAGAACTCCAGGCGGCATCCGGCCCAGAGCATCAGCAGGAGTGCGGCCCAATGAGCCCGCGGCCCATCGGGCGAAAGGCGATCCAGCAGTGCGAAGCCAGCGAGCGCGAAGCCGCAGGCCAGCACGTACCAGGCATGCATGCGGGCGCTGCCGGACACCAGCAGCAGCACCAGGCCGCAGACCATCAGGCCGGCGAGCACGCCAAGACTCATGCCGGCCTGCATGGGCGGGGGTGAAGGTGAAGGTTGGCTGAGACGGGGCGAAGGCTGGGCGGCATCCGGTCGGCTTCGGGAAGGAGGTCGCCGATCGTAGCCGGCCCCGCGGCCGTTCTCACGCCTGCGGTTGCCGGCGTGACTGGCAGGCAGCCTGAAAGCTGCCCGGCTGGAAGCCCGCGATGTAGCCAGTGATGAGGATGTGCCCGCGGCCGGCCTCGCACATGCGGCGGCCGACGCACTGAACGAGCCAGATCGTGCCGGTGATGTTGGGGTTGATGACGTGTTGCACGTCGTGGAAGTTCTGGTCCAGGAAGCCGTGGCCCAGGCCGTGTCCCGCGTTGGCGAAGAGCGCTGCCACGGGTCGGCCTTCGGTGGCGGCAAGAAGCGCGTCCACGCCGTCGCGGGTGGCGAAGTCCGCGCGCACCGAGAACACGCTCGCGTCCAGCATGCGCAGCTCCGTCTCGGCCTGGATGAGCGGCTCGTCGGCGCCGATCAGCAGGTCGTAGCCCTGGCGCGCCGCCAGCAGCGCGAGCTGGAAGCCGATGCCTGAGGAAGCGCCGGTCACCACGGCAAGGGGCGGGTGTCCTGACTCTTCATGTCGATCTCCTGGAATCAATCGCTCGATGCCTCCCGCCGTAGAACGCCCGCTGGCCGCGTGCGTAGTCATCCGTCCCGACCACGCGCCCGTGAGCACCTGCGGGCGCTCGGGGGGACTTGGCGCGAGTGTTGTGGTTTGTGTCTAATCGCGAGCGTCTTCATCCACTGCCGCGGCGGCGGCGCGAATTTCCATGGCGGGTCTGACGGCGATGAACAACAGGCTGCAGGCACTGCAGCGGGATCTTCTCGTACCGAGCACCGACGACGACTACTTGTTCGACAACATGCCCACGTTGGCCGAGTGGCAGGGCGCGACAGCGGTGAAGGTCGGGGCGCGAGGCAAGACCAACCTCGAGCTTCTGCAGATCGATGCGCAGCTTTTGCGCTACAGGAGCGTCTTGCGCGGCGAGCGGGCCGACGCCATCAGGAGAATCCGCGACATCATCGGGCGCTGGAGGCTGCGGCGGGGCCCCGCCGCAGCGAGGAGCCGGCGCTTCACTGCCATGGGCGTCATGGACTCGATCGTGACCATCCTGTGCGACAACGTGGTCTACGACCGCGCCGAATGGCTGCGCCGGCACGACTACAGGGCCGGTCCGATCGACAGGATTCGGGGTGGGTTCTCGGAAAACGGTGCCACGGTCCAGAGCCTGCGGAAGTCCCTGATCCAGGAGTTCTCGAGCATAGGCTGTGCGGCCCATGTGAACGACTCCATGAACGAGGCCGACAGGCGCATCCTGGACGCCTTCGGCCTGAGACCGGGCGCGGGGTTCCATGGCGGCGCGGCGTGCTTCAGCGCGGCTGCGTGGGCGCAGGAGCATGTGCGCGGAAAGATCGAGAGCTACGGCGATCCGTTGACGATCCACGCCATCGGCGATCTCCGCGTCGAGCGCAACGGCAAGGACACCCACCGCTACACGGTCGACCAGAACGGCGTCATCGTCGATCCGACCTGGCGCCAGTTCTTTCGCTTGCCTCAGATCGGCGGCACGCCGGCCATCTTCGTGGGCACCATCGACGACATGATCGCGCTGGTGGCGGACAGGTCGCTGCCGATGGACAAGGTCGCCGGCATCTACAGCGGCACCAAGGTCATGGCCTACCTGCAGAGGAAAGAAGAGGAGGAAAAATCGAAGGCGTCGAAGAAGCCGAACAAGCCGGAAGAGACGACCGAAGAACCCTGAGCGCGAATGCCGGCGGCGTCCGCTCCTCCCGACCGCCTAGAACTCCGCACCCTCGACCAGGAAGCGCAGCCGCCGCACCCCCTGCCACTCGTCGGCGTCGAGCCGGAACGCCAGCTTGACCTTCGGCGGCAGCGGCTCGGTGTGGCTGAACCACATCGCGTCGATGGGCTGGCCCTGGTGCCTGAGCTTGAGCGACAGGTGCTTCTCGCCCACCAGCCGCTGCGACACCACTTCCACCTCCTCGCTGAAGGTGGGCGGCGCGAAGCCCTGGCCCCACACCTCGCGATGCAGCGTGTCGACGAGGTCGATGCGCATGTACTCGCGTGCGATGGGGCCGTCGGTCTCGATCTGGCGCGTGAGCGCGGATTCGGCCAGCAGCTCGCGCGCGACCTGCGCGAAGCCCTTCTCGAAGGTCTCGAAGTGCTCGCGCGCGACGGTGCAGCCCGCGGCCATCGCGTGGCCGCCGAAGCGCAGCAGCACGCCCGGATGGCGCTTGGCCACGAGGTCGAGCGCATCGCGCAGGTGGAAGCCCGGGATCGAGCGGCCCGAGCCTTTCAGCTCCTGCTCCTTGCCCGGCGCGCCGCTCGCGGCAAAGACGAAGGTGGGGCGGTGGAAGCGGTCCTTGATGCGCGAGGCCACGATGCCGACCACGCCTTCATGGAAGCCCGCGTCGAACACGCTGATGGCCGGCGGCGGCGCCTCGATGCCGTCGCCATCGGCGGCGAACAGCGATTCGGCCAGCAGCAGCGCCTGGTCGCGCATCCCGCCCTCGATGTCGCGCCGCTCGCGGTTGATGCCGTCGAGCATGCGCGCGAGTTCCTCGGCGCGGCCGGCGTCGTCGGTCAGCAGGCATTCGATGCCCAGCGTCATGTCCGAAAGCCGGCCCGCGGCGTTGATGCGCGGGCCGAGCGCGAAGCCGAAGTCGAAGGTGGTGGCGATGGACGCGTTGCGCCCGGCAGCCTTGAACAGCGCCGCGACACCGGCAGGCATGCTTCCCGCGCGGATGCGGCGCAGGCCCTGCGCCACGAGGCGGCGATTGTTGGCATCGAGCCGAACCACGTCGGCGACCGTGCCCAGTGCGACGAGCGGCAGCAGCGCATCGAGCTTGGGCTGGGGTTTGCCTGCCCCCCGGCTTGCCACTTCGTGTGCTTCGCCACTCCCTGAGGGGGAGGCTGGCCCGCCTTGGGGCGGCCCGGCGGCGGGCGCAGGCGTGTCGAACACGCCGCGCCGGCGCAGCTCGGAGCGCAGCGCGAGCAGCACGTAGAACATCACGCCGACGCCGGCGATGCTCTTGCTCTCGAAGCCGCAGCAGGGCTGGTTGGGGTTGACCAGCACGTCGGCCGCGGGCAGCTCGGGCCCGGGCAGGTGGTGGTCGGTCACCAGCACCTGCAGGCCGCGCGCCTTGCCAGCGGCCACGCCCTCGACGCTGGCGATGCCGTTGTCGACGGTGATGAGCATGTCGGCGCCGCTCGCGGCCACGCGCTCGGCGATGGGCGGCGTGAGGCCGTAGCCGTCGACCACGCGGTCGGGCACGAGGTAGCTCACGTTCTTCGCGCCCAGCAGGCGCAGGCCGCGCACGCCGACCGCGCAGGCGGTGGCGCCGTCGCAGTCGTAGTCGGCAACGATGCACAGGCGCTTGTCCTGCGCGATGGCGTCGGCCAGCAGCGCGGCGGCTTCGCGGGTGCCGTGCAGGGTGTCGGGTGGCAGCAGCAGCGCGAGGCCGTCGTCCAGTTCTTCCTTGGCACGCACGCCGCGCGCCGCGAACAGCCGCGCCAGCAGCGGATGAACGCCGGCCTGCTCCAGCGCCCAGACGGTGCGCGGGGGGATGTCCCTGGCTATGATTTTCATAGCGCCTCCAGAACGCCGGCCGCACGCTTGCGCTCGAACAGGCTCTTCGCCCAGCGCGCCAGGCCGCGCGGCTGCACGGTGTAGCGCTGTGAGGCGCGGTCGCCGCACAGCGTGAGCGACACGTCGTTCGCGCCGCGCGTGTACTCGGCCAGCAGCGCGGCGACGGGGCCGGCATCGAGCGCCTGCCAGGCCTCGGCCCAGCCGATGCCGTCGTCGCGCAGCGCGGCGGTGCGCAGAGAGTCGTCGGCGGCCGGTGCGACGGCGGTTGCTGCCGCTTCGTTCTTCAGCGCGCCGGTGCCGGCGAGCCAGAAGGAGTTGATGGGCGGCACGCCGCGCGCGGCGCGGTCGTCGTTCACGCGCTGGGTGTACAGCAGCATCTGCATCTCGTTCTGCAGCCGGCGTAGCGGCCGCGCGGCATCGGCCAGCGGCGACCACTGCGAGACGGGGTAGCCCACGGCGCGGTCGATGGAAGCAGTGGCCAGCCCGTCGAAGATGCCCGCGCGCGCCAGCCAGCGGCCGGGCACGGGCGAGGCATGCAGTGCGATGCCGTCCTCCTCGAAGAAGGGGCGGGCGGCTTCCAGCAGTGCGGCCGACTCGCCGGCGTCGATCTCGATGGAGGCCGGATCGCCCAGCACCACGTCGTCGATGCCGACCTGCCAGTTGCACAGCGTGACGGTGCCCCAGCCCTCGGTGTCGCCCGGCGCGGCGATGCCCAGCCGGCGCGCTTCTAGCGCGGCCCAGGGAATGCAGCCGTCGGGCGCGGAGATGCCCAGCGCCTGCGCCAGCGCGCGTTCATGCGGAGGCGAGCGCGTGCTTTCGTCCTGCGTGTCGGTCTCCGCGAGGGTGAGCCGCGAGAGCAGGTTTTCGAGATTGGGGAGCCTGAGCGTGGAGAGGGCCGCGCGGCATGACGGGGAACCGCGGCCGGCGAAAGGGATCAGCAATTGGCGTGGGGAGGTTTCGGCCATCCCCCTATTGTCCGGGAAGCCCCAGGGTTGCCCGGAATGCCACAATTCCGACCCTATGCGACTTCCTTATGAACTGCAGCTCGGCTGGCGCTACACGCGTGCAGGCCGGGCGACGCGGCGCAACGGCTTCATCTCCTTCATCTCCGGTGTCTCGATGCTCGGCATCGCGCTGGGCGTGGCGGCGCTGATCATTGTGCTCAGTGTGATGAACGGCTTCCAGAAGGAAGTGCGCGACCGCATGCTCGGCGTGGTGTCGCACATCGAGATCTTCTCGCGCGACGGGCAGGCGCTGCAGCAGCTCGACCAGATCATGGCGGCGGCGCGCAAGCACCCCGAGGTGGTCGGCGCGGCGCCCTTCATCAACACGCAGGCGCTCATCGCGCGCGGCGAGGACATGAAGGGCACGCTGGTGCGCGGCATCGACCCGAAGCTCGAGCCCGAGGTCACCGACATCAACGGCATCGCCTCGCGCGGCACCTTCGACAAGCTCGTGCCGGGCCAGTTCGGCATCGTGCTCGGCGCGGAACTCGCGCGCTCGCTCTTCGTGCAGCCGGGCGACCAGGTCACGCTGGTGGCGCCGGGCGGGCAGGTCACGCCGGCGGGCGTGGTGCCTCGGCTCAAGCAGTTCACCGTGGTCGGCACCTTCGACTCGGGCCACTACGAATACGACTCCGCGCTGGCCATGGTGCACGAGCAGGACGCCGCCAAGGTGTTCCGCCTCGAAGGCCCCACCGGCATCCGCCTGAAGCTCAAGAACCTCAACGAGGCGCGCGAGGTGGCCGACCAGCTGGCGGTGAGCCTGCCGGGCGAGTTCCTCATCCGCGACTGGACGCGCCAGAACAAGACCTGGTTCGCGGCGGTGCAGGTCGAGAAACGCATGATGTTCATCATCCTCACGCTGATCGTGGCGGTGGCGGCCTTCAACCTGGTCTCCACGCTCGTGATGACCGTGACCGACAAGCGCGCCGACATCGCCATCCTGCGCACGCTGGGCAGCTCGCCGCGCAGCATCATGGGCATCTTCGTGGTGCAGGGTGCGATGGTCGGCGTGATCGGCACCGTGGCCGGCCTGCTGCTGGGCCTGGGCATCGCCTACAACATCGACGTGATCGTGCCCTTCCTGGAGCAGCTGTTCCATGCGAGCTTCCTGCCGAAGGACATCTACCTGATCAGCAAGATGCCCAGCGATCCGCAGCAAAGCGACATCGTGCCCATCGCGATCATTTCCCTAGTGCTGGCCTTCGTCGCCACGCTGTATCCGAGCTGGCGCGCCAGCCGCGTGAACCCCGCCGAAGCCCTGCGTTATGAGTGAAGTTGTACTGAAGGCCCGTGGACTGACCAAGCGGTTCCACGAGGGCAGGCTCGACCTGACCGTGCTGCACGGCATCGACCTCGACGTGCACGCCGGCGAGACGCTGGCCATCGTCGGCGCCTCCGGCTCCGGCAAGAGCACGCTGCTGCACCTGATGGGCGGGCTCGACGAGCCCACCACCGGCAAGGTCGAGCTGCTGGGCAAGGACATCGCCCACGCCGATCCGGCCGAGCAGGGGCGGCTGCGCAATCAGCACCTGGGCTTCGTCTACCAGTTCCACCACCTGCTGCCCGAATTCAGCGCGCTGGACAACGTGGCCATGCCACTGAAGATCCGCCGCGTCGAGAAGCAGGCCGCCGCGCAGTCGGCCGCGAAGATCCTCGAGAGCGTGGGCCTGGGCCAGCGCCTGCACCACCGCCCCGCCGAACTCTCGGGCGGCGAGCGCCAGCGCGTGGCGATCGCGCGCGCTCTGGTCACGCAGCCGGCCTGCGTATTGGCCGACGAGCCCACCGGCAACCTCGACCGAAGCACCGCCGACACCGTCTTCGAACTGATGCTCGACCTCGCACGCCGGCACGGCACCGCCTTCGTGATGGTGACGCACGACCAGGACCTGGCGAAGCGCTGCGACCGGGTGCTGCAGCTGGTGGCGGGGCGATTGGCGGGTTGATACCGGTCTTTGTCTTTCTCCCTCCCCCGCTGGGGGAGGGCAGGGGTGGGGGCACGGCGGCGTTCAACAAAGCACTGCGCCGAACAACCGCAGCTTGCCCCCATCCCAACCTTCCCCCAGAGGGGGAAGGGGCTAATACGACAGGGCTGCTTCGGCCTCTTCGTCCGTCTGCCTTGCATCGAGCGGCAAGACACACAGCACCTTGCCTCCCAGCGTGAGCACGAGTCCAAGCCGGCCGCCCATCTGCATCACCTGGCAGACGGTGCGTGGTGTTTCACCGGCCGCGCTCGCAGACATCGACAAGGCCCGCGCAGGCGGCTGCCGCAGCATCGCGAACAACACGCGCGCATCGCAGTCCTGCAGCGCCTGCCGGTAGACATGGAAGACCGTGTCCGAGGAGCCGGCTTCATCCCGGCTCTTTTCCTCGCGCAGCCGCAGCAGTGCGCGATGCAGCTGCTGCCTGCAGGCCGCCTCGGTCCTGCCGGCGGCCTCGGCGATTTCCCTGAAGCTGGCTTCGAAGACTTCGCGCAGCAGCACCGCGGCGCCGTCGGCCGGCGATAGCTTCGCGGCGACAAGGCGCAAGGCCTGATCGATGGATTCGGCCTGCGCAGCCTCGCTCTCCGCCGAAGGCGCCTCGGATGCGAGCCCCTCGGCATCGCGCAGCCAGCGCTGCATCCAGCCGTCGCGACGCAGCCGGTCGATCGCGAGGTGCTGCATCACGGTCGTCAGCCAGGCCTGCATCGATTCGGGCCCGGGCCTTTCGCCGGCTTCCAGCGCGCGCAGGTAGCTCTCTTGCACCACGTCCTCGGCATCGGCCGGGCCGCCGAGCATGCGCGCCGCCGCGCGGACCAGCCGGCCGCGCAGTGCCGGGAATTGCGAGAGGTAGTGTTCGTCGAGCATCCGCACAGCTTGCCATGGTGCGCAAAGCCCGTGCAATGCCCGCGCAATGTCACGAAACTGTGGGCTTGTTCGTCAAGACAGTCCAACCACAGGAGCTTTCTTCATGCAGCAACCCACCATGCCCATGTTCTCGATGGGATCCGACGAAGACGACACCAAGCCCGCCGCCACGGCCGAGCCGCGCAACTCCTACCTGGAAGAAAAGGCGTTCAAGTCGCGCACGCTGCTGATCTTCGGCGCCATCACCGATTCGGTGGCCGCCGACGTGACGCGCCGGCTGATCGCGCTGGACGCCGACAGCGCCGCGAAGCCCATCGACATTCTCGTGAGCTCGCCCGGCGGGCACCTGGAGTCGGGCGATGCCATCCACGACATCGTGCGTTTCATCAGCGCGCCGGTGAACATGATCGGCACCGGCTGGGTGGGCAGCGCGGCCACGCACCTGTTCCTGGCGGCACCGCGCGAGCGCCGCGTGTGCCTGCCCAACACGCGCTTCCTGATCCACCAGCCCAGCGGCGGCGCGGGCGGCCAGGCGACCGACATCGCCATCCAGGCCCAGGAAATCATCAAGGCCCGCCAGCGCATCGCGCACGAGATCGCTCGCGAGACCGGCAAGCCCATCGACGTGGTGCTGGCCGACATCGAGCGCGACCGCTGGCTCTCGGCCGAGGAGGCGGTGGAGTACGGGCTGGTCTCGCGGATCATCCAGCGCAAGACCGAATTGCACGGCTGAAGGCGCAAGACCGGACGCAACAAAAGCGAATCCGGAAGAATTTTCCGGGTCTTACTTTCGCGCTCTTCGCGTCCGGCTGTCCGATCCCGCTTTCTCAGGCCTTGGGCTTGTAGGCCACCACGTCGATCTCCACCCGCGCATCGACCATCAGCCGCGCCTCGGTGGTCGAGCGGGCCGGCTTGTTCTCACCGAAATAGCTCATGTAGATGCGGTTGAAGGCACCAAAGTCGCGCGCGTCCTGCAGCCAGCAGGTGCTCTTGCAGACGTCGTCGAGGGTGGCGCCAGCCAGCGCGAGCACGGACTTGATGTTCTCCATCACCTGGCGCGTCTGCGCCTCGATGCCGCCCACCACGATCTCGCCGTCCTTGTTCACGGGCACCTGGCCCGAGACGTAGATGAAGTCGCCGGCGCGCACGGCCGGGGAGAAGGGGCGGACCTGGCGGTCGGAGGCAAGGGGCGGGGCGCCGAGGTATTCGAGGGGCATGGGTACTCCTGAGTAGTGGTTGAAGGAAGAAGGGAAGGAACAAGGAAACAAGGGCTGGAGCCAGCCGCGAGTATCCCTCTGATTTGAAAATCTATTTCAAAAAATCGTCCGAACGAGGGTTAACACGGATGATTTGGCATGGATACTGCTTCAAAGTCCGGGCCAGAGAGAAAATTTCTTTCACAAATCAGTCCGCCCCATGAAGGAGTTCCCCATGCCCCACGTCGGTCCCGTCCAGCGCCTGCCCATGCTGTCCAAGCGCAGCCTGCTGGGTGCCTCCCTGCTCGCGGTGCTGTGCGCCGCGCTGCCCCACCAGAGCGTCCATGCCCAGGGGCCGCGCAATTTCGCCACGCTGGCGATGGTGGCGGAGCCGCAGACGCTCGACCCGATGGCTTCCACCGCAGACCTGGTCGGAACCATCATGCAGCACGTGTACGAGACGCTCTACACCTTCGACGCCAAGTGGAACGTGGTGCCGATGCTGGCCGAGGGCATGCCGAAGATCTCGGCCGACGGCAAGACCTACGCCATCACCCTGCGCAAGGGCGTGATGCTGCACAGCGGCCGCGAGCTCACGGCCGACGACGTGGTGGCCAGCCTGCAGCGCTGGATGGACCAGTCGCCGCGCGGCAAGGCCGTGGGCAAGGAAATCGACAGCCTCAAGGCCAAGGGCCCGCTGGCGGTGGAGATCGTGCTGAAGGAACCCTACGCGCCGCTGCTGTCGCAGCTCGCGCTGCCCAGCGGCATGGCCGCCATCATGGCCAAGGACTCCATCGCCTCGCCGCTGAAGGAGTTCGTGGGCACAGGCCCCTACAAGTTCAAGGAGCGCCGCCCCGACCAGTTCGTGCTGCTCACCCGCTTCGACAAGTACAGCCCGCGCAAGGAGGCCGCCAGCGGCTATGGCGGCAAGCGCGAGGCGGCCATCGAGGAGCTGCGCTTCGTGCCCGTGCCCAACGCCAGCACCCGCGTCGAGGGCGCGCTGGCCGGCCAGTACGACTTCGCCGACCTGCTGCCGGTGGAAGCGCTGCCGCGGCTGGAGAAGTCGGGCGGCAAGACCGTGCCGATCATGACGCCCTCGTTCGGCTTCCCGTACCTCGTGCTCAACACCAAGGAAGGCGTGGCAGCCAGCCAGCCTGTGCGCCAGGCGATCCAGACCGCGCTGGGCGAAGGCGAGATGCTCGCCGCCGGCTTCGGCGATACGCGCTTCTTCACCGCCGAGCCCAACCACTTCCCGAAGGGCTCGCCCTTCTATTCGACCGCGGGCGCCGACCAGTACAACCAGCGCAACGCCGCCAAGGCCAAGGAAGCCGCCGCCAAGGCCGGCTACAAGGGCGAGCCGATCCGCGTGCTCACCAGCCGCCAGTACGACTTCCACTACAACATGGCGCTGCTGATGGCCGAGCAGCTCAAGCGCGCCGGCTTCAAGGTCGACCTCAACGTGGTCGACTGGGCCACGCTGGTGCAGCGGCGCAACGACGCCAAGCTGTGGGACATCTACGTCACCCACTCGGGGCAGTTCCCCGAGCCCATGCTCTCGCCGCCGCAGCTCGGGGACGGCGCGCCCGGCTGGTGGGAAACGCCTGCCAAGAAGTCGGCGCTGCAGGCCTTCAACGTCGAGAGCGACCCCGCCAAGCGCGGCGCGCTGTGGGGCAAGGTGCAGCAGGTGGTGTACGACGAGGTGCCGTACATCAACGTCGGCAAGTTCAACGGCCTCTCGGCCAAGAGCCCGGCGCTGGACAACTACCAGCCCGCGACCTGGCCGTTCTTCTGGAACGCGAAGATCAAGTAAGAAGGCGGAGACACACAGCCATGCCGTCGCGTCGCCAACTCCTGCAAGCCAGCGCACTGGCCTCCGGCCTCGGGGCTCTGGGCCTCGAACCTTCCCTTGCCTTCGCCGCCCGGGCTGCCGCCCAGGGCCCGGTCTACGCCTACGTCGGCACCTACAGCGACGGCGGCAAGCCGTGGCGCGGCGGCCGCGGACAGGGCGTGCACCAGTTCGTGCTCGACAGCGCCACCGGCGCGCTCAAGCCCATTCCCGGCGCACCGGCGGCCGTGGCAGGCACGGGAGAGGGCGCGAAGCTGCGCAACCCCGCCTCGCTCGCGCGCCACCCGAAGCTGCCGATGCTCTATGCGGCCAACGAGTTCGAGGCCGGCTCGGTCTCGGCTTTTCGTATCGGTGCAGACGGCGCGCTGAGCTTCGTCTCCGAGACGCCCTGCGGCGGCAAGGACCCTGCCTACATCAGCGTGCACCCCGACGGCCGCTTTCTCTTCACCGCCAACTACGCGAGCGGCGACGTCAGCGTGCTCGCGCTACGCGCCGACGGCACGCCCGACCCTGCCGTCGCAGCCGTCGTCTACAAGGACGCGGAAGCCTGCGGCGCCGGCACGCCCTGCAAGCCCGGCGCCGACGTGGTGCCGCAGGCCGCGCGCTCGCACGAAGGCTTCGCCACCAGCGACCACGACGGCCCGCACGCGCACATGGTGCATGCCGACCCGAAGGGCAACTTCGTGCTCGTGGCCGACCTGGGGCTCGACCGCGTCATCTCCTACCGCTTCGACCGCGCCACCGGCGTGCTGAGCCAGCCGAGCACCGTGGCCGTGTCCGAAAGCTCCGGCGCGCGCCACTTCGTGTTCCACCCGAACGGCAAGTGGCTCTACCTGGTGAACGAGGAGGCCTCGACCATCGCCTTCATGCGCTACGACGACGCCACCGGCGTGCTCACGCTGGTGAACGAGACCTCGGCGCTGCCCAAGGGCTTCAAGGGCACGAGCTACGCATCGGGCATCCGCATGCTGCCCGACGGCCAGCACTTCGTGTCGCTCAACCGGCTGCATGACTCGATCTCGATCTTCAAGGTCGACGCCCGCACCGGCGCGCCCTCGCTGGTGCGAGAGGAATGGTCGCGCGGCAACTACCCGCGCAGCTGCACGCTCGACCCCAGCGGCAGGTTCCTCTACGTGTGCCACAACAAGCAGGGCGACAACGTGACGGTCTTCCGCGTGAAGGGCGGCGACATTCAGTTCACCGGGCAGTACATCGCGGTCGGTTCCGCTGCGGCCCTCGAGTTTTCAGCGTGATGAAGAAATCGCTGTTCCGCTACATCGCCTCTCGCGTCGCGGGCATGCTGGTCGTGCTCGCCATCGTGGCGGTGCTGGTCTTCGTGCTCACGCGCGCCGCGTCGGGCGACCCGGTCTCGGTGCTGCTGGGCGACCAGGCCACCGCGGCCGACATCGCCCGCGTGCAGAAGGAATACGGCCTCGACAAGCCGCTGCCCGTGCAGTTCGGCTACTGGCTGCGCGAGGTGCTGCAGGGCAACCTGGGCCAGTCGATCTTCCTGCAGCGCCCCGTGACGCAGGCGCTGTGGGAGCGCTCCGAGCCCACCGCGCTGCTCGCTTTGATGGCGGTGGCCATCGCGGCGCTGATCGGCGTGCCGTGCGGCATCGTGTCGGCGGTGTTCCGGGGGCGCGCGGTCGACCAGCTCTTCACCGGCATCGCGATGCTGGGTGCCAGCATCCCGAGCTTCTGGCTCGGCATCGTGCTGATCCAGATCTTCGCCGTGTCGCTGGGCTGGTTCCCGGTGTCTGGCTACGGCGCGCCCGATGCGCCCTTCGCCGAGCGCCTGCATGCGCTGGTGCTGCCGGCCGCCGTGCTGGGCCTGCTGAACTCGGCGCTCATCATCCGTTTCACCCGCGCCTCGATGCTCGACGTGCTCGGCGAGGACTACGTGCGCACCGCGCGTTCCAAGGGCCTGAGCGAGGGCACCGTGGTGCTCAAGCACGCGCTGCGCAATGCGCTGGTGCCCATCGTCACGGTGATCGGCCTCACGATCGCGCTGATGATCGGCGGCGCCGTCATCACCGAGACCGTCTTCGGCCTGCCGGGCGTGGGCAACCTCGTGGTCAGTGCGGTGCTGCGGCGCGACTATCCGGTGATCCAGGGGGCGCTGCTCGTCATTGCGGCGATCTACGTGCTCATCAATTTCTCCATCGACCTGCTGTACGCGGTGGTCGACCCGCGCGTCAAAGTATGAATACCCCCAGGCTTGCCCACTTCGTGTGGCCTCCAACCCCCTTGCAGGGGGCAATACCAGCGGCCCGGCAGAGCCGGTTCCGCGGTATTTCTGGAATCGGCTCCTCGACCCTTTGTATTGCTGTGGCTGGAGGCATCTGATGCAAATGCCCCGAATGCTCCGCCAGCTGATGCACAGACGCATCGTGATGGTGTCCGCGCTGGTGCTGCTGGTGATCGCGGTGCTCGCGATCGGCGCGCCGCTGTTCGCTTCCATCGACCCCAACGACACGGCCGTGCTCGAACGCCTGAAGGCGCCGAGCGCCGAGCACCTGCTCGGCACCGACGAACTCGGCCGCGACCTCTATTCGCGCATCGTGCATGGCGCGCGCTACTCGCTGGCCATCGCCGCGCTCACCGCGCTGGGCGCCGTGATCGCCGGCACCGTGCTGGGCCTGATGGCGGGCTTCTTCCGCCGGCTCGATGCGCCGCTGATGCGCGTGGTCGACGCGATGATGTCCTTCCCCGACATCCTGCTGGCCATCGCGCTGGTGGCCATCCTCGGGCCCTCGCTGGTCAACACGGTGCTGGCGCTGGTGCTGGTCTACACGCCGCGCGTGGCGCGGGTGGTGCGGGCCTCCACGCTGGTGGTGCGCGAACTGCTCTTCGTGGAAGCGGTGCGCGCGCTGGGCGTGCGCACCTCGCGCATCCTGTGGCGGCACATCCTGCCGAACCTGATGTCGCCGATCCTGGTGCAGGTGTCGTTCATCTTCGCCTACGCCATCCTGGCCGAGGCGGGGCTCTCGTTCCTCGGCGTGGGTGTGCCGCCCGAGATTCCGACCTGGGGCACGATGGTCGCGGGCAGCCAGCAGTACGCGCACCAGGCCTTCTGGGTGGTGCTGTTCCCGGGGCTCGCGATCATCTTCACGGCGCTGTCTCTGCAGCTGCTCGGCGACGGCGTGCGCGACCTGCTCGACCCCAAGCTGAAAAAGACGGCATGAAAGCACTCCCCCAGGCTTGCTCACTGCCTGTGGCCGTCGACCCCTTCGCCGGGGGCGATGCCTGCGGCCCGGCAAGGCCGGCTCTGCGGTATTCCGCGCGAAAGGCATATCCGAGATGAACACCGCTTCCAATTCCCCGCGCCTCACGGTCAGCCACCTGAGCACCAGCTTCCCGACCGAGGACGGCCTGGTGCGCTCGGTGGCCGACGTGAGCTTCTCGATCCAGCCCGGCAAGACGACCGCGCTGGTCGGCGAGTCGGGCTCGGGCAAGTCGGTCACCAGCCTCACGCTGATGCGCCTGTTGCCCAAGACCGCCAACGCGCAGGTCAGCGGCAGCGCTTCCTTCGTGACGCGCGAGGGCAAGACGCTCGACCTGCTGGGCATCGGCGAGCGCGAGATGCGCTCGCTGCGCGGCAACCAGCTGTCGATGATCTTCCAGGAGCCGATGACCAGCCTGAACCCGGTGTTCACCATCGGCGAGCAGATCGCGGAGAGCGTGCGCCTGCACAAGGGGCTCGACCGCAAGGCGGCGCTGGCGCATGCGCAGCGCATGCTGGAGCTGGTGGAGATTCCGGCCGCGGCGCAGCGCATCCACGAGTACCCGCACCAGCTCTCGGGCGGCATGCGCCAGCGCGCGATGATCGCCCTGGCCATGGCCTGCGACCCGACGCTGCTGATCGCCGACGAGCCCACCACCGCGCTCGACGTGACCATCCAGGCGCAGATCCTCGAGCTCATGCGCCGGCTGCAGGCCGAGACGGGCATGAGCATCCTGTTCATCACGCACAACCTGGGCGTGGTCGCGCACCATGCCGACGACGTGGTCGTGATGTATTCGGGCCGCGTGGTCGAGAGCGCGCCGGTGCGGCCGCTGTTCGCGCAGCCCGAGCACCCGTACACGCAGGGCCTGCTGGCCTGCCTGCCGGGCAAGGCGCGACAGCCCGGCCAGCCCAAGCCCAGGCGCCTGTTCGCCATTCGCGGCCAGGTGTCGAGCCCGCTCGCGCCGCCGCCGGGCTGCGCCTTCGAGCCGCGCTGCGATCTGGCGTTGGCCGAATGCAGCGCGGGGATGCCGCCGCTGCTGGACATCCGGCAGGGGCGGCAGGCGCGATGCGTTCGTGTGCAGCCTGAAGCAACGCTGGCGAGGGCTGCATGAGTCGCACCCCGCTCCCGTCTTGCTCCCTCCCCCTCTGGGGGAGGGCCGGGGTGGGGGCACGCGGCCTTTCCACCGCCGCGACAGTCTCCATCGCTCCTAGCCCCCATCCCAACCCTCCCCCAGAAGGGGAGGGAGCCAATACCCAAAGTCCACGATGACCACCGCAGCCCCCCTCATCGAAGTCCGCGCCCTCAAGAAGTACTTCGGCAGCAGCGACCGCCCGGTGCGCGCGGTGGACGACGTGTCCTTCGCGATCCACCCCGGCGAGACGCTGGGCCTGGTCGGCGAATCGGGCTCGGGCAAGAGCACCATCGGCCGAACCGTGCTGCGCCTGCTGGAGCGCAGCGGCGGCCAGGTGCTCTATCGCGGCGACGACATCGGCGAACTCTCGGCCGAGCGCATGCGCCGGCTGCGCAGCAAGCTGCAGATCATCTTCCAGGACCCGTACGCCAGCCTGAACCCGAAGATGCGCATCGGCGCGATCCTCGGCGAGGCGCTGTCCACGCACGGCCTGCACAAGGGGGCGGCGGCGCGCGAGAAGCGCATCGCCGAGCTGCTCGAGACCGTCGGCCTGCGTGCAGAGCATGCGAACCGCTTCCCGCACGAGTTCTCGGGCGGGCAGCGCCAGCGCATCGGCGTGGCACGGGCGCTGGCCGTGGAGCCCGAGTTCATCGTGGCGGACGAGCCGCTGTCGGCGCTGGACGTGTCCATTCAATCGCAGGTCATCAACCTGCTGGCCGACCTGCGCGAGCGGCTGGGCCTGACGATGCTCTTCATCTCGCACGACCTCGACGTGGTCGAGTACCTGTGCGACCGCGTGGTGGTGCTGTACCTCGGCAAGGTGATGGAAGTCGCCACCACCGAGGAGCTGTTCGCGCGCCCATCGCATCCCTACACCCGCGCGCTGCTGGCTGCGAGCCCGAAGCCCGATCCGGAGATGGCGACCGAGCGCATTGCGCTCAAGGGCGACATCCCGAGTCCCATCTCGCCGCCTTCGGGCTGCGTGTTCCGCACGCGCTGCCCGCATGCCGCAGAAGCCTGTGCGCAGACGGTGCCACCGCTCGAAGAGATTTCGGCGGGACACTACAGCGCCTGCATCAAGTTATGACCAAACCCCCAGTCTTCGCGCACTTCGTGTCGCGTGCGCCTTCCCCCTTGCAGGGGGCAACACCTGCGGCCCGGCAAAGCCGGTTCCGCGGTGTTTCACGAACATGCGATGACAACAATGAACCCTGAGACTCAATGAACACTCCGCTCGTCATGAACGACTTCACAGACCCGCTGCTGGGCAGCAACTTCAAGGGCTATCCGCGCACCGCCGCGCCGCGCCGCCGCAGCGAGATCGGCGCCGCCGGCTGGAACGTGCTGGCCGGCGACCTGCCGCTGCCGCTGGCCGTGCTCAAGCGCGAGGCGCTCGAGCACAACCTGGCTTGGATGCAGTCGCGTGTGCGCGAGTGGGGCATCGACCTCGCGCCGCACGGCAAGACCACCATGTCGCCGCAGCTCTTCCAGCGCCAGCTCGACGCCGGCGCCTGGGGCCTGACCTTCGCCACCGTCACGCAGCTGGCGGTGGGCGTGGCGGCCGGCGCGCGCCGCACGCTCATCGCCAACCAGGTGGTGAGCGACGAGGACCTGGCCGGCATCCAGATGCTGCTGAGCAAGCACCCCGACCTGCGCATCGTGTTCCTGGTCGACTCGCTGGCGCAGCTGGCGCTGATCGAGGACTGGTCGAAGCGCCATCCTTCGAGCGTGCCCTTCGAGGTGATGATCGAGATCGGCGTGGACGGTGCGCGCACCGGCTGCCGCACGCACGAGGAAGCCGTGGCGCTGGCCACGAGGCTGCGCGCGAGCGACGCGGTCAAGCTCGTGGGCATCGAGTGCTACGAAGGGCAGGGCGCCACTGGCCAGAGCGAACCCGACACCGCCTACGCCAAGGCGCTGATGGACCGCGTGGAAGCCGTGGCGCGCCATTGCGACGAGAACAGTCTCTTCGAGACCGGCGAGGTGCTGGTCTCGGCCGGCGGCTCGGCCATCTTCGACCTCGTGGCCGGCCGGCTCAAGCCCGCGCTGGGTGCGCCGGTGCGCGGCCTGCTGCGCTCGGGCTGCTACGTCACGCACGACCACGGCTTCTACAAGCGCATGGTGAGCGCGGTGGATGAGCGCCTGGGCTGCAACTGCGGCGAAAGCCTGGTGCCGGCGATGGAAGTCTGGGCCACCGTGCAGTCGCGCCCGGAGCCGGGTCTGGCGATCCTGGCGGTGGGCAAGCGCGACATTTCCTTCGACCTCTCGCTGCCCGTGCCCATCGCACGCGCGGCGCGCGGCGTGCTGCAGCCGCAGGGCGTGCCCGCCGGCTGGAAGATCACCGCGCTGAACGACCAGCACGCCTACCTGCGCTGGGAAGCGAACGAGGAAGCCGAGGCGCCGAAGGTCGGCGACCGCGTGGGCCTGGGCATCTCCCACCCCTGCACCACCTTCGACAAATGGCACTGGATGCCGGTCGTCGAGCAGGACTACCGCGTGAGCGACGCGGTGGCCATGCATTTCTGAGAGAGCGACTTCCCGAGCGCATTCCGATGACCCCATCACTGCTCCAGAGGATCGCGGACATCCGCAGCGACGCACCGGCGACGCGGCGCGCGATCCTCGACCTGATCCTCGAAGACCCCGACCGCGTGCTCGAAGAAAGCTTCGAGCAGCTGGCCGAGCGCTCGCGCAGTTCGGTGCCCACCATCATGCGGACCTGCCGAGACCTCGGTTTCGCTGGCCTGCGCGAATTCAAGCTCGCGCTCGCGCAGGAGCTCGCGCTGGGCGGCTCGCCGCTGCACCGCCGCGTGAACATCGAGGACGCGGCCGACGAAGTGGTCGGCAAGATCGCGCGCAGCGCGGCGGCCTCGGTCTCGGGCGTGCGCGGCCAGCTCGACATGCAGGTGCTCGACGGCGCCGTGGCGGCGATCGCGGCGGCGCCGCACGTCGACCTGTACGGCGCGGGCGCCACCTCGTGGTTCATGGCCAACGACCTGCAGGCGCGGCTCTTCCGCCTGGGCCTGTCGGCCAACGCATGGGCCGACTACCACCTGCAGCAGGTGGCCGGCGCGGCGCAGCGGCCGGGCGGCGTGGTCATCGCCATCTCGCACGTGGGCGGCATGCCCTCGCTGCTCGATGCGGTGGACATCGCGCGCGGGCAGGGCGCCAAGGTGGTCGCGCTCACGCGGCCGGGCACGGCGCTCGCGGCCAGGGCCGACTTCCTGCTGGGCCTGTCGGTGCCCGACGACGCGGTGATGCACGTGGGCATCGACGCCTACCTCACGCACCTCACGGTCATCGAGATCCTCACCGTGCTGGTGGCCCAGCGCCGCGGCGAGCCCGCGGTGCAGCGCCTGCAGCGTGCGCGCGAGGCCTTCCAGCGCCATGGCATCGACGCCACCACGCATCCGCTGCAGAGCTGGGACGGCGGCGGCGTGAACGACGGAGGGAGCGCATCGTGAGCGAAGACAACAAGAAGGCCGTGCTGCTGGAGGCCGGCCTGGTGGTCGACGGCTCGGGTGGCCCTTCGTGGCCGGGCGACGTGCTGCTGCAGGGCGACCGCATCGTCGCGCTGGGCGAGGGCCTGCGCGGGCGGCTGCCCGATGGCCTGGCGCTGGCAGAGGTCGAGGTGGTCGACTGCCGCGCGAAGGTGATCGCCCCCGGCTTCATCGATGCGCACACGCACGACGACGCCATCGTGCTGCGCGACCCGCTGTGCCTGCCGAAGGTGTCGCAGGGCATCACCACGGTGGTGACGGGCAACTGCGGCATCTCGCTGGCGCCGTACCGCACGCCGCAGTCGCTGCCGCCGCTCACGCTGCTGGGCGCCGATTCGTTCCGGCACGCGACCATGGCCGAGTACCGCGCCGCAGTCGATGAGACGCAGCCCGCGCTCAACGTGGCCGCGCTGGTCGGCCACACCACGCTGCGCTTCGCCGCCATGCAGGCGCTGGACCGTCCCGCCAATGCCGAAGAGCTGGCGCGCATGGAAGCGCTGCTCGACGGCTGCATGGCCGACGGGGCGCACGGCATGTCCTCGGGCCTGTTCTATGAAGAAGCCTTCGCGGCGCCCGCGGAGGAGGTGACCGCGCTGGCGCGCGTGGTGAGCCGCCACGGCGGCGTCTACGCCACGCACCTGCGCAGCGAGATGCAGCAGATCATCGAGGCGCTGCACGAGGCCGGCGACTGCGCCTTCGAGGCCGGCGTGCCGCTCGTCATCTCGCATCACAAGTGCGCGGGCCCCGCCAACTGGGGCCGCACGAAGGAGACGCTGCCGCTGATCGAGTCGCTCGCCCAGCGCCAGAAGATCGCGATGGACGTGTACCCCTATGTGGCCGGCTCCACCGTGCTGCGCGAGGACCTGGTGGATGGCGTGATCGACGTGCTGCTGACCTGGTCCGATCCGCATCCGGAGATGACGGGGCGGCTGGTCTCCGACATCGCGCGCGAATGGGGTGTGAGCGAGCAGGAGGCCTGCCTGAGGCTGAAGCCCGGCGGCGCCTGCTACTTCCAGATGCAGGAGGAGGACGTGGAGCGCGTCATCTCGCACCCGCTCACCATGATCGGCAGCGACGGTCTGCCGCACGACCGCCATCCGCATCCGCGCCTGTGGGGTGCCTTTCCGCGCGTGTTCGCACGCTACTGGCGCCAGCGACGGCTGTTCACGCTGGAGCAGGCGGTGCACAAGATGACCGGCATGACCGCGCGCAACCTGCGCATCGCCGACCGCGGCCTGCTGCGCGCCGGCACCATGGCCGACGTGGTGGTGTTCGACCCCGAGACCATCGCCGACACCGCCACCTACGACCAGCCGCACGGCGTGAGCCTGGGCGTGGAGCGGGTGTTCGTGAACGGCGTGCTGGCCTATCGCGGCGGCGAGCCCGAGGCCCGGGTGCTCGCGCGCGCGGGGCGGATGCTGACGCGGGGCAGCGCTAGCTAGGGCCCGCTCACATCGCGCCGCCGCCCCGGGGCGGCGGCGCCGGCGCTGTCGGCCTGGTCGCACCGGGCGCCTCGCAGCCAGCCTCCCTCCAGGCCTGGGCGGTCCCCGTGCCGGGGCTCGGGCTGCCGCCCCGGCCGCTCCATGCTGCACCGCAATATCTGCGCGGCTATAACCCTAAGACCGCTAAAGTTCTAACGCTCCTGGCAGAAATCAGTCAAACTGTGCACTTCCCAGCCGTCGAATTCCTACTGGAGCAAAGATGGACAAGGACGCCGAAGGCCTTGGCGCCGACTTCGAGTTGTGGCAACAGCTCACCGACGACTACGAAGTCGCTCTGGGTGCGCTAGCCCGTGGCGAGCCCGGCGCGCGAGAGCGGGTGGTTCGGCTGTCGCTGGCGCTGCAGCGGCTGCACCCCGATCTTTCCCCGGTCGGCGGCGACGGCTGAGCCAGCGTCAACAAGGCGTTTCCCCGTCGAAGGCGCTCAGGCCGGGCCGGATTCGCCGGATTCCTCCTTTTTCTCCCGTTCCTTTTCCTCCTCTCCCTGCGCCTGGAACATGCGCGCGAAGTCGCAGCATTCCTGCGCCAGCATCACGATCGACGAGGTGAGCGCGCTGCGGTGCTCGCCCTTGTGCATCGCCACATAGCGCACCACCGGCAGGGCCGGCGCCACCTCGATCACCGCGAGCATGCCCGCCGCAACCAGCGGCTGCAGGCACTCCCGGGGCAGGTAGCTCACGCCCAGGCCCGACACGGTGAGCCCGGTCAGCGCCACCAGATTGCTCACCACGATCACGTCGGAGGGCTGCACGCCCTGGTCCTTCATCCAGGCGTCGTAGGCGCGGCCGGTGCCGGAGTTGTTGCCCTGCACCAGCATGCGGTGGCGCGCCAGTTCGTGCAGCCGCATGGCGCCGCCGCTGGGTTGCGGCACCACGCCGGGCTTGCACATCCAGGCGCTTTTGACCTGGCCGATGACCTTGTGCGGAAGGCGCGAGTCGGCGAAGGTCTCGGGCACGATGACCAGGTCGAGCTCGTCGGCCAGCAGCTTGTCGCGCAGCTGCAGGCTGTCGTCCACGTCGGGCTCGAGGATCACCTTGGGGTAGTGCCGCCGGATCAGGCCGACCAGCCGCGGCAGCCAGGTCATCGCCGTCAGCTCGGTCACGCCGAGGCGGATGCGCCGCTCCACGACCTCCGGCTTGCCGAACTGCTCGATGGCCGCGTCGCGCTGCTCCAGCAGCTTGCGGGCGAGCACGAACATCTCCTCGCCCTTCTCGGTGAGGCGGGCGGTGCGCTGGCTGCGGTCGAAGAGCTCGGTGTCGAAGAGCTGCTCCAGCTCGTGCACACGCTTGGAGATGGCCGACTGCGAGGTGTGCAGCTGGTTGGCCGCCTGCGCGAAGCCGCCCAGCCGGGCGATCCAGTACAGGGCTTCGAGCTGCTTGAAGGTCATCACGGGAAGCTGGCTCCGGATTGAAAAGAACGCTTTTTCTCATGCGATTCGATCACAAAAAATCGCTTTTGGAAATTGATGGCGAGACCGAAGATTCGCCGGAACCACCTCATCGACCCTTCAAGGAACCGCCATGGACTTCAAGAAACTGCCCCCCGCGCTCGGACTCGCCCTTGTCTTCGCCAGCGGCGCTGCCGTCGCCCAGTACAGCGGCACGCTGCAGAAGATCAAGGACAGCGGCACGATCCAGATCGGCGCGCGCGACAGCCAGATCCCGTTCTCTTACAAGCTGGGTGCCGACGGCGACCCCATCGGCTTCACCAACGACATCTGCCTGAAGATCGTCGATGCGGTGAAGGCCAGGCTGGGCCTTGCGAAGATCGACGTGCGCTACTCCATGCTCAACTCGACCAACCGCATTCCGCTGCTGCAGAACGGCACCGTCGACCTCGACTGCGCGACCACCACCAACACCACGCAGCGCCAGCAGCAGGTCGACTTCGCGCCCAGCCACTTCGTGGCCAACATCACCGCCGCCGTGCGCAAGAACTCCGGCATCGACACGTTCGCCGACCTCAACGGCAAGAACGTGGCCACCGTCTCGGGCAGCACCTCGATCCAGCTGCTGCGCGTTGCGCGCAAGAGCGGCACCATCGAAGTCAACGAGATCCCCGGCAAGGACACCTCCGACGGCTTCCTGCGCCTGTCCAACGGCCGCGCCGACGCCTATGTGCTCGACGACGTGCAGCTCGCCGGCATGATCGCCAGCTCCACCAACCCGGGCGAGTACAAGATCCTGAAGGAATCGCTACGCCAGGAGCCCTACGGGATCATGCTGCGCAAGGACGACCCGCAGTTCAAGGCGCTGGTGGACGAGACCGTCACGGGCCTGATGAAGTCGGGCGCCATCGAACAGCTCTACACCAAGTGGTTCCTCTCGCCGATCCCTCCGCGCAACGCGAACCTCAACTTCCCGATGACCGACGCGGTGCGCGAGATCTACAAGAACCCGAACAACAAGGGCGTCTGAGCGATGGATTCCAAGCTGTCATCGAGCCATCCGAACGGGCTGGCCTTTTCCGACGCGCTCATGCGCGAGGTGAAGAGTCGCTTCCTGCAGGTCGACCACGACCACCACGGCCGCGAGCGCTTGTACTTCGACAACGCCGGCGGCTCCTTCCGCCTGAAGGCCGCGGCCGAGCGCTTCGCGCAGGTCGATGCCATTCCCGACAACACCGAGCGCATCCACGCCACCGCCGTCGAGCTGCAGCAGATCCAGGCCAGGGGCTGCGCCGACCTGCGCACCATCCTCAACGCCACCGGCGGCAGCGTGTACGCCTCGCTCACCGCCTCGGGCGCCATGTTCGACATGGTGCGCGCGGTGGCCGAGAACGTGCCGGGCACGAACATGGTCACCACCGTGCTGGAGCATCCGTCGGCCTTCGACGCGATGAGCCTCTACGCCCAGCGCCTGGGTCGCGAGCTGCGCGTGGCGAAGAGCAACCCCGTCACCGGCGGCGTCGACGTCGACGAGATCGTTCGGTTGGTCGACAAGGACACCTGCCTGCTCAACGTGATCCACGCGTCGAACATCTCGGGCGCCAAGCTCGACATGGAAGCCATCGTGCGCCGCGCGCGCGAGATCAAGCCTGACCTCTACATCCTGGTCGACGCCGTGCAGCACGCGCCGCACGGCCTCATCGACCTGCAGAAGACGCCGGTGGACGGCATTAACCTCGCGCCCTACAAGTTCTTCGGCTGCAGGGGCTCGGGGCTGTCGTGGATGTCCGACCGCGCGGCCGTGCTGCCGCACCACAAGCTCGCGGGCAAGAAGCCCGACTACTGGGACCTGGGCAGCGCCTCGCCATGGCAGTTCGCGGTGCTCACCGAGATCGTCGACTACGTCTGCTGGCTGGGCTCGCACTTCGCTGATGCCGCGGACAGGCGTGAGCTCTTCGTAGCGGGCATCACCCATATCGAGCTGCACGAGCGCGCGCTGCTGGCGGCCCTGCTCGACGGCACTGCGAACGCCGCCGGCATGCGCAGGATGGAAGGCGTCAACGTCTTCCTCGACTACGAGGACCTGAGCAAGCGCGACCTGATCCTGGGCATCGGCTTCGACCGCATCGACTGCACGCAGGCGGTGGTCGAGTATGCGAAGCGCGGCGTGACGGTCTACGAGCGCGTGGCGAGCAGCATCTACTCGAAGCGCATGCTCGAATCCTTCGGGCTCACGGGCACCGTGCGGGTGTCGCCGCTGCACTGCCATTCGATGGCGGACATCGAGAAGTTCCTGCGGATCACCCGGGAGATCGCCCGGAACGCGCAGTGATGCCGGGCGCCGTGCGCGGCACCGCATCGTCCACGCTCCACGGCGCGTACACCTCGGCATGCAGGTCGGGTGAATTCACCTTCGCGAGCAGGTCGCGCACGTCGTCCTTCACGCGCGCCAGCGAGAGGCGAAGGCCCCGCACGCGCACGTAGGCCGCGAAGTCGCACAGGGCCTCGATGCTGGTCGCGTCGAGGTCGGGCGACTCCTCCAGGCTCAGCACCATGCGCTGCAGGCCCGGCGCGGCGTCGATGCATGCGCGGATCGATGCGAACACCGCGTCCGCATTGCCGAAGAAAAGCGGCACCTCGGGCCGCGCGATCAGCACACCCGGAGGCACCACGGCCTCGGGGTGGCGCGCGATGTCGACGAAGTCGTGGCTCTGGCCCAGCCGCCCGAGCCAGCTCACCGTGGTGCGAGTGAAGCCGCGCAGCAGCAGCAGGATGCTCACGCCGATGGCCGCCAGCAGCCCGTTGAGCACGCCCAGCACCAGCACCGCGGCCACCGCCACCAGCGCCACCAGACGGTCGCGCCGCCACTGGAAGTAGGGCCGCAGCGCAGCCGGGTTCAGCGTGTGGCTCACCGCGTGGATCACGATGGCCGCCAGCAGCGGCTCGGGCGTGTGCGCGATCCACGGCAGCAGCGTGAGCACCGCCACCAGCACCACCAGCCCCGCCACGATGCCGGCCGCGCGGCTCCTGGCGCCCGCCGATTCGTTCGCCGATGTCGCCGAGTAGCCCGCGCCCACCGGCATGCCCTGGAACAGCGCCGACAGCAGGTTCGCTCCGCCCAGCGCGAGCAGGTCGTGGTTGGCCGACACGTTGTCGCCGTGGCGCATGGCGAAGGTGCGGATGGAGCCGTACGACTCGGCATAGAGGATCAGCGCCATCGCGAATGCCAGCCCGCCAAGGTTCTGCCACTGCGCGCGATCGAGCTGCGGCACCTTCGGATGCGAGAAGTCGAGCGATATCGGCCCCACCGCCGCCACGCCCCAGGCATGGCAGAAGCCCTGCGCGTCGAGCACGATGCCCGCCACGATCACCAGCAGCGCTGCCGGCACCGCGCGCCATCGTGCGAGGCCGCGCAGCAGCACCAGCGCCACCAGCGCCATGGCCGCGCCTGCGATGTTCCAGTGCCGCCATTCGGCCACCAGGCCCGCGAGGAGCCTGAAGAAATCGCTGTGCGCCGGATGCACGTCGAGCACCTTGGGCAGCTGCTTGACCACGATGGTGAGCGCCAGCCCCAGCGCGAAGCCGCGCAGCACGGGCTTGGCGATCAGGCTCGACACCGCGCCCAGCCGGGCGACGCCCGCGATCACGAAGAACACGCCGGCCAGCAGCACGATGCCCATGCCCATCGCAAGCCGCGTGGCGGCGTCCACGCCCGTCACCGAGGTGGTGGCCGCGAACAGCACCGCAGCCGAGGAGGAGGTGGCGGAAACGATTGCGAAGCGGCTGCTGCCGAAGAGGCCGTAGACCAGCAGCCCGGCGAAGAGTGCGATCACTCCGGCCTGCGGCGGCAGCCCCGCGATGCCCGAATAGGCCACCGCCTCCGGAAGCAGCAGGCCTGCGATGGAAATACCCGCCACGATGTCGGCGAAGCCGGGGCGGCGGGCGTTGGCTGTCGGTGTCGGCGAGGGTTCGGCGGCCATGGGCAGGCAAGTGTGCTGATGTCGTCCCATGCTTGCAATGGCTGGCGGACCGGAAGCTGACTCATCGAACGGGCATACTCGCGCGCGCCCGAAAAACCATATCTCTCTACAACAAGGATCCCATGTCAGGACACGGCTTTCACGTGCACGGCCCGCACGATCACGAACTCGAACACGCCGCATCGGGCGGCCATGGTCATGGCGATGGCCATCACGCGGCTCCGGCAGCGGAGCACTCCGGCGGCATGAGCATGACGAGCAAGATCGCCATGTGCACCGCCGTCATCGCCACCTTCGGCGCCATCTTCGCGTACATGGGCGGCGCCACGCAGGCCAACGCGGGCATCTACAAGAACAACGCTGCCATCAAGAAGACCGAGGCGTCGAACCAGTGGAATTACTTCCAGTCGAAGAGCACCAAGCAGGCCCTCGCCGAGTTCGCCCGCGACACCGCGACCGACGACGCGCGCAAGCAGGGCTGGCAGGCCAAGGTGGCGCGCTACGAGCAGGAGAAGACCGACATCCAGACCGAGGCGAAGAAGCTGGAGGCCGAGGCGGGCAAGTGGGACGCACAGTCGGATGAGCAGATGCACCAGCATCATCGGTGGGCGCAGGCGACTACCGTGCTGCAGGTTTCCATTGCCCTGGCTGCCATTGCGCTGTTGACGAAGAACAAGTGGCTGGAGCGGGCGATGTTCGGGGTGGCGGCTGCGGGGCTGGCGGTCGGGGTACTGGCTGCATTCCACCTCTGAGGCGGCTGGCACAGGCCCGAAAACCGGCCGGAAACCGGACAAGCGTCAAGAAACCCCGCCTGCGAAATGCCGTTTGGCGCTGCCCGCCGATGCGCGTATGGTGGGTTCGCTCGATGCTCGCGCCAATCCATCGATCCTGGTGGCCCGCATGTATCGGGTACCGAGGTGTGCGTGGATGGAAGTACCTTTGTCTATGACGGCCGGTCCGGACCCTGGGCCTGCACGATCTACCTTCTGACGCAGGAGGAGGGCAATTTCGCCGCCGTGGGCGATGTTGCCCTTGATGGCCGGCACCGCTGCAAGCTGGTGCTGTGCCAACCCCGCGTCCCCGTGGAAACCGGGCTTGATCTGCTGAAGCGCCGCTGCGTCGACTGGATCGAGCAGGTGGAGCGCCACGAGCAGGACTCTTCCCGCACGCAGCCGATTCCCGCCTGACCCTCTCGGGGGCCCTGGCAGGCACCGATCAGGCCGTCGTCTTCTCCGAGCGTCCTGCCGTGAAGCTGGCCCAGTACTCCCGCATCACCGCCTTCAGCGTCCGCATGCCCTCGGGGTCGCCCTGCCAGAGCGCGGAGAAGTACGCCTTGGCCTGTGCCAGCGAGACGTCCGGCGGCAGCGGCGGCACCGCGGCGTCGGTCACCATGTCGAGCAGCACCGGCCTGTCGGCCCTGAAGGCCGCATCCCAGGCGTCGCCGATGGCGTCGGGATTCTCGACGCGGATGCCTTCCAGCCCCAGCATCTGCGCGAAGCGCGCATAGGGAAAGTCGGGCAGCTCCTGCGAGGCATCGAACTTCGGGTCGCCGCCGAGCACGCGCTGTTCCCAGCTCACCAGGTTGAGGTCGCGGTTGTTGAGCACCATCACCACCAGCCGCGGATCGGCCCAGTCGCGCCACAGGCGTGCGATGGTGATGAGGCCGTTGATGCCGTTCATCTGCATCGCGCCGTCGCCCAGCAGCGCGACGACCGGGCGCTCGGGGTGCACGTGCTTCGCAGCGATCGCATACGGAACCGCCGGACCCATGGTCGCGAGCCCGCCGGAGAGGCTGGCCTTCATGCCGCGGCGCAGCTTGACGTCGCGCGCGTACCAGTTGGCGGCCGAGCCGCTGTCGCAGGTGATCACCGCGCTGTCGGGCAGGCGAGGGGAGAGCTCCCAGAACACGCGCTGCGGGTTGATCGGCGATGCGGGCACGTGCGCGCGCGCCTCGAGCACGCGCCACCAGCGCGCGACTTCGCTTTCGATGGAGGCGCGCCATGGCGATTCGGTCCTGCGCTCCAGCAGCGGCAGCAACGCCGCCAGCGTGGCGGCGCTGTCGCCCACGAGGCCCAGCTCCGACGGGTAGCGCAGGCCCAGCGCGCGTGCGTCGGTGTCGATCTGCACGCAGCGCGCCTGCCCTTCCTCGGGCAGGAACTCGGCATAGGGGAAGGACGAGCCGACGATCAGCAGCGTATCGCACTCTTCCATCATCCAGGAGCTCGGCCGCGTGCCGAGCACGCCGATGGAACCGGTCACGAATGGAAGGTCGTCGGGCACCGCGGCCTTGCCGAGCAGTGCCTTGGCGATGCCGGCGCCCAGGCACTCGGCCACGGCGATGAGTTCGTCGCCCGCATGGAGCGCACCGGCGCCCGCAAGGATCGCGACCTTGCTGCCCGTGTTGAGGATGTCCGCCGCGTACTGCAGTGCGTCGGGCGGCGGCACCACCGACGGCACGGTGGTGCCGATGCCGCTGTGCACCGTACCGTGCTCGCGCGGTGGCACCGGCACGGCGGGAAGGTCCTGCACGTCGTTCGGGAAGATCACGCAGGTCACGGTGCGGCGGTCGCGGGCGATGCGGAACGCCCGGTCGATGAGATGGCGCACCTGCTCGGCGCTGGTGGCCATCTGCACGAACTCGTGGGCCACGTCCTTGAAGAGCGAGACGAGGTCCACCTCCTGCTGGTAGTCGCCGCCGAGCGCGCTGCGCTTCTGCTGGCCGACCAGCGCAACCACCGGCTGGTGGTCGAGCTTCGCGTCGTAAAGGCCGTTGAGCAGGTGGATGGCACCCGGCCCCGATGTCGCCAGGCACACGCCCACCTCGCCCGAGAACTTGGCATGCGCGCACGCCATGAAGGCGGCCAGTTCCTCGTGGCGGGCCTGCACGAACTCGATGGCATCGCCCGCGCGGTCGAGCGCGCCCACGATGCCGTTGATGCCGTCGCCCGGATAGCCGTAGATGCGGCGCACGCCCCACTGGTGCATGCGCTCCACGACGAAATCGCCGACTGTGCTCGATGCCATGTTCCTGCCCTTCCTCAGCCCATGTCGGGCTGTCCGTTGGATGCCATCAGCCCGCCGTCGACCGGCATCGCGACGCCCGAGACGAAGCTCGCGTCGTCGCTCGCCAGGAAGGCGACCACGGCCGCGATCTCCGAAGGGTCGGCGCCGCGCCCCAGCGGAATGCGCTCGGCGAACTTCGCCATCAGCGCGCCGTCGCTCTTCATGTCCTCGGTCATGGGGGTGAAGGTGAGACTCGGGCACACGGCATTCACGCGCACGCCGTCCTTGCCGTGGTCGAGCGCGAGGGCCTTGGTGAAATTGACGATCGCGCCCTTCGACGCGTTGTAGAAGCCCATCGCCCAGTCGCCGCCCAGGCCCGAGACCGAGGCGGTGTTGACGATGCAGCCCTTGCTGCGCACCAGGTGCGGCATGGCTGCGCGGCAGCCATGGAACACGCCGCCGGCGTTGACCGCCATGATCCGGTTCCAGTCTTCCAGCGGCGGCTGGGTGACCGTGCCCTCGACCGCGATGCCGGCGTTGTTGAAGAGCACGTGCAGCGCACCGAAGCGCTCGATGGTCGCATCCACCAGCGCCTGCACCTGTTCGAAGCTGGAGACGTCGGCCACCTTCACCAGCGTGCGCTCCTTCGGCAGGTCGCGCGCGACGCGGTCGAGCTTGTCGAGGGTGTCGCCCGCGAGCACCACGCTCGCGCCCTCCTGTGAAAAGCGGCGGGCGGTCGCTTCGCCGATGCCGCTGCCTGCGCCGGTCACGATGACGACGCGGTCCTTGAAACGTTGCATAACGATCCTCTCGGTGATGGGGTCGGGTTGATGACGGGGTGCCGTCTATTTCGGCGGTGCGGCTGGTGCCGTCGCCGGAGATGTCTGCGCGCCGCCCTGCACCTGCGCGGCCGGCGGCGAGGCCTCGTGCGAGGGCCCTTCGCCACGCTTGTCCGCGGCATAGAAATAGAGCAGGGCGCCGAGCATCACGACGATGGCCAGCGTCACGCTGAACACGAACACCCGCTGGTTGTCGCGTCGGTCGCTCCTGGCCTGCTGTCTTCTCGCTGTGTCGGTCATGGGATGTTCCTTTCCTGCGGCGCGGACTTATCCGTCCACAAGGGACAAGCTAGGACGGCGTTGCGGCTCGCGTGTCGGACATCGGCTTGGACGCCTGTCGAGAAGACTCTCCCGGGTACGGCAACACGAGGCGGGGTCGTTCATCCAAGCTGCAGCTCGCACTGCTCAAGGAGGTGTGATGAGGTTGGGGGGAGAGCAGGCGGGGGGTGTCTGGCCGAGCGAGCGGCCTCGCGGCGAGCTGCGGCGGGTGCCGCACTGAAACGGGCGCCACAGGACAGGAAGGGCAGCCGCCAGCCCAGCGCTGACGGCTGCCCCGGAGGAAGATGCGAAAGCCTGGCCTCAGGCCATCGCTTCCATCTCCGCCATGAGCTCTTCCTTGCGCTGCGCCAGCTGCTCGCGCATGGCGACCAGGTCGAGGCCGCGGGCCGCGCGGGCCTTCACGAAGATCTCGTTGCGCTCTTCCTTCACGTGGTGGTCGATGTACTCGCCCAGAACCTTCACCTTGGCGTCGAACTTCTCATCGACCTCGGTGGCGTCCTGGATCTGCGCGATGAGCTCCTTGGCGCTGGCGTGTTCCACCTCGGCCTCGTCGAGCAGGTCCACCTCCTTGATGGCCTCGCGCAGCGCCGGATAGAAGATCTCTTCTTCCAGCTGCGTATGCACCTGCAGTTCCATGCAGATCTGCATCGCGAGGTCGCGCTTCTTCTCGGTTGCGCTCGCGGCGCGGGAGTGGGCGAGTTCGTCGTAGGCGGTGAAGAGCTTCTTCACATTCTTGTGGTCGGTATCCAGAAGGCTGCAGGCATCGGGGGTGGCGCGACGGGTCGTTGGCATCGTGGGCTCCATGGTTTGGGTTGAGGAATGAAAAACAGGCAATCAACTAAGAACTTGAGTCCAGAAGATGGAACTCGCCTTGCCTTCGTTGCGTAGGAAAGCGGCGTACGCGGCTGGCGGCGTATTTCCGCTCGCGCAACAAACGGCAACAGGAGGCTGCGACTCCAGGCGCGGACTCGACGGCCTTCGCAGGCGCTATCCCACCCCGACGCGGTGAACGACCCGACACGGGTACGGTCGGCGCGCAGTAGCCTGGGTCGACGATGCACAGAACAACGAGAGCAATGCACAGAGCACGCAGCGAAGACGGCGGCTGGACGCACGGCAACGCGGGCCGCCTGCTGGAGAACGGCGACGAGTTCTTCCCGTGCGTCCTCGACGCCATTGCCGGTGCAGGGCGGCTGGTGCTGCTGGAGACCTTCATCCTCGAAGACGACAAGGTGGGCCGCGCGCTGTCCGGCGCGCTGCGCGGGTGCGCAGCCCGAGGCGTTCGCACTGTGCTCACCATCGACGGCTTCGGCTCGCCGCGGCTGTCGGAGGGCTTTCTGGAGCGGCTTTCGCAAGCGGGTGTGGAGGTGCGCATCTTCGACCCGGGCCGCGCGCTCTTCGGCCAGCAGCTCAACTTGCTTAGGCGCATGCACCGCAAGCTCGTGGTGGTCGACGACACGGTGGCCTTCGTGGGCGGCATCAACTTCTGCGCCGACCAGCTGCTGGATTACGGCGAGCTGGCCAAGCAGGACTACGCGGTGGAACTGCACGGGCCCGTCGTCGGGCGCATCCGCAGCTTCATGCAGCACACGGCAGGCGAAAGCCCCGAGCCGGCCTCCGCGATGTCGCAGCCGTCGCCACCCGCCGGCGATGCCGACATCCTCTTCGCCAGAAGGGACAACAAGGCCTCGCCCGACAGCATCGAGAAGATCTACCGCCAGGCCATCCGCACCGCGCGCGTGCGCATCGTCATCGCCAATGCGTACTTCTTTCCCGGCTATCGCCTGTTCCGCGACCTGTGTCGCGCAGCGGGCCGCGGCGTGGAGGTGAAGCTGCTGCTGCAGGGCATGCCCGACATGAGATCGGTGCGCTTCGCGACCCGGCTGCTCTACGGCCATCTGCTGGCAGCCGGCGTGCAGGTGCACGAGTACTGCGCCCGCCCGCTGCATGGAAAGATCGCCATCGTCGACGACACATGGAGCACCGTGGGCTCCAGCAACCTCGATCCGCTGAGCCTCACGCTCAACATGGAGGCCAATGTGGTGGTGGTCAGCCGTTGGTTCAACGCTCAGGTCGCCGAGCGGCTCGACGCACTTTCGCCCCAATGCCGGGTCGTGCGGAGCGACCAGCTGCGCATGTGGAACAGCTGGCCGCAACTGGGCAGCTTCGTGGTCTTTCACGTTCTGCGCTGGGTATCGCGCATCGGCACTTGGCTGCCGAGACGGCGGCAGAAGCTGGAGGTGCGGCGCGCGGCCGGCGGCAGCACCCGCGCAGATGCCGATGCAGGCGCGCGCCGGCGCGCCGGGCCCCTCAGATGAAAGGCACGCCCCCGGTCACCGGAATGGTGGCGCCCGAGATGTAGCTGGCCTCGTCGGAGGCGAGCAGCACGTACACCGCCTGCAGTTCCGCGGGCTGGCCGGGCCGCTTCATCGGCGTCTGCATGCCGAATTCCTTCACCTTTTCTGGCGGCAGGGTCGAGGGGATCAGCGGCGTCCAGAACGGCCCCGGCGCCACGCAGTTCACGCGGATGCCCTTCTCGGCCAGCAGCTGCGCCATGCCGCCGGACATGTTCTGGATCGCGCCCTTGGTCGCGGCGTAGGCCACCAGCGTGGCATTGGGCTTGTCGGCGTTGACCGATGCGGTGCTGATGATGGCGCTGCCCGGCTTCATGCACGCCGCCGCTGCCTTGCTGAGGAAGAAGTTGGCGTAGACGTTGGTGCGGAAGGTGCGGTCGAACTCCTCGGGCGTGATCTCGCAGAGGTCCTTGTGGGCCATCTGGAAGGCCGCGTTGTTCACCAGGATGTCGAGCTTGCCGAAGCGCTCCATGGCCGTGTCCACGAGCTTCCTGCAGTGCGGTTCGTCGCGGATGTCGCCCGGCACGGCGACGCAGGTGCGGCCCTCTTTCTCGATGAGCTCCGCGGTGCGGCGCGCGTCCGACTCCTCCTCGGCAAGGTAGGAGATCAGCACGTCCGCCCCTTCGCGTGCGAAGGCCAGCGCCACGGCGCGGCCGATGCCGCTGTCGCCTCCGGTGATGATCGCGGCCTTTCCGATGAGCTTGCCGGAGCCGACATAGGACGACTCGCCGAAGTCCGGCGGCGGATCCATCCGCGATTCGAGCCCGGGCGGGGTCTGGCGGGGCGTGTCGAAGGGTGGTTGCGGTGCGGCTTGCATGGGGTGTGTCATGGGTTTCTCCAAACGGAAGTGGGAACGAAAAGGAAACAGAAAAAGAAATGGAGGAGCTATCGCTTGCGCGATCGCGCGGCCGGCAGGCGGATGCGCGGGCCGGAGGTGGTCGCGATGCCGAACACCGTCTCGCACTGCTCCAGCAGCATCGCGTGGCGCCTGGCCGTCTGCGTGGCGGTGCAGTCTCTGGGAAGCACCACCTCGAAGCCGTGCATGCGCGCGTCGGTGGCCGTGCTCATCACGCACTGGTCGCTGGCCACGCCGGTCACGATGAGGCGGCGCGCCTTCAGAACGCCCAGCAGCTGTTCGAGCGGCGTGGCGACGAAGGCGGACTGCTGCGGCTTCAGCACGAAGTAGTCGTCGTGGTCCGGCGCGAGGCTGGCCGTGATGTCCGCGCCGGGGCCGCCGCTCTGCATCGAGAGGCCGACCAGCGCATTGAAGTCGGAGCGCCAGCGGCCGCGGTTGTCGTTGACGTAGATCGCCGGCACGCCGCGTGCCTTGCAGCGTCGCTTCAGCGCCACGATGGAAGGAGCGATGGCCACGGCTGCGGGCAGCAGCTTCTCGGCGTCGGGAAAGTCCCAGCTGCTGATCATGTCGATGATGAGCAGGGCGGTCTCGCCATTGGCCGCTTCGACGGCCAGGGCGTCGTTCGAAGGGGAAGAGGACCCGGTACGGGGCCGGCGCGGTGTTGCCATGTCGAAAAGAAGGAAGGCACCCGCTCAACCCCTGCCGGACTCGCGACGGGTCTTCATTTCAAGGCTTCGGGCCGGGTCGGAGGTGGGGCTGCTGCTCATGGGCTTTCCTCGGAGTGATGGATGTCATTCCAGGGCCCGAGTGTTCGCAGCTGAAGCCCGCGCGAACGAGGCCATCGCCGTTGCCGTGGGTCGGTGCTGTCTTACGTGCGTGGCGCGAGCCACACTGAATCAGGAGCGTCGCTTGACGATGCTCAGCTTGCCGTCGCGCTCCAGCACCGCGCATTCGACTTCGTCGAGCGACACGCCGCCGCCCTGCTGGCGCAGCGCCTCGTCGATGTCCTTGCGCGAGACCAGCGCGTGATGCATGGCTTTCTCGTCGAGCCTGCCATCGCGCACCAGCGTGATCTTGTGGCCGTTGACCAGATCCTCGAAGCCCTGCCACCGCCTGCTCGCGAGCGCGACGAGCCGGTGCGTGGCCACCAGCGCCGCACCGGCCGCCATGGTGCTCCAGAAGGGCGAAGCGCCGACCACCGCGCGGCTGAGCACCGCGCCCAGCAACACGGTGATGCAGATGTCGAACGGGCTCTGCTGGCCGAAGGAGCGCCGTCCCGATGCGCGGATCATCGCCAGCGCGAAGAAGAAGACGACCAGCGCCCGCGCGGCCATCTGCCACGGGGTGAGCGCGGAGCCCTCGCCGAAGAGCCAGTCGAAGAACTGCATCGCCTTCGTCATTGCGTCATTGCGTCATTGGGCCGGAGGCCTGGGAGCCTCGGGCGGCTGGTGACGATCCTCGTCTTCGCTGCCGCCGTCGTTCTGCTTCTTGATGCTGCTCTTCTTCTTGAAAACGCTCAGCGTTCCATCGCTCTCAAGCCGGGCGACGCGCACCTCCGAGAAATCCGCCACGCCTTGCTCACGTAGTTTGCCGCGCAGTTCGTCCGTGGTGATCATCTCGCGCCGAAGCGCGCGCCGGTTCAGCCGGCCGCCGCGGATGAGCACCTCCGGCTGCGGCTCGAGGAAGCGGGCGACCGGCTCGAAGCGATAGCTGAGCCAGTCGAGCGCGAAGTTCCAGCCCACCAGCGTCGCCAGCAGCACGAGGCCGTCGTCGATCGACTTGTACTCGCCCTGCATCGCATTGCTGGAAGCGTCGGCCACCAGCACCACGAAGAGCAGGTCGGCCACGCCCATCGAGCCGATGTCGCGCCGCAGCACGAAGCGGAACACCAGCAGCAGGAACCAGTACACGACCGTGCCCCGCACCACCATGTGCCACACGGGAAACTCGCGCGCGAAAAGTTCGGCGACTTCGCTCATGTCGTCTGCCTGTCCTCTTTCTGCTGTGAGTCGGTTCAGGCTTCAACATAGGTTCGGGTGGAGTCGGGCCTTGTCGGCAGCGGTGGCTGCGGGCTGTAGGTGGCGACTACCCGGGTTGAGCCATGGGGTGTTCGTCGACGACGCGCTCGGCGAGGCCGGCCCGCAGCCTTTGCAACGTCGCGTCTGCCGCTCCCAGGCACCTCTGCAGCTCCTCGTTGACCACTCGCACCAGCGCTCCGAGTTCGGTGCGGGTCGGGTAGACCTCATCGGTTTCGCTCGTTCGCTGGGGAGCGATGAGCTTTTCAAGGCACGCGAATGCGCGTTGCACTGCCAGGAGGCCATCGATGTCGTCGCAGGCCTGCAGCGCGAGCGATTCGACGCTTGCGGCTTCGGAAGATGGGGGGAATGAAGAGACGGGCGCTGACGCGCGGGCAGATGCAGCCATCAAAGGCCTCCAGTGGTTTCGGCTTGTTGACACCGCTGCGCTCAACGCCAATTGAGGGCGGCGGCTCGACGAGTTGGCGTACCGGGAAACCACTTGCATGAAACCGGCCGGGCTCGCGCCCGCACGTCGAGCCGCCAAAACTGGAGGCACGAACGACGAAGCCGCAGACCCTGCGCGGTGACTGCGGCTTTGCGTCGCAGTGATTTCAGCGGGACGCCAATCCCGATCACGCCCTTGTTCGACGTGACGGGGCGCAGTATAGCCACCCGCCGCGGCCTCACTGGCGCTTCACTGATCGTCTTCCCGCCCCCGGTATTGCCCCATCAGCACCTGCTGCACGTTCGGCGGCACGGCCTCGTAGTGCGACAGTGCGATCGTGTAGCGGCCCTGTCCGCTCGTCATCGCATTGAGCCGCGACTGGTAGCTCGCCAGCTCGGCCATGGGCACCTGTCCGCGCACGGCAGCCGCGCCGGCTCCGAGGGCCGACGTGCCGGTGACCAGTCCGCGCCGCGACGAAAGGTCGCTCGTCAGGTCGCCCACCGCATGTTCGGGCGCCACGATCTCGATCTGTACGATCGGCTCCAGCACCACCGGCCTGGCTTCGCGGATCGCGGCCATGAAGGCCTTTCGGCCTGCGGTGGCGAAGGCGATGTCCTTGCTGTCCACGCTGTGGTGCTTGCCGTCGTAGACCACCACGCGCACGTCGACGACCGGGTAGCCTGCGATGGCGCCGCACGAGAGCACCTCGCGCACGCCTTTCTCGACGGCGGGAATGAACTGGCCCGGAATCGCGCCGCCCCTGACTTCGTCGGCGAACTGGAAGCCGTCGCCGCGAGAGAGCGGCTCCACGCGCAGGAAGACTTCGCCGAACTGGCCTGCGCCGCCGGTCTGCTTTTTGTGGCGGTGATGGCCCTCGGCCGGCGCGGTCACGGTCTCGCGGTAGGCGATGCGCGGCGGGCGCGTCTGCACCTCGAAGCGATACACCTCGCGAAGGCGTTCGAGCACGGTGCGCAGGTGCAGTTCGCCCAGGCCGTAGAGCACGGTCTCGTTGGTCGCCGCCACATGCTCGATGCGCAGGCAGGGGTCTTCGGCCGCGAGCTTGCCGAGGATCTCCCATGCGCGCTGCTCGTCGCCATGCCGCTTGGGCTCCACGGCCAGCCCGTGCACGGGCACGGGAAACGCCAGCGGCGCGAGGTGCACGTGGCTGTCTTCGGCCGCGTCGTGCAGCACGTCGTCGAACTGGAGCTCTTCCACCTTCGCCACGGCCACGATGTCGCCCGGCACGGCCCTCGGCACCTCGACATGGTCCTTGCCCTGGAGCATGAAAAGGTGCCCTACCTTGAAGGGCTTGCGGCCGTCGCCGATGTAGAGCTGGCTGTCGCTCGCGACGGTGCCCTGGTGCACGCGCATGATGCCGAGCTTGCCGACGTAGGGATCGCTCGTCACCTTGAAGACGTGCGCCAGCACGTGCATCGACGGGTCTGGCTTGGCATGCATCGGCCTTGCATCCTCGCCTTCGCCCAGCAGGAAGTCCGGCGGATTGGCCTCGCTCGGGTCGGGCAGCAGCTTGACGATGATGTCGAGCATCTCCGCCGCCCCCGCGCCGCTGCGCGCCGAGACGAAGCACACGGGAATCAGGTGGCCTTCGCGCAGCGCCTGTTCGAGCGGCGCATGCAGCTCGGCGGCGTCCACGTCGCCGTCGTTCAGGTAGCGCTCGACGAAGGCCGCGTCGACCTCGACGACCTGTTCGACCAGCGCGCGATGCGCCGCATCGACTGCGCCGATGTCGGACTCGCCCTCGCGGTTGAAGAAGCAGTCGATCACGCGCGTGCCGCCCGAAGCGGGCAGGTTCAGCGGCAGGCATTCGCGGCCGAAGGTGTCCTGGATCTGCGCGAGCAGGCCGGCGAGGTCGGCGGCGGGGTCGTCGATCCTGTTGACGACCACGAGGCGCGCGAGGTGGCGCGATGCGGCGTAGTCCATCATGCGCAGCGCCATCGGCTCGATGCCGGCGGCGGCGTTGATGACGATGGCGGCGGTTTCCACGGCCTCCAGCGCGGGCAGGCTCTGGCCCAGGAAGTCGGCGCCGCCGGGCGTGTCGATCAGGTGGATGCGGGTGCCGCCGTGCGCCATGTGCATTAGCGTCGCATTGAGCGAATGCTGCATTCGCTTCTCGATCGGGTCGTGGTCGCTGACGGTGGTGCCGCGCTCCACGCTGCCGCGTGCCCCGATGGCGCCCGCCTCGTGCAGCAGGGCCTCTGCAAGGGAGGTCTTGCCGGACGCGGAGGCGCCGACGAGCGCCAGGGTTCGCACCGCTTCCATTTCGGCCGCGAGGCCGTTCGATCGGCTTGGCATGCGTGGCTCCTTCACGCCCGCAAGACAGGCCCGGCGGCCCGCTCGGGGCTCGGGTGCTGCGCGCGGACGCCGGGTCAGCCTAAGGTATTGACCGTACCGATGCAAGCGGAAATGGCAGGGTCGCGAGGAGGGCCTTCGCTAAACTGCGCGGGTGAACTCCTCTTCCGAGCCTCCCAGTAGGCCGCTGGCATGCGCCAGCACCGCCTTCGCTTCAACCCTCATCTCTTCCCCGCAAAGCGGCGCCGCGGCTGACATCCACGCGGCCTTCTTGCGCTCTCCGCCTCCCCAGTCGCCTCCCGAGCCGCCCCTTTGCGGCATGGGCCGCGACATGTTGCGCTGCAGCGGTGTGCGTGCTTCTTCCTTGCTCCCATCATGATCGAACTGCTCTCCGACCCGGCCGTCTGGCTCGGTCTCCTGACGCTGGTCGTCCTGGAGATCGTGCTGGGCATCGACAACCTCGTCTTCATCGCGATCCTCGCGGAGAAGCTGCCGCCAAGCCAGCGCGACAAGGCCAGGCTCATCGGCCTGAGCCTCGCGCTCATCATGCGGCTGGCGCTGCTGTCCATCGTCTCGTGGCTGGTGACGCTGACCACGCCGCTGTTCCACGTGTGGGGGCACGGCTTTTCGGGCCGCGACCTGATCCTGCTGGGGGGCGGTCTGTTCCTGCTCTTCAAGGCCACGTCGGAGCTGCACGAGCGGCTCGAAGGCGTGGCGGCGCACACGGCCACCGGTCCGGTGGCCTACGCGAGCTTCTCGCTGGTGGTGTCGCAGATCGTCGTGCTCGATGCGGTGTTCTCGCTCGATGCGGTCATCACCGCGGTGGGCATGGTCGACCACCTGCCGGTGATGATGGCGGCGGTCGTCATCTCCATCGGCATCATGCTGTGGGCCTCGAAGCCGCTCACCCGTTTCGTCAACGCGCATCCCACGGTGGTGATGCTGTGCCTGAGCTTCCTGCTGATGATCGGCCTGAGCCTCGTGGCCGAGGGCATGGGCTTCCACATTCCGAAGGGCTACCTGTACGGCGCCATCGGCTTCTCCGTGATGATCGAGGCGCTGAACCAGTGGGCGCGGCGCAATGCGCTCAAGCACGAGGCGCGCAGGCCGCTGCGCGAGCGCACGGCCGAGTCGGTGCTGCGGCTGCTCGGCGGCAGGGTGCGCGGCGAGCCCGTGCCCGTCGGTGCGGGCGCGTCCGACGCGACGCCAGAGGCGCAGGAAGAACCGGCCTTCGCGATCGAGGAGCGCAACATGGTGAGCGGGGTGCTCTCGCTGGCCGAGCGCACCGTGCGTTCGGTGATGACGCCGCGCGCCGATGTCTCGTGGGTGAACCTCGACGACGACCCGGTGGCGGTGCGCGAGCAGCTGCTCGACACGCCGCACGGCATCTTCCCCGTGTGCCGGGGCTCGCTCGACGAGGTGGTGGGCGTGGCGCGCGCCAAGGACCTGCTGGGCCAGCTGCTGCGCAACGGCCGGATCGACGAGAGCGCCGGCCTGCGCGCGCCCATCTACGTGCCGGAGTCGACCACCGCGATCCGCCTCATCGACACGCTGCGCGGCGCGCGCGGCCAGCTCGCGCTGGTCAGCGACGAGCACGGCACGCTCAGCGGCGTGGTGACGCCCATCGACGTGCTGGAGGCCATCGCCGGCGAGTTTCCCGACGAGGACGAGACGCTGGAGATCCTGCAGACCGCGCCCGATGCATGGACCGTCTCCGGCAGCGCCGACCTGCATCTGCTGGAGCAGGCGCTGCAGACCCATGGCCTCGTCAGCGATGACGACAGCTACACATCGGTCGCGGGCCTGCTGCTGGAGCGCTTCGGCGGGCTGCCTGCGCGCGATGCCCGCTGGACGCACGACGGGTACGATTTCGTGGTGACCGACGTCGATGCGCAGCGCATCCGCACGGTCGCCGTCCGCCGGGTGCCGGTGGAAGAGCCTGAGACCTGACCCACGTCCTGATCCACGTCCTGATGCATCGCCCGCCATGAACGCCATCACCCATCGCCAACCCGTCGCACTGAACAAGGCCTACCGCCTGCTGAACCACGGTCCCACGGTGCTCGTGAGCGCCGCGCACGGCGGCCGGCGCAACATCATGGCGGCAGCCTGGGCCATGCCGCTGGACTTCGATCCGCCCAAGGTGGCGGTGGTGCTCGACAAGAGCACCTGGACGCGCGAACTGCTCGAAGGCGCAGGCAGCTTCGCGCTGCAGGTGCCGGTGCGCGCGCAGCTCGACCTGACGGAGACGCTGGGCAACACGTCGGGCCGCGAGATCGCCGATCAGCCGGGGCAGGACAAGTTCGCCGCCTACGGCCTCTCGACCTTCGCGGGCACCGCCATCGGCGCGCCGCTGCTCGAAGGCTGCGCCGCGTGGCTCGAATGCAGGCTGCTGCCGGAGCCGGCCATCCAGCAGCGCTACGACCTGTTCCTCGGCGAGGTGATCGCCGCGCAGGCCGACGAGCGGGTGTTCTCCAACGGGCGCTGGCACTTCGACGGACACGACGAGCTGCGCACGCTGCACCACGTGGCGGGCGGGCACTTCATCGTCGATGGCGAAGCGGTCGACGCGCGGATGCTGCCCCGCTAGAGGAAGCCCGCGCTCAGGCGGGCTGCAGGCAGCGGGTGAGCGGTGCGAGCGTGACCTCGCTGCCTCCCGCATCGCGCAGGGCCTGGGCGGGCTCCAGCGCGAGCAGCGCGGTGTATTCGCGCAACCGCGCGCCGCCATGCGGATCGCCGGGCATGAGGCCGGCGGACGGATGGCACATGAGCACGTCGCCGGTGCGGCTGGCCGAGAGCCATTCGCGCAGCCGCTGCTCGTGGCTGTTGATGTCGCCCGAGAAGCCGTAGACGCCCAGCAGCCGGCTGCTGGCCGGAATGCCGCGGCGTTCGGCCAGCGCAGCCAGCCGCGCGCCGCCCAGCGCGTGGATGATCTCGGCCTTCAGCCGGTCGGGGCCCTGGCGAAAGCCCGGCGCCGTGTTGCGGATCCAGGGCGGCGACGAGGGATAGCGCCGCGCGATCTCCTCCACCAGCAGTTCGCGCACCACCGGGAACTGGTGCACGTGCCGATGCCCGTCGACGAAGGCGGGCGCGCGGCCCATGGCGTCCTCGAAGCGGGTGAACTGGTCGCGGATGTCGGCCTCGAGCCCGGGCGAGAACACCGTGCGCGTCCAGGTGCGCGCGATCAGGCCGGCCAGGCCCGGTTCGGGGCCGCCGGCATGCGCGGGGCGCGTGAGGTCGAGGTGCAGGCCGGCGTCGAACTCCGAGGGCTCCAGCTGACGCAGCATCCTCGCGCCTGCCAGCCAGGCCTCGCGGCGCACCATGCCGCTGGTGGCGGAGATCTTTCCTTTCGCGGCGAGGTCGAGCACGGCCGAGTTGATGCCGGCGCTCATGCCGAAGTCGTCGGCGCAGATGCACAGGTAGCGGCGCGGTTCAGCCATTGCCGCCGTTCGTTCCGGTGGTGTGGGCGGGCGCCGGGGCGGCGGCCGGGTCGGGGAAGGGCACCGTGTCCAGGCAATGCGGGTCGCCCGTGGCGCTGCCCTTGAAGCGCCAGGCCGCCAGCCCGTCGTTCACCACCACCAGCTGCGCATGGTGCAGCCACGGGTTGGCGAGGTGCGCCGTGTTCGCGCCGACGATCCAGGTGGTGCGCGGCACGCACAGCACTTCGGCGAGCTCCGTGCGATCGACCAGCGTGCGCGCCGCGCGCGCCGGATCGAAGCGGCTCGCGTCGAAGATCTCCTTGCGCCAGTTGTCGCGCGTGTCCTCGGCCGCGGCCTTCCAGTCGTCCGACACCATCACCGGCTCGCGCAGGTTCCAGTAGAACGGAATCTCGTAGTTGTAGGTGTCGAGCATCAGCACCTGTTCACCCGGTGCCACCGCTTGCCCAGCCGGCAGGCGCAGCCGCGAGCCCGGCGGCGACGAATACACCATCACGGCGATCACGCAGCCGATGCAGACCGCGGCCGCCGCCACCGTCATCGCGCGCACCTTCGGCAGCAGGGTCTCCAGCGGGCGTCCCGCCAGCACGCGCTGCGCGATCAGGTACGCCAGCGGCGGCAGCGCCGGGAGCACGTAGCCCACCAGCTTGGAGCGCGGCAGCGAGAAGAACACCACGATCACCGCGAGCCATATCCACATCAGCCGGTCGATGTCCGGCTGGCGGTGGCGCGCCGCGGCGTCGTTCGTCGCGTCGTCCGATCCGCGAGGCACGAACACCCATGCGAACCACGGCAGCGTCAGGCCCGCCAGCACCGGCAGATAGAACCAGAAGCCGTGCTCGTTGTTGAAGCCCGACGACGCGAAGCGCCGGAAGTGCTGGGTGACGACGAAGTAGTCGAAGAACTCCGGATACCTCAGCTGCATCGCGACGAACCACGGCCCGGCCACTGCCAGCAGCACGGCCCAGCCGGGCAGCCACAGCGCGAGGCGCAGCGCCCTGAGCCTGCGCGTTGCGGCGCACCAGATCGCGATCACCATCGCGGGCAGCACGAGTCCGATCAGCCCCTTGGCCAGCAGGCCGGCCGCGGCGAACAGCCAGGCGCCGGCCAGCAGCGCGCGCCATGGCTCCTCGCGCTCGCGGGCCAGTGCCGCGCCCGCCGCCAGCAGCACCGTGGCCGAGATGCAGCCCGCCACCAGCATGTCGAGGTTGGCGAACTGCGCGCCCAGGAAGAAGAAGGGCGTGGTCACCAGCACCACCGTGGACAGCAGCGCCAGGCGCACCGTCGACCAGCGGCGCAGGAAGAGAAAGAGCGCCGCGGCCGCCGCTGCGCCGCCCAGCACGGAAGGCAGCCTCGCCGCCCATTCCACCGGCCCTGCGATCGACATCGCCGCCGCGCCGATCCAGTAGAAGAGCGGCGGCTTGTGGAAGAAGGGCAGTCCGTCGAGCCGTGGCACGAGCCAGTCGCCCGAGTGCAGCATGGCGAGCGCGACGCCGCCGTAGCGGCCCTCGTCGGGCGCCATCAACGGACGCATCCATGCCGTGGCCAGCAGCCAGGCGAGCAGGGCTGCGATGAGCCATATGGGTTGAGGAGCGGTCCACCATGGGGAAGCGGGTCGTTTCATGTCTTTCCGGTCTCGAGTCCCGTGCCGCGTTCGCGGCGCACCACGTACAGCGGACGGCCCTTCACTTCCTCGTAGATGCGGGCGATGTATTCGCCCACGATGCCGGTGGAGATCATCTGGATGCCGATGAAGAACATGAGGCTCACCACGATGGTGGTCCAGCCCGAGACTTCGTTGCCGAACAGCAGGTAGTTGATGGCCACGAAGGCGCCGTAGGCGAAGGCAGGTATCGCGAGCATGAGGCCCGCCACGCTGACCGCGCGCAGCGGCCAGGTGGTGAAGGCGGTGAGCCCGTCCATGGCCAGGCGCACCAGCCGGCGCTTGTTGAAAGTGCTCTTGCCTTCCGCGCGCGGCGCGGGCGTGTAGGGCAGCGCCACCGCACGGAAGCCCACCCAGGCGTACAGGCCCTTCATGAAGCGGCTGCGCTCGGGCAGGCTCATGAGCGCGTCGACCACCTTGCGGTCCATCAGGCGGAAGTCGCCCGCGTCCTTGGGCACGGCGAAGCGGTCGGACCCGTTGATCAGGCTGTAGAAGAGCTTGCTGCCGAGCTGCTTGAAGCGGCTCTCGTCGCTGCGCTGCTCGCGCACCGCGTACACCACCTCGGCGCCGGCCACCCACTGCGCGATCATGGTGTGGATGAGTTCCGGCGAATGCTGCAGGTCACCGTCGAGCAGCACCACCGCGTCGCCCGTGGCGGCGGCGAGGCCCGCGGTGAGCGCGGCCTCCTTGCCGAAGTTGCGCGACAGCGAGATGCAGCGAAAGCCCGAGAGCTCGCACCACGCCTCGGCCACAGCGACGGTGTCGTCGGTGCTGCCGTCGTCCACCACGATGATCTCCCAGCGCATGCGCGTGTCCCAGAGGATGTCCTCCAGCAGCGGCAGCAGGTGCCGCAGGTTCGCGGCTTCGTTGAAGCACGGGATCACGCAGGAGATGCTGCGCGTCGAATCGGGTGCCGCATGCGGCACGTCGGTGTCCGCGCGCGTGGCGGGGAGGGCTTCGGCCTGTGGCATGCGCATCGGCGCGCGGGCATGCCGGCCGTTGTCGGTCGAGGAAATCATGGATGCCTCCAGAAAGAAGCGGCCGCTTGCCTGTTGTCGCGGGCGCGGCCGGCCGGCGACGCTGGAAAAGAGAAGAAGCGATGTGCCAGGAGCTGCACGACGAGGAGCGCGCCCGCAATGGCGCCTCCGAGCAGCAGGCCCGCGGCGATGTCGATCGGGAAATGCACGCCCACGTAGACGCGCGCCCAGCCCGTGAGGGCCGCGAGCGCCAGCAGCGGCATGGCCAGCCTGCGCAGCCCCGGGCGCAGCAGGAAGGCCAGGGCCACCATGAACATCACGGTCGCGTGCGTGCTCGGCAGCGAGCCGCGGCCGGCGTGCTCGATGTAGGCGGGTGCGAGCCCGAGCACGAAGGGGCGCGGCGCGTTCACTGCCTGGGCGATCGCATGGGAGGCCATCGACGAGAGGCCCGCGAAGGCCGCGACGATGCACAGGTAGGCGCGTTCCTCGCGATACCGCCACAGCGCGAACACGACCAGGGCCGCGCTCACCCAGCTGCCCCAGAGCGCGAAGGCGGATGCGACGGACAGCACCCACGGCGTCGGCTGCGTGCCGGCCGTGAGCCATTGGAAGAGCGCGAGATTCAGCGAATTCATGACGCCACCTTCTTCGGCGCGGTCGGGAAGTGGAAGGAAAAAATGGGCGAGCGAAGCCACGCGCCACCACGGGCGCAACAAGCGAAACCGGACATGGTCGAACCTTTCGACAGGGGAAGAGATGGCCCGCTGCAGGACGCAGCAGACCGCCTCGACGCACGAGGCGTCGTGTCTCAGGTGGCGGAAGGTGGCGCGACGGTCGGCGGCAGGCGCCGCCAGGGCTGCGAGGGAGGTGGCGCGCCGCCGTGCGGAGGCACGTGTTCGGGCGCTTCGCGCACGATGGGAACCGCGAGCCGTGCGACGGCGAGCGCCAGCGGCAGGAGCGCCAGCACCATCGCCATCAGCGTGCTCAGCGCGAGGTCGAAGGCATCGGGATGGTCGATGCTCGCAGGAGCCTGTGCGAACAGCGTGGTCTCGCGGTCGGACGGGTGGTCCGCGCGGTCGTCGGCTTCGAACTGGGTGGTGTCGCTGGCGCTGCGCACGCGCAGCATCGGCTCGTCTTCCAGCCCGTCGCAGCGGAAATGGACCGCGATGAAGGGCTGCAGAAGAATGAGCAGCATGCCCGCCACACACCACGCCTTGTGGTGTGCGTCGACGAAACGGCGGACGCGTGCGAGCAACAGCATGGGCGAATGCTATGAGGCTCGTGTGAACCGAACCTGATCGGGCGGGTCAGCATCCCGCAAGGTTCAGGATGACGCCCGTATGAAAAGGATGTCGAGGTCGATGCGCCTTGCGAACGTGAAAAAGGTCTCGCGCCGTACGGCTCGTCACACATCGGCGTAAACATTCGTCAACTGCGCTGCTGCGAGCGCGTTGGTCGCTGCATGCACGTGCTTTCGTGCGATTCACAAGGAGCGATCTTGAAGAAGACCCTTTTCCTGCTGGCGGCCAGTTCCGTCCTTGTCGTCTCTGCCTTTGCACAGCAACCAGCCGCTCCCGCGACGACCAGCCCTGCCACCGCGCCGGCCGCTGCCACGGCACCTGCTCCTGCGGCGACGAAGCCCGCTGCTGCGCCTGCTGCGGCCGCACCCGCTGCAGCAGCGGCCAAGCCCGCAGCCGCGCCTGCCGCCTCCACGACTGCAGCGGCACCCGCCGCCGGCCAGGTATGGGTCAACGGCAAGGTCTATCACTGCGCCAACGACAAGTACTTCGGCAAGACCAAGCGCGGCTCGTACATGTCAGAAGCCGATGCGAAGGCCAAGGGCGCACACGCCGCCCACGGCAAGGCGTGCTGAGCGTCGAGACCACGTGAATAGCGCCCCTGACGGGGCGCTTTCTCTTTGGCGCAGCGGAAGTGCCTGCGCCTTCTCGAGCGGGGCGACAGCCCCTAGAACAGGAACGGAATGAAGCGCCGCGTGCCGCGCATGTATGCACGGTAGTCGTCGCCGAAGTGCGCGATGCATTCCTGTTCGTCGCGCAGCGCCGTCATGAACAGCAGCACCGTGGCCGCCAGCACCAGCGCGAGCGTGAGCCAGCTGAACTGCTTCATGAAGGCGCCCCATGCCAGCAGCAGCAGCGCCGTGTACATGGGATGGCGGATGTAGCGGAACGCGCCGCTGCTGACGATGGCCGAGGTCTTCTCGAAGCCGTAGAGCGCCGGATCGTCGTTGCGCGCGTCGCTGGGCTTGCCCTGGGCCTTGAGCAGCCGCACCGCGTGGATCGGCAGCCAGATCGACAGCACGAAGAAGAGCGAGGAAACGATCTGCCTGGGCGAGAACGGATCGTCGTGCCACCAGGGCAGGTTCAGCACGATCAGCACCAGCATGCACTCCCACGCGAAGAAGCGGTAGAAGCCGTGCGAGCCCGGCTGGCTCAGCGGGCCGCGCGACACGTACACCAGCGCGGCAGTGCCGGCGACGAGAAGGAATATCTGGATCCAGAAGAGCATGGCCGGCGAATTTACACGGCCCGCGGGCTTCAGCCCGAAATGGAGAAGCCGCCGTCTACGGGTATTGCGGTGCCGGTCACGTAGTCGGACGCTGCGCTCGCGAGGAACACGGCGGTGCCGGCGATGTCGGCCGGCTGGCCCCAGCGGCCTGCGGCGGCGCGGGCGTTCACCCGTTCGTAGAGGCCCGGCACCTGGCTGCGCGCGCCGTCGGTCAGCTCGGTCTCGAACCAGCCGGGCAGGATCGCGTTGACCTGGATGTTGTCTGGAGCCCACGAGAGCGCCGTCGACTTGGTGAGCTGCACGATGCCGGCCTTGCTCGCCGCATAGGCCGGCGCGTAGGCCGCGCCGAAGATCGACATCATCGAGCCGATGTTGATGATCTTTCCGCCGCCCGCGGCCTTGAGGTGCGGGTGCGCGGCACGGCTGCACAGGAAGGCGCTGGTGAGGTTGGTGTTCATCACCTTGTGCCAGTCGTCCAGCGGGAGCTGGTCGACCGGCTTGCGGATGTTGGTGCCGGCGTTGTTGACGAGGATGTCGAGCCGGCCGGCGCGCGCGGCGGCTTCGTCGAACAGCTTCTGCACCGAGGCCTCGTCGCTCACGTCGGCCTCCAGCGCGAAGCTGTCGCTGCCGAGCGCCTTCAGTGCCTCGACCGCCGCGGCCGACTTCTGCGCATTGCGCGCGGCCACGATGACGCGGGCGCCGGCCCTGGCAAGGCCCTGGGCCATGCCGAGGCCGATGCCCCCGTTGCCGCCCGTGACGAGCGCTACCTTGCCGGTGAGGTCGAACATGGAGGACGAGGAAGATTGCATCAGGCGTTGGCCGAGGCTGCAGCGGCTTCGGGCTTCTTGGAGACGAGGGTCAGGATATCGTAGCTGGCGACCAGCTCGCCGTCCTGGTTGGTCACCTCCACGTCCCATGCCACCACGCCCTGGCCCTGGCCGCTTGCGTCCTTCTTGTTGCGGTCGATCTTGCGCTTGCAGGTCAGGCGCGCGCGGATGGTGTCGCCGATGCCCACGGGCTTGGTGAAGCGCAGCGTATCGAGGCCGTAGTTGGCCAGCACCGGCCCCGGCGAGGGCGACACGAACAGGCCCGCCGCCGCCGACAGCACGAAGTAGCCGTGCGCGATGCGCTTGCCGAAGGGCGACTCCCTGGCCGCCACTTCGTCGAAGTGCATGTAGAAGTAGTCGCCCGAGATGCCGCCGAAGGCCACGATGTCTGCCTCGCTCACCGTGCGGCGGTGCGTGAGCAGCGAGTCGCCGACGCGCAGGTCCTCGAAGTAGCGGCGGAAGGGATGCACCTCGCTCTCGCGCACGGCCGCGCCGCGCACGTGCTCGCCGGTGATGGCGGCCAGCATGGTGGGCGAGCCCTGCACGGCGGTGCGCTGCAGGTAGTGCTTCACCGCGCGCAGGCCGCCCAGTTCCTCGCCGCCGCCCGCGCGGCCCGGGCCGCCGTGCTTGAGCTGCGGCAGCGGCGAGCCGTGGCCGGTCGATTCGGCAGCGGCCTCGCGGTCGAGCACCAGCAGGCGGCCGTGCCATGCGGCAGCCACCGGGATCGCCTTGGCAGCGGTGGCCGGGTCGCGGGTGACCAGCGTGCCGACCAGGCTGCCCCGGCCGCGCGCGGCCAGCGCCAGCGCCTCGTCGATGCCGTCGTAGGGCATCAGCGTGCTGACGGGGCCGAAGGCCTCCACGTCATGCGCCGCGTCGTGTTCGAGCGGCTTGCGGCTCAACAGCAGCGTGGGCGCGAAGAAGGCGCCTTCGCCCACGCCGTCGCCCACCGGCGAGAAGCCGTCGCGCTCGCCGTACACCAGCTCCGCGCCCTTGAGCAGCGTGGCCACTCGCTCGGCCACGTCGGCCTGCTGGTCGCGCGAGGCCAGCGCCCCCATGCGCACTTCCTCGCGCGAGGGGTCGCCCACGACCGTCTTCGCGAGCCGCGCGCGCAGGCGCTCGGCCACCGCGTCGAGGTGCTGTCGCGGCACGATCGCGCGGCGGATGGCGGTGCATTTCTGGCCGGCCTTCACGGTCATCTCGCGCGCCACTTCCTTCACGAAGAGATCGAACTCCTCGTCGTCGGGCGTCACGTCGGGCGCGAGGATCGCGCAGTTGAGCGAGTCGGCCTCGGCGTTGAACGGGATCGACTGGCGCACGATGTTCGGGTGCACGCGCAGCTTCGCCGCCGTGTCGGCCGAGCCGGTGAAGGTGACCACGTCGGGCCCTTCAAGCCGGTCGAGCAGGTCGCCCGTGCTGCCGATGACCAGCTGCAGCGCGCCTTCGGGCAGGATGCCCGACTGCACGATCAGCCGCACCAGCGCCTCGGTGAGATAGCTGGTGGCCGTGGCCGGCTTGCCGATGCAGGGCATGCCCGCGAGGAAGCTCGGCGCGAACTTCTCGAGCAGCCCCCACACCGGGAAGTTGAAGGCGTCGATGTGCACCGCCACGCCGCCGCGCGGCACCAGGATGTGCGTGCCCGCGAAGCCGCCCTTCTTGCCGAGCGGGAAGGCCGGGCCTTCATGCACCAGGTTGCCCGAGGGCAGCTCGTTGGTGCCGATGCCGGCGTAGGCGCTGAGCGTACCGGCGCCGCCTTCGATGTCGATCCAGCTGTCGGCGCGCGTGGCGCCGGTGTGGGCCGAGATGGCGTAGAGCGTTTCCTTGTTCGCTGCGAGGAACTTGGCCAGCGCCTTCAGGCGTTCGGCGCGCTGCTGGAAGTCGAGCTTCATGAGCGCCGGGATGCCGATGCGCCGCGCATGGGCCAGCGCCTCGGCGAAGTCGATGGCCTCGGCATGCGTGGCGGCCACGGGCTTGCCGTTGACGGCGCTGCGCAGCTGCTGCGCGGCCTGCTGGCCGATCCAGCGGCCGGCGATGTAGCTTTGGAGGGTGGTGGTCATGGTGCGGGTCCTTTGCGTGTTGCTCCTTCCCCCTCTGGGGGAAGGCTGGGATGGGGGCAGCCACGTCCTCGAAGGCTGCGCGGCGGTGGAGGCCGCCGTGCCCCCACCCCTGCCCTCCCCCAGCGGGGGAGGGTGAAAGTCAAGTCACTCTTTCTTGCCGATACCCAGATAGGTATCGATGATCCGCTGGTCGTGCAGCAGGTCGCGCGCCTTGCCTTCGAGCGCCACGGCGCCCATTTCCAGCACATAGGCGCGATCGGCCACCTGCAGCGCGGCGCGGGCGTTCTGTTCCACCAGCAGCACCGACACGCCGTGGCTGCGCAGCTGCGACACCACGCGCAGCACCTCGCGCACCACCAGCGGGGCGAGGCCGAGCGAAGGCTCGTCGAGCATCAGCAGGCGGGGCCGCGCCATCAGCGCGCGGCCGATGGCCAGCATCTGGCGCTCGCCGCCGGAGAGCGTCGATGCCATCTGCACGCGGCGTTCTTTCAATCGCGGGAAGATGGCGAAGATCTCGTCCATGCGCGCACGCTGGTCGCGCTTGCCCTTGCGCCACTGGTAGAAGCCGCCGAGCAGCAGGTTGTCTTCGACCGACATCTCGCCGAACAGCTCGCGCCGCTCGGGCACCAGCGCGACGCCGCGCGACACCATGGTCTCGACGCTGGGGCGCGAGACGCGCTCGCCGTCCAGCAGCAGCTGGCCGGTGGAAGGCAGCAGGCCCATCGCCGCGCACAGCAGCGTGGTCTTGCCGGCGCCGTTGGGGCCGATCACGGTGACGATCTCGCCCTCGTTCACCTGCAGGCGCACGCTGTGCACCGCTTCAACGGTGCGGTAGGCGACGCAGAAGCCGTCGAGTTGAAGCAGGGGATGGCTCATCTTGCGTCTTCCAGCAATTCGTCGTCGGCACCGCCCAGGTAGGCTTCGAGCACGCGCGGGTTGGCCTGCACTTCGGCGGGCGTGCCGGTGGCGATGACGGTGCCGAACTCGAGCACCGTGATGCGGTCGGCGAGGTTCATCACGAATTCCATGTCGTGCTCCACCACCAGGATGCCGAGGCCCTCGGCGCGCAGCTGCGCGAGCAGTTCCGAGAGGGCGCGCTTCTCCAGGTGGCGCAGGCCGGCGGCAGGCTCGTCCAGCAGCAGCACCGAGGGTTGTCCGGCGAGCGCACGGGCGATCTCCACCACGCGCTGCTGCCCGAGCGAGAGCGACGCCGCGGGCGTGTCGGCATGCGCGCCGAGGCCGCAGCGTTCGATCTGCCTGCGGGCCTCGGCCATCAGGGCGGCCTCTTCGGCGCGGTCCAGGCGCAGCATGGCCGACAGCCAGCCGCGCCTGGCACGCAGGTGGGCGCCGAGCGCCACGTTCTCGACCACGCTGCGCTGGCCGAGCAGCCGCACGTGCTGGAAGGTGCGGCCCAGGCCCAGCGAGGCGAAGGCGCGCGAGGGCTTGCCCGACATGGGCTGGCCGACCAGCCGCACTTCGCCGGTGGTCGGGTCGTCCACGCCCGAGATCATGTTGAAGAAGGTGCTCTTGCCGGCCCCGTTGGGCCCGATCAGCGCATGCACCTCGCCGGCCTTCAGCGTCATCGAGATGTCGTTGTTGGCCACCAGGCCGCCGAAGCGCTTGCTCACGCCGTCGGCCTGCAGCAGCAGCGTGCCGGCGGCGGGCACCACACGCTGCGCGAGCTGTACCGTGGTCGATGCGGCAGGGCCGGCACCTGCGGCGCGCGGCACTTCGCGCACCCAGCGGCGCGACAGCCGAGCGAGCGTGGGCCACAGGCCGTCCGCGAAGCGCTGCAGCACGAACAGCATCAGCAGGCCGAACACCACCACCTCGAAGTTGCCGCTGGTGCCCAGCAGCGCGGGCAGCACATCCTGCAGCTTCTCCTTGAGCAGCGTGATCAGCGTCGCGCCCAGCACCGCGCCCCACAGATGGCCCGCGCCGCCGACCACCGCCATGAACAGCATCTCGATGCCGATGTTCAGGTTGAAGGGCGTCGGGTTCACGAAGCGCTGCATGTGCGCATAGAGCCAGCCCGAGATGGCAGCGAGCAGTGCCGCCAGCACGAACAGCTTGATGCGGTGGCGCGCGGTGTCCACGCCCATCGACTCGGCCATCAACCGGCCGCCCTTGAGTGCGCGGATGGCGCGGCCCTCGCGCGAATCGAGCAGGTTGTGCATGGCCCACAGCGCGAGCAGCAGCACGGCCCAGATCACCACGCCCAGCATGCGCGGCGTGGCGAAGGAGACGCCAGCCACCACCAGCGGCGGAATGCCGGTGATGCCGGTCTGGCCGCCAAGGAACTCCATGTTGCCCAGCAGGAAGTACAGGCTCAGGCCCCAGGCGATGGTGCACAGTGGCAAGTAGTGGCCAGAGAGCTTGAGCGTGACCGCGCCGAGCGTCCACGCCAGCGCGAAGGTCAGCACCAGCCCGAGCAGCAGGCCCAGCCACGGCACCAGCGCGGAGCCTGCGAGGCCGCCGAGCCAGCCGGCGGCCGTGGGCGAGGTGCAGATCCAGGCGGTGGCGTATGCGCCCATGCCGACGAAGGCGGCCTGGCCGAAGGAGGTCATGCCGCCCACGCCCGTCAGCAGCACCAGTCCGACCGCGACCAGCGCGTACAGGCCGATGTTGCTGAGCACGCTGACGGTGAACTCGGGCAGCCAGCCCCAGGCCAGCGCGAGCGCGACGATGAAGACGAGGGTGAGCACGCGCGGCGTCACGAGCGGGCGGCCCTCGGGCACGGCGTTCGCGGCGGCAGATGCGGTTGGGGATGAAGACGACGGGTTCATTCCTCGTCCTCCACGTGATGGCTGTTCAGCGAGCGCCACAGGAGCACCGGGATGATCAGGGTGAAGACCAGCACTTCCTTGTACGCGCTGGCCCAGAAGGAAGAGAAGGTCTCCAGCAGGCCGACCAGCAGCGCGCCCGCGAGCGCCAGCGGATAGCTCGCGAGCCCGCCGACGATGGCGGCCACGAAGCCCTTCAGGCCGATGAGGAAGCCGGTGTCGTAGTAGACCGTGGTGATCGGTGCGATCAGCAGACCCGAGATGGCGCCGATCACCGCCGCCAGCGCGAAGCTCAGGTCGCCCGAGAGCTCGGTGGGAATGCCCGACAGCCGTGCGCCCACGCGATTGATGGCGGTGGCGCGCAGCGCCTTGCCGACCATCGAGCGGCCGAAGAACCAGAACATCGCGATCACCAGCACCAGCGTGACGCCGACCACCACCAGCGACTGGCCGTTGACCGGAATGCCGCCAAGGTCGAAGCGCGCTTCCGAGAACGCGCTGGTGCGCGAGCCCTCGGCGCCGAAGAAGAAGAGGCCGAGGCCCACGAGCACGCCATGCAGCGCCACCGACACGATCAGCAGCATCAGCACGCTGGCATCGGCCAGCGGGCGATAGGCGACGCGATACAGCAGCGGACCCAGCGGCGCGATCAGCACCAGCGTGGCGAGCGACTGCATCGCGAGAGAGGTGGGCTTGAAGCCGAGAATCAGCACCGCCGCGATGGCCGGGAAGGCCACGCACCAGGTCAGGGCCGAGCGCCAGTCGACGGTGGCGCCGCGCTTCCAGCGCCAGGCCTCCACCACCAGCACGATCACGGCCAGCGCCAGCAGCAGCCACAGCGTGGAGGGCGCCCGCCCGCCCTGCAGCGCGGCCATCGACAGCGCACCGAAGGCGACGAACTCGCCCTGCGGGATGAAGATCACGCGCGTGACCGAAAACACCAGCACCAGCGCGAGCGCCATCAGTCCGTAGACCGCGCCGTTCACGATGCCGTCCTGCCCGAGCAACAGGGCGATCTGCAAATCCATAAAACAACCTTCGGGCGTCGCCCTTGTATCGACTCAGTGCATTGCATTGCTCCTTCCCCCTCTGGGGGAAGGTCGGGATGGGGGCATCCGCGCGCTCAATGCTGCGCGAAGGTCGAAGCCGTAGAGCCCCCACCCCGGCCCTCCCCCAGCGGGGGAGGGAGCAAGCGCGGGATCAGGGTTGGTATTTCCAGGCGCCGTTCTCGATGCGCACCATCACGCGTGCGCGCTGGTCCAGGCCCAGGTGGTCCTGTGCGGTCATGTTGAACACGCCGTGCGCGCCGGCCACTTCCTTGGTCTGCTCCAGCGCGTCGCGCAGTGCGGCGCGGAACTCGGGCGTGCCGGGCTGGGCCTTCTTCAGCGCGACGGGCACGGCCGAGCTCATCAGCAGGCCGGCGTCCCAGGCGTGGCCGCCGAAGGTCGAGACCGAGCCCTTGCCGTAGGCGGCTTCATAGGCGGACACGTAGGCGAGCGCGGACTTCTTCACGGGGTTGCTGGCGGGCAGCTGGTCGGCCACGAGCACCGGGCCTGCGGGCAGGAAGGTGCCTTCCACGTCCTTGCCGCCCACGCGCAGGAAGTCGGCGTTGGCCACGCCGTGGGTCTGGTACATCTTGCCGGTGTAGCCGCGTTCCTTCAGCGTCTTCTGCGGCAGCGCGGCCGGCGTGCCGGAGCCGGCGACGAGCACCGCGTCGGGCTTGGCGGCCATGATCTTCAGGGCCTGGCCGGTCACCGAGGTGTCGGTGCGGGCATAGCGCTCGTTGGCCACGATCTTGATCTTCTTCAGGTCGGCGGCCTTGGCGAACTCCTGCGACCAGCCTTCGCCGTACGCGTCGGAGAAACCGATGAAGGCGACGGTCTTCACGCCGTTGGCGGCCATGTGCTCGGCGATGGCCAGCGACATCATGATGTCGTTCTGCGGCGTCTTGAACACCCACTTCTTCTTGGCGTCCATCGGCTCGATGATGCGCGCCGACGCGGCCACCGAGATCATCGGCGTCTGCGCCTCGGCGGCCACGTCGATCATGGCGAGCGAGGCCGGCGTGGTGGTCGAGCCCAGGATCACGTCGACCTTGTTCTCCGCGATGAGCTTGCGCGTGTTGTTGACGGCCGCGGTGGTGTCGGAGGCATCGTCCAGCACGATGTAGTTGATCTTCTGCCCGCCGATCGTCTTGGGCATCAGCGAGATGGTGTTCTTCTCGGGGATGCCCAGCGAGGCTGCCGGGCCCGTGGCCGAGATGGTCACGCCGACGTTGACGTCGGCCCAGGCCGCGAGGGCCGAGGCGCACAGGGCGACGGTCAGCAGGGGCTTGAAGAATTTCATGGTTGGCTTGTCTCCGGGTTGAAAATCGACTGAGGCCTGAAGTATCTCCGTTGCAGGTGTCTTTTTCAGGGCACCGGTGGAGCCGGCTTTGCCGGGCCACCAGGTGCGCCCCCTTGAGGGGGAATCCGAAGCGACACGAAGTGCGCGGAGATTCAGGGTTGGATTCATCTTTCAGCGCTCGTCGAACGACAGCGTGACGCGTTCGGTCAGGGGGTGCGCCTGGCAGGTCAATACGAAACCCGCGGCGACTTCATTCTTGTCGAGCGCGAAGTTTCTTTCCATGCGGACTTCCCCGTCCACGCACTTCGCGCGGCACGTTCCGCACACGCCCGAGGTGCACGAGAAGGGCACCTCGAGGCCCGCGGCCGATGCCGCGTCGAGGATGCTGGGCTGCCCTTCGGTGAAGGTGATCTCGCGCTGCAGGCCGTCGCGCACGATGACGATGCGTGCCTGCTTCGCATCGCCGGGCTGGGCCTCGTGCACCACCGCGCCCACCTGGCTGGCCGAAGGCAGCGCGACGCCGAAGCGCTCGATGTGGATGCGGTCTTCCGGCACGCCGGCTGCCAGCAGCGCGGCCTCGGCCTCGTCGTTCATCTGGAAGGGGCCACAAACGTAGACGTGGTCGATGTCCGCGGCAGGCACCACGCTCGCGAGAAACTCGCCGATCTTCTCGCGGTTCATCACGCCGAAGCCCAGCGGCGAATCGGTGTGCTCGTCGGAGAACACATGCTGCAGCACGAGGCGAGTCATGTAGCGGTTCTTCAGGTCCTCGATCTCTTCCTTGAACATCGTGGACTGCAGCTGGCGGTTGCCGTAGATCAGCGTGAAGCGGCTGTGCGGCTCGCGCGCCAGCACCGTCTTCATGATCGACAGGATGGGCGTGATGCCGCTGCCGCCCGCGATGCCGACGTGGTGGCGCGCCGCCTCCGGCTCGATGGGCACGAAGAAGCGGCCCTGCGGCGCCATCACCTGGATGGCATCGCCGGGCTTGAGGCTGGCGTTGATCCAGTTGGAGAACACGCCGCCGCGCACCTTGCGCACGCCGACGCGCAGCTCGCCGTCGTCGAGGCCGGCGCAGATCGAATAGGAGCGGCGAAGGTCCTGGCCGTCGATCTCGTGGCGCAGCGTGAGGTACTGGCCCTGCGTGAAGCCGAAGACCTGCTGCAGGTCGGCCGGCACCTCGAAGGAGACGATGACGGCCTCGGCGGTGTCGGGCTCGATGGCCTTCACGCGCAGGGGATGGAAGAGGGTGCTCATCGTGTGGAACGCTTTTCTCTTGTTAGATCGGCTTGAAGTGTTCGAAAGGTTCTTTGCACGCCATGCAGCGATACAGGGCCTTGCAGGCAGTGGAGCCGAATGCGGAAAGCCGCTCGGTGCGCTCGCTCGCGCAGCGCGGGCAGGCGATGCGCTCGCCGGCGATGCGGCCGAAGAGCCTGATGGGCACGGCGGTGCCCGCGGCCTGTTCGGCATTCAGGTGCGCGGGCGGCGCGATGCCGTAGGCCTTGAGCTTGGCGCGGCCCTCGTCGCTGATCCAGTCGCTGGTCCATGCGGGCGCTCGGCGCAGCGTGGCGCGCGCGCGGCCCAGGCCGGCCTGCTCGACGGCGGCGAGCACGTCGTGCTCGATGGCCTCGGTGGCGGGGCAGCCGGAGTAGGTCGGCGTGAGCACGATCTCCAGGCCGTCGTCGTGCTCGATCACCTCGCGCACGATGCCCAGGTCGCACACCGACACGGCCGGCACCTCCGGGTCGGGCACGTTGTGCAGCACGGCCCATGCCGCGTCGACGCGCGAGGCCAGTGCGTTCATCACCACACGCCTCCGGGATAGGTGCGTTGCAGGTGCTGCATCTCCGCGAGGATGTAGCCCATGTGCTCGCTGTGCACGCCGTGCTTGCCGGTGCTGCGGAAGGCGGCTTCCTTCGGCATGGCGAGGCCGGCCGCGTCCAGCACCTGCCGCATCTCGGCGAGCCAGGGTTCGCGCAGCTCGCTCCATGCGGGGCCGAGGCCGCTGGCGCTGGCCGCGGCATCCACCTCGTCGCTGAAGAAGAGCTCGGGCATGTAGAGCCACAGCTGCTTCAGCGCCTTCTCGGTGCGGCGGCGCGATTCGTCGGTCCCGTCGCCCAGGCGCACCACCCAGTCGCCCGAATGCTGCTGGTGGTAGCGCGCTTCCTTCAGCGCCTTGCCGGCGATGGCCGCCACCTCGGGGTCGTTCGATGCCGCCAGGCGCTGCCACAGCAGCTTGAGCAGCGTCGACACCATGGTGTTGCGCACGACAGCGAAGGCGAAGTCGCCGCGCGGCAGTTCGGCGATGGTGAGGTTGAAGTAGTCGCGCTCGTCGCGCAGGTAGGCGAGCTGGTCCTCGTCGTGCTCGCGGCCGGTGCCTTCGAGCTTGCCGGCGTGCGTGAGCAGCGCGCGGGCCTGGCCGACGAGGTCGAGCGCGATGTTGGCCATCGCGATGTCTTCCTCCAGCACGGGCGCGTGGCCGCACCATTCGCCCAGGCGCTGCGCCAGCACCAGGCAGGTGTCGCCGATGCGCAGCAGGTATTGCACGGCGGGCGTGCGGTTCAGTTCGATGGATGCTTGCATGATGCTTCCGTCAATGGCCGCTCACATGTGGTCGACCGACTTGGGCAGGGCATAGAAGGTCGGGTGGCGGTACACCTTGTCTTCGGCCGGATCGAAGTACATGTCCTTCGATCCGGGGTCGCTGGCCACGATCTGGTCGGAGCGCACCACCCAGATGCTGCTGCCTTCCTGTCGGCGGGTGTAGACGTCGCGCGCCATCTGGATCGCCATCTTCGGGTCGGCCGCGTGCAGGCTGCCGCAGTGCTTGTGGTCCAGGCCCGCCTTGCTGCGCACGAACACCTCCCACAGAGGCCATTCCTGTTTCGCTTCGGTGCTCATGCTGCTTCCTTGATCGGTTGATGTTGCTTGTTGGCGTGGGCGAGCGCGGCTTCGCGCACCCATGCGCCGTCTTCCCAGGCGTCGACGCGGGCCTGCAGGCGTTCGCGGTTGCAGGGGCCGTCGCCGCCGATCACGCGCCAGAACTCGCTCCAGTCGATCGCGCCGAAGTCGTGGGACTGGCGCTCCTCGTTCCACTTGAGGTCGGGGTCGGGCAGGGTCACGCCGAGGATGCGCGCCTGCTCCACGGTGGCGTCGACGAACTTCTGGCGCAGCTCGTCGTTGCTGAAGCGCTTGATGCCCCAGCGCATCGACTGCGCGCTGTTGGGCGACTGGTCGTCCGGCGGGCCGAACATCATGATCGAGGGCCACCACCAGCGGTTGACCGCGTCCTGCACCATGGCCTTCTGCGCTTCGGTGCCGTGGGTCATCATGGTCAGCAGCGACTCGTAGCCCTGGCGCTGGTGGAAGCTCTCCTCGCGGCAGATGCGGATCATGGCGCGCGCATAGGGCGCGTACGAGCAGCGGCAGATCGGCACCTGGTTCATGATGGCCGCGCCGTCCACCAGCCAGCCGATGGTGCCCATGTCGGCCCAGGTCAGCGTGGGGTAGTTGAAGATCGAGCTGTACTTGGCCTTGCCGCTGTGCAGCGCCTCGAACATCTGGTCGCGCGAGGTGCCCAGCGTCTCGGCCGCGGCATACAGGTAGAGGCCGTGACCGCCCTCGTCCTGCACCTTGGCCAGCAGGATGGCCTTGCGCTTGAGCGTGGGCGCGCGGCTGATCCAGTTGCCCTCGGGCAGCATGCCGACGATCTCGGAGTGCGCATGCTGGCTGATCTGGCGCACCAGCGTCTTGCGGTAGTGCTCGGGCATCCAGTCCTTCGCCTCGATGAATTCGCCGGCGTCGATCTGCGCGTCGAAGCGTTCCTCGAGGCGCATCTCCTCTGCGGAGCGCACGGCCTTCTTGCCGTCGCCCGCGTCCTTGCCCATGGTGTCCATTGCCTGGGTGTACATGTGCGTGTCCTTTCGGTCGGTGTTGGTAGTGGCTGGTCTCAGCGCGGGCGCGTGTCGATCACGCGGCGCGCCTTGCCGGTCTGGGTGCGTTCCATCTCGTCGGGGCCGTGCACCACCACGCGGGTGGAGATGCCGATGAGCGTCTTCACGCGGTGCTGCAGCCAGTCGCCGATGGCCGTGCGGTCGGCCGAGGTGGCGTCGGCGGGCTTGAGCTCGCAGTGGATCTCGACCTGGTCGAGCTTGTCGGCGCGGCTCACGTGAACCTGGTAGAGGCCCGAGAGCGCCTGGTGCGCGAGCACGATCTCCTCCACCTGCGTGGGAAAGACGTTGACGCCGCGGATGATCATCATGTCGTCGCTGCGCCCGACGATCTTGCCCATGCGGCGGAACGAGCGCGAGGTGGGCGGCAGGAGGCGCGTGAGGTCGCGCGTGCGGTAGCGCACGATCGGCATGGCCTCCTTGCTCAGCGAGGTGAAGACGAGCTCGCCTTCCTCGCCGTCGGCCTTCAGCTCGCCGGTCTCGGGGTCGATGATCTCGGGGTAGAAGTGGTCTTCCCAGATCACGGGGCCGTCCTTGCTCTCCACGCATTCGCTGGCGACGCCCGGGCCCATCACTTCGCTGAGGCCGTAGATGTCGACCGCGTCGATGCCGGCGCGGGCCTCGATGTCGCGGCGCATCGCCTCGGTCCATGGCTCGGCGCCGAAGATGCCGACCTTGAGCGAGCTCTCCTTCGGATCGAGCCCCTGGCGCTCGAACTGCTCGATGATCACCTGCATGTAGCTGGGCGTGACCATGATGATGTTCGGCTTGAAGTCCTGGATGAGCTGCACCTGCTTCTCGGTCTGGCCGCCCGACATGGGGATGACGGTGCAGCCCGCGCGCTCGGCGCCGTAGTGCGCGCCCAGGCCGCCGGTGAAGAGGCCGTAGCCGTACGACACGTGCACCATGTCGCCGGGCCGTCCGCCCGCGGCGCGGATGGAGCGGGCGACGAGGTCGGCCCAGGTGTCGATGTCCTTGAGGGTGTAGCCCACCACGGTCGGCTTGCCGGTGGTGCCCGACGATGCATGGATGCGCGCCACCTTCTCGCGCGGCACGGCGAACATGCCGAAGGGGTAGTTGTCGCGCAGGTCGCTCTTCACCGTGAACGGGAACTTCGACAGGTCGGCCAGCGACTTGAGGTCGTCCGGGTGCACCCCCTTGGCGTCGAAGGCCTTGCGGTAGTGCGGCACGTTCTCGTAGGCGCGCTGCAGCGTGGCGCGCAGGCGTGCGAGCTGCAGCGCGGCGATCTCGTCGCGGCTGGCGGTTTCGATGGGATCGAGCTCGCCGGGGGCGGGGCGCTTGACTGTCATGGTGTGTTGTCTCCTCAGGCGGCTGCAGCGGCAGGCGGAACGGCCGGGCGGCCCTTGGCGGTGTAGGAGCGGCCGCGGAAGATCGCGATGCGCTCGCCGCGCTGGTTGGTGATTTCGGTGTCGTACACGCCGGTGCGGCCGGCCTTCGACACCTCGTGGCAGCGCGCGGTGAGCACGTCGCCTTCACGCGCTGGCGCGATGAAGTCGATGGCGAAGCCCGAGGCCACGGTCAGCTCGTCGTACGAGTTGCAGGCGAAGGCGAAGGTGGAGTCGGCCAGCGTGGCCATGAAGCCGCCGTGGCAGATCGCGTGGCCGTTGAGCATGTCGGGGCGCACGCGCATCTCGATGGTGGCCTGGCCGGGGCCGACCTCCACGATGCGCATGCCCAGGCCCTTGCTGGCGTTGTCGTTGGCGAACATGCCGTCGCGGACGTATTCGGCCGTCTGCTGGGGCGTGCGTTGCTGGTTGTTGTCGGTCATGGCTTCAGCGGTCCTTGAAGACGGGTGCGCGCTTGGCGCGGAAGGCCTCGACGCCTTCGCGGTAGTCGTCGGCACTGCCCATCTCGCGCTGGATGCGGGCTTCCTCGGCCAGGGCCGCGCCCAGGTCCATGTGCTGCGCGGCGGCCATGGCCTCGCGTGTGGCGACCAGGGCGCGCGTGGGCATGCCGGCAAGCTTCGATGCGAGTGCGGCCACCGTTTCGGCGAGCGCTGCGTCGTCCACGCACTGCCAGATCAGGCCGATGCGCGCGGCTTCCTCGGCGGGCAGCTTGTCGCCCAGCATCGCGATGCCCAGCGCGCGCGCCGAACCGACCAGGCGCGGCAGCAGCCAGGTGCCGCCGGTGTCGGGCACGAGGCCGATCTTGGTGAAGGCCTGGATGAAGCTGGCCGAGCGCGCGGCCACCACGAGGTCGCAGCACAGCGCGAGGTTCGCGCCCGCGCCGGCGGCCACGCCGTTGACGGCAGCGATCACCGGCACCGGCATCGAGCGCAGGCGTGCGACCAGGGGTGCGTAGTAGGTAGAGATGACGTGGCCCAGGTCCTTGGGCGCGGCGCCGGGCGTCGGGTCGGGTGCGACCGACGGGTCGGCCAGGTCCTGACCCGCGCAGAAGGCGCGGCCGGCACCCGTGAGCACCACGCAGCGCACGCTCGCGTCGTTCGCCGCGGCTTCCAGCTCCGCCATCAGCGCTTCATGCAGTTGGGTCGTGAAGCTGTTGAGGGCAGCCGGCCGGTTGAGGCTCAGCGTGCGGACGGCGCCGGCGTTGCTGGTGAGTACCAAAGGCTCAGTCATCGCTTGTCTCTTTCATCCTTTGTGGGTACGGGCCGGCGTGCAAACACTATTGACCGACCGTTCGGTTGATTTTAGGATCGACCCGGACAACGGCACAAGCAGGGTTGATTCAGGGCAAACCCTGATACCCGCGACAAGCCAGGCAAGAAGGAGACAGAGCGAATGCCCAGCTATTCCATCGACGGCGTGATCCCGGTCGTCGACCCGAGCGCCTACGTGCATCCCACGGCCGTGCTGATCGGCGACGTGATCGTCGGCCCCCGCTGCTACGTGGGCCCCTGCGCCAGCCTGCGCGGCGACTTCGGCCGCATCGTGCTGGAGGAGGGCTCCAACGTGCAGGACCACTGCTGCATCCACGGCTTCCCGGACAACGACACCGTGGTGGAGGTCAACGGCCACATCGGCCACGGGGCGATCCTGCACAGCTGCATCGTGCGGCGCGACGCGCTGGTGGGCATGAACGCGGTGGTGATGGACGAGGCCGAGATCGGCGAGAAGGCCATCGTCGCGGCCTGCGCCTTCGTGCCTGCGGGCATGAAGGTGCCGGCGCGCTCGTTGGCCGCGGGCATTCCCGCGAAGGTGAAGCGCGAGCTGAGCGACGACGAGATCGCCTGGAAGCTCGAAGGCACCCATACCTACCAGGCGCTCACGGTGCGCAGCCTCGCGAGCCTGCGCGAGGTGGAGCCGCTTTCCAGCGTGGAGAAGGACCGCCCGAGCCTGCCGGCCACCGACGTGCGTTCGCTCATCGCGACGAAGCGCGGCTGAACCCCGTCGAGCTTCGGGCAAGATCGCGCGTTGCCTTCAATCCAAACAACGAAGAACCGAGGAACACGAACCGATGCCGCGTGGAAGATCCGCCACCTACGAGGACCAGCGTGAATTCATCCTCGCGCAGGCCGCCCAGCTGTTCGCGCGCAGCGGCTATCCCGCCACCTCGATGAACCAGGTGGCCGAGGCCTGCGGCCTCTCGAAGGCCACGCTCTACCACTACTACAAGGACAAGAGCAGCCTGCTCATCAGCATCGCGGAGACGCACGTGTCGAAGCTCGCCGCGCTGGTGGCCGAGGAGGAAGCCTCGACGCACACCGACGAGGAGCGCCTGCGCCGCTTCATCTACCGCATCGTCGAGGAGTACGCGGGCGCGCAGGACGCGCACCGCGTGCTGACCGACGACGTGCGCTTTCTCGAAGAGGCCGACCGCGAGCGCGTGCTCGACAAGGAGCGCGAGGTGGTCGCAGGCTTCGCGCGCGCGGTGTCGGCCCTGCGCCCCGGCGCGCCCAGCGACGACCTCGCCAAGCCGCTGACCATGCTGCTCTTCGGCATGATCAACTGGATGTTCACCTGGATGAAGCCAGACGGCCGGCTCGACCACGCGGCCATCGCGCCGATCGTGGCCGACCTGTTCCTGGGCGGCATTGGGGCGGTGAAGTCGCCCGAGCCCCGGACAGCCCCGCGCGGCGCTAGAGAATCCGGTTGAACCAGAGCAGCGAGAGCCCGGCCGACAGCAGCGTCAGCACCGCGGCGCCCAGCGCGAAGAGCGCGGAGATCTCGGTTTCCTTCTTCTCAACCGTGAGCTTGGTGCTCAGCGTCTCGTAGACCTTCTTCAGGTCGTTGGCGGTGCCTGCGTAGAAGTATTCGGCGTTGGTCTTGTTGGCGATGGCCTTGAGCGTGTCCTCGTCGAGGCGCACGCGCATCGACCAGCCCTCGAAGCCGATGGTCTCGCCGTCGACCGTGCCCACGCCCACCGTGTAGATGCGAACGCCGCGGTCGGCGGCGGCCTTGGCCGCGTCCAGCGGATCGACGCCGGTGGTGCGCTGGCCGTCGGTCAGCATGATGATCGCGGCCGAGGTGAAGGAGCCGGGCGCCACGGGCGTGAAGTCCTTGAGCTTCTTCTCGTTCTGGTCGATGGCCGCACCGCGCTGGCGGCTGGGCGAGCTGAACTGCTCGACGTCGATGCCCGCGTCGGGGAACAGCGTGGCCAGCGACACCACGATGGCGTTGCCGGTGGCGGTGGCGCGCTGCAGCTGGAAGCTGTCGATGGCGGTCACCAGGTCTTCATGGTTGGTGGTGGGCAGCTGCGCCACCTGCGCGCTGCCGGCGAAGGCGACGATGCCCACCTTCACGCTGCGCGGCAGGTCCTTGATGAAGCTCTTGGCCGCCTCTTGCGCCGCGACCAGCCTGTTGGGCTGAACGTCGGCCGCGCGCATGCTGCCCGAGACGTCCATCGCCAGGATGATGGTCTGCTGGTTCGAAGGCAGGACCACCACCGCCATCGGCCGCGCCGCGGCCACCAGCATCGCGGCCATGGCCAGCAGGAAGAGCAGGGGCGGCAGGTGCCGGCGAATGCTCTGCCCGGCGCCCATGGCCTCGCGCACGATCGACAGGCTGGCGTAGCGCACCGCGAGCTTCTTCTTGCGGCGCAGCAGCCACACGTAGAGCAGCACCAGCAGCGGCAGCGCCGCCAGCAGCCAGAGGAATTGGGGCCAGAGAAAAGTCATGCTGCCACCGCCTTCATGCCAGCCTGGCCGATGCGCGCGCGGCGCTTGCGCAGCTCGGCGAAACGGACGATCGCTTCCACCAGATCGTCGTTGGTCGAGAGTTCGAGCGCGTCGACGCCGGCCCGGGCCAGCGCCTCGCGCAATGCGGTCTCGCGCTCGGCCGCCAGCCGGGCGAAGCGCTTGCGGAAACCCGCGTCATGGGTGTCGACCCACAGCTGTTCACCGGTCTCGGCATCGCGCAGCGGCACCAGGCCCAGGTCGGGCAGCTCCAGCTCGAGCGGATCGAACAGGCGCACCGCGACCACCTCGTGGCGCTGCACCAGCTGGCCCAGCGGGCGCTCCCAGCCGGGTTCGCTGAGGAAGTCGGACACCACGAACACCGTCGAGCGCCGGGGCATCAGCGTGGCGGCCGACTTGAGCAGGTCGGCCAGCCGCGTCATGCCCTTCTGCGTGGGCGCGGCCTCGGCCCTGGTGGCGCGTTTTTCCATCGCGTGCAGCAGGTGCAGCACGTGGCGCCGGCCGCTGCGCGGCGGAATCACGGCTTCGAGATCGCTGCCGTACACCAGCGCGCCCACCCGGTTGCCGTGCCGCGTGAGCAGCCGCGCCAGCACGCCGACGAAGCCTGCCGAAATCTCGCGCTTGGCCTTCAGGCCCGAGCCGAAGTCGACCGAGCGGCTGAGGTCGAGCACGAACCACGCGGCCATCTCGCGATCTTCGGTGAACACGCGCACGTGCGGAACCTGCAGCCGCGCCGTGACGTTCCAGTCGATGTGGCGTACGTCGTCCTGGTGCTGGTATTCGCGCAGGTCGGCCAGGTCGAGGCCGGTGCCGCGCATCAGCGTGCGGTAGTCGCCCTGCAGCAGCCCGTCGAGCCGGCGTATCACGGTCCACTCGAGCCGGCGCAGCGCACGTTCCGCCCCGCCGGCCTCGATGGCGAGCCGGTCGTCGTTCGCGGCCGCGGGGGCCTTGCGCCACCAGCTTTTCATGCGATTCCAGGGAACGCCGCGGAACCGGCCTTGCCGGGCCGCAGGTGTCGACCCCTGCAAGAGGGTTGGCGAAGCGCCACGAAGTGCGCGAAGACCGGGGCTGCGCTCATGTCAGGCCACCAGCTTTTCATGTTCGAGCGGCTTGGGAGGAGCAGGGACCGCGCGCATGATCTTCTCGACCAGGCTGTCGGGCGTCAGCCCTTCGGACAGCCCCTCGTAGGAAAGCGTGACGCGGTGGCGCAGCACGTCGGGCACCAGCGCGGTCATGTCTTCAGGCAGCGCGTAGCTGCGTCCGCGCAGCAGGGCCAGGGCGCGCGCGCCTTCGGTCAGGCTGATGCTGGCGCGCGGGCTGGCGCCGAAGGTGATGAACCGGCGCAGGTCCTTGAGCCCATGTTTCTCGGGCGTGCGCGTGGCCGACACCAGCTTCACCGCGTACTGGATGAGCGAAGGGTCGACATACACGCGCCGGGCCTCGGCCTGCAGCGCGGCGAGCTGCTCGGTGGTGGCGACCGGCGTGGCGCTGACGGGCGCACCGATCACGCGCTGCACGATGACGAACTCTTCCTCGTCGGTGGGATAGTCGACCAGCACCTTCATCATGAAGCGGTCGACCTGCGCCTCGGGCAGCGGGTAGGTGCCCTCGGTCTCGATGGGGTTCTGCGTGGCCATCACGAGGAAGGGGCGGGGCACCTTGTGCGTCTCGCCGGCGATGGTGACCTGGCGCTCCTGCATCACCTCGAGCAGCGCGCTCTGCACCTTGGCCGGCGCGCGGTTGATTTCGTCGGCCAGCAGCAGGTTGGCGAACACCGGGCCCAGCGAGGTGCTGAAGTCGCCCGTCTTCTGGTTGTAGATGCGCGTGCCCACCAGGTCGGCCGGCACGAGGTCGGGCGTGAACTGGATGCGCTTGAACTGGCCGCGCACGGTGTCGGCCAGCGTCTTCACCGTGAGCGTCTTCGCCAGCCCCGGCACGCCTTCGACCAGCAGGTGCCCGCCCGCGAGCATGGCGACCATCACGCGCTCCAGGAAGCGGTCCTGGCCGACCACCACGCGCTTCACCTCATAAAGGATCTGCTCCATCAGTTCGGCCGTGCCGGCGGGCGTGGGGGCTGCGGTGGTCTCTGCTGTGCTCATGCGATGGGCTTTCGAGAGGAAGGGAAGAGAAGAAGATCGGGAGCGTCAGAACGGCGGCGAACCTGCGGCCGAGGCCGCGTTCTCGATGGGCACCGCGAAGCCGATGCCGATGAAGGTGCGCTGCTGCGTCGGGTTGAGGATGGCGGTGACGATGCCGAGCACCTCGCCGTCCATGTTGATGAGCGGCCCGCCGGAGTTGCCGGGGTTGGCCGCCGCGTCGAACTGGATCAGGTTGCCCAGTTCCTGCTTGCCCTCGGGCGAGCGGAACGAGCGCTTCAGGCCCGACACCACGCCGGCGGAGACGGACGGCCCGATGCCGAACGGAAAGCCCACCGCCGCCACCTGGTCGCCGGGGCGCAGGTCGGCCGTGGAGCGCATGGTGGCGGGGATCAGGTCGTCGGGAATCTTCTGCGCCTGCAGCACCGCGAGGTCGTTCTCGGGCTGCACGCCGGTGATGGTGGCTGGAGCCTCCAGGCCATCGAAGAAGGTCACCTTGATCTTGTCGGCGCCCGCGACCACGTGCAGGTTGGTGAGGATCACGCCCTTGTCGACGATCACCACGCCCGTGCCCACGCCGCGTTCGACCTCGCCCGGTCCGGCGCCGTCGTTGGGTGCCTCGGGCGGCTTGCCCTTGGCCATGTTGCGGCCGCGCTTCTGGATCTTGGCCTCGGGCGTGTTCTTCTCTTCGCCGTAGCTCACCACCCGCACCACCGAGGGCCGGATGATGTCGGCCGCCTTGGCCGCGGGAGAGGGCAGGGTGTTGGTCTGCAGCGTGCGCAGCACGGCCGCGTCGATGTCTTTCTGCGTGAGAACCCTGGCGCCGGGGCGGGGCGCCCACAGCACGGCACCGGTGACCAGCGCGGCCGAGAGCACGATCAGCAGCGCGAAGCTGCGGCGGCCGGGCTGCCAGCCTGGTTTCTTGACGGGAGTGCCGGGAGGTACGGAGCCCGCGCCGACCGTGGCCGCTTCGGGCGAGGCCGGCGCATCCGCCCGTTCGGCCGCCTCGTCTGCGGCCGGTGGCTGCGTGCGGGGCGAACGGCTGTAGAAAGCGGGCCTGCGCATCGGAGTACCTCCGGCTTAAAAAATCGCAATCGCGTGTAGAGGAGTTCACAGTAGCACGCTTTCCGCGCCGGCGCATCCCATCGGGCATCATCGAGCGATGGCTACCTTCATCGATACTCACTGTCATCTGGACGCGCCCGAATTCGGTGCGGAGATGCCGGTGCTGCGCGCCCGCGCCGCCGAGCGCGGGGTCGCGATGTGCGTGATCCCGGCGGTGGCCGTCTCCAACTTCGCCACGGTGCGCGAGCTGGCCCATGTGCAGGGCGATGCCTATGCGCTGGGCATCCACCCGCTGTGCACCGGCGAGGCGAAGGACGAAGACCTGGAAGCCCTAGACGCCGAACTGGCCGCCCGACGCGACGACCCGAGGCTGGTGGCGGTCGGCGAGATCGGCCTGGACTACTTCGTGGAAGGGCTCGACGGCGAAAAGCAGGAGCGGTTCTTTCACACTCAGTTGCAATTGGCACGCAGGCACGGGTTACCCGTGCTCATCCACGTGCGGCGCTCGGTCGACAAGGTGCTCAAGCATCTGAGGCAGACGGCGGCCGGAAAGCCGTGGCAGGGCATCGCCCATGCCTTCAACGGCAGCGAGCAGCAGGCCGGCGCGTGCATCGAGCTCGGGCTGAAGCTCGGCTTCGGCGGTGCCGTGACTTTCGAGCGCGCCCTGCAGCTGCGGCGGCTGGCGTTGACGCTGCCGCTGGAGTCGATCGTGATGGAAACCGACGCGCCCGACATCCAGCCGCACTGGATCTACCGCACGCAGGCCCAGCGCGACGCCGGCGAGCCGCAGGGCCGCAACGAGCCGGCGCAGCTGCCGCGCATCGCCGAAGTGGTGGCCGGGCTGCGGGGCATCGGCATCGATGCGCTGGCCGAAGCGACCACTCGCAATGCGGTTCAGGCGCTGCCGAAGCTCCAAAGTCTGCTGTCCGCGTCGGATGGGCGGATATCCCCCGCGTAGGCGGATTTCCCGAGTTGCATCCGGGCGTGTCATCGGGCCCCTTTTGCTGTCATCCTTGAAGTTCGAAGTGGCGTTGGGTGTGCAGTGGCGCATCCGTCACTCCAATATTTCACTCAAAAAGGAGCCTTTCCATGACCAAGTCCTTTGTTCGTACCGTTCCCGTCGTCATCGCCCTGGCGCTGGCATCCATCGGCGTGTCGGCCGTCGCGCAGACCGCCGCCACCACCACCGAGCCGACCACCACCGAGAAGGTGAAGGAAGCCGGCAAGGACGCGGTGAACGCCACCGAGCGCGGCGCGGAAAAGGCCTGGGACGCGACCAAGAGCACCACCAAGAAGGCCGTGAACGCCACCGAGCGCGGCACCAAGAAGGCCTGGAACGCGACCAAGCGCACCACCAAGAAGGCAACCAACGCCACCAAGACCGCAGCCGCGAAGACCGGTGACGCCGTCGAGAACGCCGGCCACAAGACGGCCGACGGCATGCGTTCCACCGGCAAGGCCATCGGCGAGAAGATCCCGGGCACGGCCGAGAACGAAGCCGCCAAGAAGTAAGTAAAAGAGAGGAACTCGGGCCGCTCCCGGACCTGTTCCAGGACGCTTGCGTCCCCCGCGAAAAACCCGCTTCGGCGGGTTTTTTCGTTACTCGCCCTGGCCTGCGCGCGACGGTGGCACGATTGCCGCCCATGAAGAAGGAATCCGTCTTGCCCTCGAACGGCGCTGTCGAGCCCGGCCTGGTGCTCACGGGACTTGCGCCCGTCGTGTCGCCGGCCACCGTCGTGCTGATCCTCGGCAGCTTCCCGGGAGTGAAGTCGCTCGAGCGGCAGCAGTACTATGCACACCCCCAAAACCAGTTCTGGAAGATCCTGCAAGCCGTGTGGCCCGACATTCCCCTTCCCTCGGGCGCCGACAGCTACGCGCAGCGCTGCCGCTGGCTGCTCGAACGCGGCCTGGGCGTGTGGGACGTGTATGCCTCCTGCGAGCGTGAGGGCAGCCTCGACTCGGCCATCCGTGCGCCGGTGGCGAACGACATCGCCGGTCTGCACCTGCCGAAGCTCGCGGCCATCGCGCACAACGGCGGCGAGAGCTTCAAGCATGCGCGCCACACCCGCACGCTGGGCGTGCCGGTCTACCAGCTGCCTTCCACCAGCCCCGCCAACGCGTCGTGGAGCTTCGAGCGCAAGCTCGCGGCCTGGCGCGAGGTGATGGCCGCCCACAAACTAGTCGCCTGAGCTGCAGCATCGATGGCATCGAGCAAAACTCCCGTCTCCCTTCCTGAAGTCAATTTCTCCGACTGGGGCCCCATCCGCTACCTGCACCTCGGCACCGAATGGGTCCAGGGCTCGATGAAGCTCGATGCGCCCTTCGAGATCGAACTCGAGTACGTGCAGCGCATGATGGCCTGGCTGCTCTTCGCCGACCCCAAGACCGTGGCCAGCCGCCATGCCATGCAGCTCGGCCTGGGCGCGGCCACGCTCACCAAGTTCAGCCGCAAGATCCTGCGCATGCGCACCACCGCGATCGAGCTCAACCCGCAGGTGGTGGCGGCCTGCCGCGGCTGGTTCAAGCTGCCGCCGGACGATCCGAAGCTGCGCGTGGTGATCGCCGATGCCGCAGCCGAGATCCGCAAGCCCGAATGGCAGGGCACCGTCGACGCGCTGCAGGTCGACCTGTACGACCACGAGGCCGCGGCGCCCGTGCTCGACAGCGAAGACTTCTACGCCGACTGCCGCGCGCTGCTCACCGAGGACGGCTGCATGACGGTCAATCTCTTCGGCCGCTCGTCGAGCTACGAGCGCAGCCTCGAGAAGATCTGCGCCGCCTTCGACGCCGACGCCGTCTGGGCCTTCAAGCCGACGCGCGAAGGCAACACGGTGGTGCTCGCGCAGCGCACCCCGAGCCGCCCGAAGCGCGAGGCGCTTGCCGAGCGCGCCCAAACGATCCAGACTCGCTGGGGCTTGCCCGCACCGAAATGGCTCCGGGTCTTCAAGCCGCTGAATCCGACACTCACCCGAACCTGAACCCGACCGACACACGGAACATGAGCGCTGTACCCGCTGCTTCCGCCCCCGCTGCGCTGGCCGCGCGCCACGAAGGCCCGCTCGACCTGCGCCGCCTGATCGAATGGCTTGCCGCCGATGGCGTGATCTCCCCTGTGGAGGCCAAGCGCACCATCGCCCGCTGCGCGCAGGCCGAGAGCCGACAGGCCCCGCTGGTGCGCCTGGCCAACGTCGCCATGACCCGCGAGAGCGACAACAAGCCGCTCGACCTCGAGATGCTCACGCAGTGGCTCGCGGGCCGCGCGGGCCTTTCCTATCTGCGCATCGATCCGCTCAAGGTCGACGTGGGCAAGGTGGCCGACACCATGAGCGCGGCCTATGCCGAGCGCCACAAGGTGCTGCCGGTGCAGGTGCTGCCCAACGAGGTGGTTGTGGCCACGGCCGAGCCCTTCCTCACCGACTGGATCGCCGAGGTCGAGCGCCAGGCTCGCCGTTCGGTGCGGCGCGTGGTGGCCAACCCGGCCGACATCCAGCGCTACACGGCCGAGTTCTTCGCGCTCGCGAAATCGGTGCGCGCCGCGCAGAAGGCCGGCGGCAGCACCAGCACCACGAGCTTCGAGCAGCTGGTGGAGCTCGGCAAGAGCAACAAGCAGCTCGACGCCAACGACCAGAGCGTGGTGCAGGTGGTCGACTGGCTGTGGCAGTACGCCTTCGACCAGCGCGCGAGCGACATCCACCTGGAGCCGCGACGCGAGCAGGGCGTGATCCGCTTCCGCATCGACGGCATCCTGCACCCGGCCTACCAGATGCCCATGGGCGTGATGAACGCGATGGTCGCTCGCATCAAGCTGCTGGGCCGCATGGACGTGGTCGAGAAGCGCCGCCCGCTCGACGGCCGCATCAAGACCCGCAACATGCGCGGCGAAGAGATCGAGATGCGCCTGTCGACGCTGCCCACCGCCTTCGGCGAGAAGATGGTGATGCGCATCTTCGACCCCGACACCGCGGTGAAGGACCTCGACGCGCTGGGTTTCGCGCAGCACGACGCGCAGCGCTGGGAGCAGCTGGTCACGCGGCCCAACGGCATCATCCTCGTCACCGGGCCCACGGGTTCGGGCAAGACCACCACGCTGTACTCCACGCTCAAGCGCGTGGCGACCGAGGAGGTCAACGTGAGCACGGTGGAGGACCCGATCGAGATGATCGAGCCCTCCTTCAACCAGACGCAGGTGCAGCCGCAGCTCGACTTCGGCTTCACCGAGGGACTGCGCGCGCTGATGCGGCAGGACCCGGACATCATCATGGTCGGCGAGATCCGCGACCTCGCCACCGCCGAGATGGCGGTGCAGGCCGCGCTCACCGGCCACCTGGTGTTCAGCACGCTGCACACCAACGACGCACCCAGCGCGATTACCCGGCTGATGGAGCTGGGCGTGCCCTCGTACCTCATCAACGCGGTGATGCTGGGCGTGCTCGCGCAGCGCCTCGTGCGCACGCTGTGCCCCAACTGCAAGCAGCCTGACGACACGGTCACTCGCGAGAAGCTCGAGGCCATCGTCAAGCCCTGGCAGATCACCGGCTCGGTGCGCGCCTACAAGCCGGTGGGCTGCGTCGACTGCCGCATGACCGGCTACATGGGCCGCATGGGGCTCTACGAGCTGCTGAGCGTCAGCGAGCCGTTCAAGGGCCAGGTCACCAAGGAGCCCAACCTCGCCGGGCTGCGCCGCCAGGCCGTGATCGACGGCATGCGGCCGCTGCGGCTGGCCGGCGCGCTGCGCGTGGCCGAGGGCGTGACCACCATCGAAGAGGTGCTGAGCGCCACGCCCCCGCTGGAGTGATCCGCGCCGCGCCCCAGCCATCCCGGGGGCGGTGATCGTTCCCGGGTTATCCCTAAGACTTTGGTTAGTGGAATCCACATCGGGCTGACCGGAAGCTGACTCGACAATCCCGCATCGAAATTTGTTCGAGGAGACTGTTCGTGAAGATCAAGAGTCAGAAAGACTTTTTCTCGGGTCTGATGTTCACGGTGGTGGGTGTGGCGTTCGCATGGGGCGCCACCACCTACACCGTGGGCACCGGCGCCCGTATGGGACCGGGTTACTTCCCGTTGATGCTCGGCATCCTGATGGCCCTCATCGGCCTCGGGATCATGTTCACCGGCCTCAGCGTCGAGACCACCGACGGCGAGAAGATCGGCAAGTGGGCCTGGAAGCAGGTGGTGTTCATCCTTGGCGCCAACCTTGCCTTCGGCGTCCTGCTCGGCGGCCTGCCGAGCATCGGGGTTCCGGCCATGGGCATGATCATCGCCATCTACGCGCTGGTGATCATCTCCAGCCTCGCGGGCCACGAGTTCAAGCTGCCCAGCGTGCTGATCCTGGCCACCGTGCTGGCCGTCGGCAGCTACGTCGCGTTCATCTGGGCGCTCAAGCTCCAGATCCAGGTCTGGCCGACCTTCATCACCGGTTGAGACGAAAGCCGATACCACCATGGACCTGATCCACAACCTTTCCGTCGGTTTTGGCGTCGCCTTTACCTTCACCAACCTGCTGTACTGCCTGATCGGCTGCATCCTGGGCACGCTGATCGGCGTGCTGCCGGGCATCGGCCCGGTTGCAACCATCGCGATGCTGCTGCCGGCAACGTACGCGCTGCCGCCGGTTTCGGCGCTGATCATGCTGGCCGGTATCTACTACGGCGCGCAATACGGCGGCTCGACCACCGCGATCCTTGTGAACCTCCCCGGTGAGTCTTCATCGGTGGTGACAGTGATCGACGGCTACCAGATGGCGCGCAAGGGCCGTGCGGGCCCGGCGCTCGCCGCCGCCGGCCTGGGCTCGTTCTTCGCGGGCTGCGTCGGTACGCTGATCCTGGCTGCCTTCGCGCCGCCGCTGACCGAGCTGGCCTTCAAGTTCGGCCCGGCCGAGTACTTCTCGCTGATGATCCTGGGCCTGATCGGCGCCGTGGTGCTGGCCTCCGGCTCGCTGCTGAAGGCCATCGCGATGATCGTGCTGGGCCTGCTGATGGGCCTGGTCGGTACCGACGTGAACTCGGGCGTCGCCCGCTACAGCTTCGACATCCCTGAACTGACCGACGGCATCGGCTTCGTGGCCATCGCCATGGGCGTGTTCGGCTACGGCGAAATCATCGCGAACCTCTCGCGTCCCGACGACGAGCGCGAAGTGTTCACCGCCAAGGTTTCGGGCCTGTTCCCGACCAAGGAAGACTTCAAGCGCATGACGCCCGCCGTTCTCCGCGGCACGGCGCTGGGTTCCGCACTGGGCATCCTGCCCGGCGGTGGTGCGCTGCTGGCCGCCTTCGCTGCCTACACGATCGAGAAGAAGACTAAGCTGAAGCCGGGCGAAGTGCCTTTCGGCAAGGGCAACATCCGCGGCGTGGCGGCTCCCGAGTCGGCCAACAACGCCGGTGCGCAGACCTCCTTCATCCCGCTGCTGACGCTGGGCATCCCGCCCAACGCGGTGATGGCGCTGATGGTGGGTGCGATGACCATCCACAACATCCAGCCGGGCCCGCAGGTGATGACCAGCAACCCCGAGCTGTTCTGGGGCCTGATCGCCTCGATGTGGCTGGGCAACGCGATGCTCATCATCCTGAACCTGCCGCTGATCGGCATGTGGATCAAGCTGCTGTCGGTGCCCTACAAGTACCTGTTCCCGGCCATCGTGCTGTTCTGCGCGATCGGGGTGTACTCGACCAACAACAACACCTTCGACATCTGGATGGTGGGCATCTTCGGTCTGGTGGGCTATACCTTCTTCAAGCTGGGTTGCGAGCCTGCACCGCTGCTGCTGGGCTTCATCCTGGGCCCGATGATGGAAGAGAACCTGCGCCGCTCGCTGCTCCTGTCGCGCGGCGACTGGAGCGTGTTCGTCACGCGCCCGATCTCGGCAAGCCTGCTGGCCGCGGCAGCCCTGCTGCTGATCATCGTCCTGCTGCCGGCCGTGAAGTCCAAGCGCGAAGAGGCCTTCGTCGAGGACTGATCCCTCACGCCCTGCACAACGGCGCCTTCGGGCGCCGTTTTTGTTTGGGGGTGAGGGGGCGGGCTGCCGGACGCAGGGGGCGCGAAGGATTCGCGACAGGTTCGCGAAGGGCGCGAAAGGAAAACCAAAACAGGTCTTCCTGGTTTCTTTTGCGGCCTTTGCGGCCTTTGCGTCTTTTGTACTTCTTCTGCGTTCGGCTGTCCGCTCCCGCTTTCCTTCAAAGCTTGTCCACCCGCACCGGCTTCATGTGCTGGCGCGCCATCGCCAGGAAGGCCATTGCCGCGGGGCTCAGCGGGTGCTTGGCCAGGCGGATGGCGACCACGGGGTATTCGAGCACGGGGCGGGTGACCCCCACGGCGCGCAGGTTGCCGGGCATCAGGACTTCGACGTAGCGGGGTGCCAGTGCGACCCCCGCGCCGGCCTGGATGAGGCCGAAGGCCGTCGACAGCATCGACACGTGGTGCACCACCTGCGGGTACACGTTGGCCACGCTCGCCAGCTGGCGGCTCACGGCGCGCCACACGTTGGCGTCGGGGTTGACGTGGATGAAGGGCAGGCCTTCCAGACGCCTGGCTTCGACCGTCTCGTGCTGTGCGAGCGGATGGTCGTCGCGCACGAAGAGGGCCATGCGCTCGGTGAAGAGGGGCTCGGTCGCCAGCTCGGAGTGCTTCTGGCCGATGTCGGAGCCGAAGCCCAGGTCGGCTTCCTGCGAGAGCACGCGCGAGATCATCTGTTCGGCGGTGCTGTCGAGCAGCGTGGCCGCGAGCGTGGGGTGCTTCTGCGAAAAGCGGCCCAGCAGCGGCGGCAGCAGGGCGCCCGCCGTCAGGTGGCCCACCGCCAGCACGATGCGGCCCTCGCGCAGCTGGGACTGCGAACGGCAGGCGCCGACCGAGTCGTCGATCAGCCGCAGCGCACGCACGGCGGTGTCGACCATCATCTGGCCCGCGTTGGTCATGCGGATGCGGCGCCCGCGCACCACCAGCGGCTGCGCCAGTTCTTCCTCGAGCCGCTTGATCAGGTGGCTGATGGCGGGCTGGGTGAGCTGCAGGGCTTCGGCCGCCAGTGTGAAGCTGCCGGTTTCGGCCACGGCCGCCAGCGCCCGCAGCTGCTGCAGCGAGATTTCCTCGGCGGGGGCTCGTGTCATAAACGGCGTTGATAGTTGAATAAGCTGGATTATCTGGCTTGATCCACCGCCGCTGCATAGCATGCTCGGTCCCCCTCACTGGCACAGAATTCTTTCCCGCACATGAAACGCCTCCAGTTCCTCCAGGTGCTCGCCGTCGCGCTCGGCGTGGCCGCTTCGTCAGCCAGCCTGGCGCAGGGCTATCCGAACAAGCCGATCCGGCTGATCGTTCCGTTCCCGGCCGCGGGCGCCACCGACCTCTTCGCCCGCACGCTGGGGCAGAAGATGGGCGACAAGCTGGGCACTACGCTGGTGGTCGACAACAAGCCCGGCGCCGGCGGCGCCATCGGCTCCGACCAGGCGGCCAAGGCCGCGCCCGACGGCTACACCATCCTGCTGGCCACCACCAGCACGCATTCCATCGGTCCGGCGATCAGCAAGCTGCCCTACGACACGGTGCGCGACTTCACGCCGATCGCGCACGTGGGCGACGCGGCCAGCATCATGCTGGTGCCGGTCAATTCGCCCGCGAAGACGGTGCGCGAGTGGATCGACTACGCCAAGAAGAACCCCGGCAAGCTCAACTACGCATCGAGCGGCAACGGCACCATCGTGCAGCTCACGGCGGAGCTCTTCAAGGCGCAGGCCGGCGTGTTCGTCACGCACATTCCCTACAAGGGCACGGCCCTGGCCATTCCCGACCTGATCAGCGGCAAGGTCGACGTGCTGTTCGACTCGCTGCCCACCGGCATGCCGCACGTGCGCGACGGCCGCCTGCGCGCGCTGGGCGTCACCTCGCTCAAGCGCAGCCCGCTCGCGCCCGAGTTGCCGCCCATCGCCGACACGCTGCCCGGCTACGAGTCGAACACCTGGTTCGGCTTCTACGGCCCGAAGAACCTGCCGGCGGACATCGTCGCGAAGATCAACAAGGCCGCCAACGACGCGCTGGCCGACCCCGAGGTGAAGGAAAAGCTCGCGCGCCTGGGCATCGAGCCTGCGGTGCCCGGTACGCCGGACCAGTTCGCGAAGATGGTTGCGGCCGATGCGGCCAAGTGGAAGAAGATCGTCGTCGAGCGCAAGATCACCAACGAGTGACAGGCTCACCCCCAGTCTTCGCGCACTTCGTGTCGCTTCGCCAACCCCCTTCCGGGGGCAACACCTGCGGCCCGGCAAAGCCGGTTCGGCGGTGTTTCCCGAATTGTTCACGCCATCCTTGAAAGCACGGTATGAAGTTCGATTACGCCAACCCCTATCTCTCCACGCGCATCCCGATCTTCGCGCGCAACGTGGTGTCGACCTCGCATCCGCTGGCCTCGCAGGCCGGGCTGCGCATCCTGCAGCAGGGCGGCAACGCGGTCGACGCGGCCATCGCCACCGCGGCGGTGATGACGCTGGTGGAGCCGGTGAGCAACGGCCTGGGCAGCGATGCCTTCTGCATCCTGTGGGACGGCGAGAAGCTGCACGGCCTCAACGCTTCGGGCCCCGCGCCCAAGGCCTGGACGCCCGAATACTTCAAGGCCAAGTACGGCGCCGACGCGGCCAATCCGCCGATGCGCGGCATCGACTCGGTCACCGTGCCGGGCGCGGTGCGCGGCTGGGTGGCGCTGAGCGAGCGCTTCGGCAAGCTGCCCTTCGCCGACCTGCTGGCACCGGCCATCGACATCGCCGAGCGCGGCTACCTCGTGCCGCCGGTGGTGCAGGGCAAGTGGGCCGCGGCCACGCCGATCCTGCAGTCGCAGCCGGGCTTCGCCCAGACCTTCCTGCCCTGGGGCCGCGCACCCGAGGTGGGCGACATGTTCCGCTTCACGGCCGCGGAGCGCGCGCTCAAGGCCATCGCCCGCACCAAGGGCGAGGCCTACTACAACGGCGAGATCGCCGAGGCGCTGGCGAAGTTCTCCGCCGAGCAGGGCGGCGCGCTCACCGTGGCCGACCTCGCGGCCTACCAGCCCGAGTGGGTCGAGCCCATCTCGCGCGACTACCGCGGCCACACGCTGTACGAGATCCCGCCGAACGGCCAGGGCATCGCGGCGCTGATCGCGCTGGGCATCCTGGAGAAGTTCGACATCGCCTCGCTGCCGGTCGACTCCGTGCAGTCGCAGCACCTGCAGATCGAGGCCATGAAGCTGGCCTTCGCCGACGTGTACCGCTACGTGTCGGAGCGCAGGACCATGGAAGTGACCACCGAGCAGATGCTCGACGACGCCTACCTGGCCTCGCGCGCGCGCCTCATCGACCCGAAGAAGGCGCAGGACTTCAAGGCCGGCAACCCGGTCAAGGGCGGCACCATCTACCTTACGGCCGCCGACGAGAGCGGCATGATGGTCAGCTTCATCCAGAGCAACTACATGGGCTTCGGCTCAGGCTGCGTGGAGCCCGAATACGGCATCAGCCTGCAGAACCGCGGCCACGGCTTCAGCCTGAAGGCCGAGAGCCCGAACGTGGTGGCGCCGGGCAAGCGGCCGTTCCACACCATCATCCCGGCCTTCCTCACGAAGGGCGGCCAGCCGGTGATGAGCTTCGGCGTGATGGGCGGCAACATGCAGCCGCAGGGCCACATGCAGACGCTGGTGCGCATGCTCGACTACGGGCAGAACCCGCAGGCCGCCTGCGACGCGCCGCGCTGGCGCTTCAACTCGGGGCTGGAGATCAACGTCGAGGCCGCGATGAACCCGGCCACGGTGCAGGGCCTGCGCGAGCTCGGCCATCACCTGGAAGTGATCAACGACTCCTACCAGGACTTCGGCGCCGGCCAGTTCATCTGGCGCGCGGGCGAGCCCTCGGTCGAAGGCTACGTGGCCGCCAGCGACCCGCGCCGCGACGGCGCGGCTGCGGGGTACTGAGCGCGGGCGAGGCAGGGGTTCGGGCTTGCCGCGATGATCGGGGGATGAACAAGACAGCCGCGTCGACCGGCGAATCCCCCCGGCCAGCCCTCCAACCCCTGCGCGACAGCGCCAGGAAGGGCGTCGCCACCGGCCTGGTGCTGGCCACCCTGGGCGCCATCGCGTTCAGCGGCAAGGCCATCATCGTCAAGCTCGCGTACCGCTACGGCGTGGACGCGGTCACGCTCATCATGCTGCGCATGCTGTTCGCGCTGCCGCTCTTCGCACTGATGGCGTGGTGGGCCGGGCGCGGCAAGCCGGCGCTCACCGGGCGCGACTGGATCGGCGTGGTCGGCCTGGGCTTCTCGGGGTACTACCTCGCGAGCTTCCTCGACTTCGCGGGGCTGGCCTACATCTCGGCCAGCTTCGAGCGGCTGATCCTTTACCTCAACCCCACGCTGGTGCTGTTCTTCGGCTGGCTGCTATATCGGCGCCACCCGACGCGCCCGCAGCTGCTGGGCATGGTCGTGAGCTATGCCGGCGTGCTGCTGGTGTTCGGCCACGAGCTCTGGACCGGTGGCGGCGGCAAGGGCGGCGGCGCCGCGGCCTGGGGCGCCTTCCTGGTGTTCCTGAGCGCGGTGAGCTATGCGGGCTACCTCGTCTACAGCGGCGAGTTCGTCAAGCGGCTGGGGTCGCTCAGGCTCGTTGGGCTGGCCACCACTGTGGCCTGCGTGCTGTGCATCCTGCAGTTCGCGCTGACGCGGCCGATCAGCGTGGCGATGGCGGTGGCGCCGGAGGTGATCTGGCTGTCGGTGCTCAACGCCACGCTGTGCACGGCGGTGCCGGTGCTGATGGTGATGATGGCCATCGAGCGCATCGGCCCGGCGATGGCGGCGCAGACCGGCATGATCGGGCCGTTGTCGACCATCCTCATGGGGGTGGTCATACTCGGCGAGCCGTTCACGCCGTGGATCGCGGCGGGCACCGTGCTCGTGATCGCGGGCATTTTCGTTTTCACGCGCAAGGGGCGCTGAAGCCCCCGGCGCTTCTGCTTCTGTTTCATTGGAGAAAGAACATGGATCTGGGTATTGCAGGCAAGACCGCGCTGGTGTGCGGCGCGAGCAAGGGCCTCGGCTACGGCTGCGCCGAGGCTCTGGTGCGCGAGGGCGTCAACGTGGTGATCGTGGCGCGCGGCGCCGAGGTGCTGGAAGCGGCCGCGAAGAAGCTGGCCGAAGTGGCCGGCGGCTCGGGCAACCCGTTCGTCAAGCACGTGGCCGCCGACATCACCACCGAAGCCGGCCGTGCAGCGGTGTTCGCGCTGGGCCATGACTTCGACATCGTCGTCACCAACGCCGGCGGCCCGCCGCCCGGCGACTTCCGCAACTGGGACCGCGAGGCGTGGATCAAGGCGGTCGACGCCAACATGCTGACCCCCATCGAGCTCATCAAGGCCACGGTGGACGGCATGGCCAAGCGCGGCTATGGCCGCATCGTGAACATCACATCGAGCTCGGTGAAGTCGCCCATCGACATCCTGGGGCTGTCGAACGGCGCGCGCAGCGGCCTCACCGGCTTCGTGGCCGGCGTGGCGCGCACGTCGGTGGCGGCGCAGGGCGTGACCATCAACAACCTGCTGCCTGGCGCCTTCGACACCGACCGCCTCAAGGGCACGATGGCCGGTTCCGCGCAGAAGTCGGGCCAGGACTTCGACACCGTGTGGGAAGCCCGCAAGAAGACCATCCCGGCCAAGCGCTTCGGCACGCCGGCCGAGTTCGGCGCCATCTGCGCCTTCCTGTGCAGCATGCAGGCCGGCTACATGACCGGCCAGAACATCCTGGCCGACGGCGGCGCCTACCCCGGCACGTACTAGGGCTCGCTCCCAGGCTGCGCGCACTTCGTGTCGCGCACGCCAACCCCCTGCCGGGGGCAACACCTGAGGCCCGGCAAAGCCGGTTCCTCGGTGTTCGCTTGAAGGGTCCGTCCTTCGCTCAGCGCCGCGAGGCCACCACGATCCCGCTCACGATCAGCAGGAACGCCGCCCCGTGGTACCAGTGCGGCGGCTCGCGCAGGAAGGCCGCCGACAGCACCGCCGCGAACAGCGGCGTTAGGTTCATGAAGATGCTCGCCCGTTGCGGCCCCGCGCGCTGCACGCCGGTGCCCCAGCAGCGATACGCCACCACCGCGGGGCCGATGCCGATGAACAGCATCGCCGCGATCAGCGGCCAGCCGAGTTCGAGGTGCGCGGGCGTCAGCGTCCATTCGCCTGCGGCCAGCGCGCCCGACCATGCGAGGCCGAACACCAGCTGCGCCATCAGGAACGCGGCCCAGTCCCTGCGCACGGCCGCCGGCTCGTGCGTGCGCGCCAGCAGCCAGCTGTAGAAGGCCCACGCGATGGTGCCCAGGATCATGTAGAGGTCGCCCGGCACCAGCCGCAGCCCGAGCAGCTGCCGCCATTCGCCGCGGCTGAGCACCAGCAGCACGCCCGCCATCGACAGCAGCGCGCCGCCGATTTCGCGGCCGCTGACGCGCGCGCGGAAGAAGAGGGCGCCCACCGCAAGCATCCACAGCGGCAGGCTCGAGCCGACCAGCGTCACGTTGATGGGCGTGGAGGTCTGCAGCGCCAGGTACTGGAAGGCGTTGTACAGGCCGATGCCCAGCAGGCCGAGCACCGCGTAGCGCTTCCAGTGCGCCCACAGCGGGCTGTCGCGCCGCAGCACCTGCGCCGCCAGCGGCAGCAGCAGCGCGAAGGCGATGACCCAGCGCACGAAGTTCAGCGTCAGTGGCGACACCAGCTCCCGCACCATGCGGCCGACCACGGCATTGCCGGCCCACAGCAGCGGAGGAACGAGGAGCAGGAAGACGGTGAGGGGAGCGAGGCGCTGCGGCTGTGTCTGCATGGGCGCCGACTCTACCGGGCAATGATTCCCCGCGCCGTCGCCGGAAGCTCAAACATGGCAGGATGCCTGCCCCTACCTTCAATCCCTTCCTTACCTTCTTTCCAGAGCGTGGAGACCGCAACGATGAAGAGCAAAGCCGTCCGTATCGACCGCCATGGCGGTCCCGAAGAACTGAAGATCGTCGAGGTGGAGGTCGGCGAGCCCGGTCCGGGCGAGATCCGCATCCGCCACAAGGCCGTGGGCCTGAACTTCATCGACACCTACCAGCGCAGCGGGCTCTACCCGTTCCAGATGCCGCTGCAACTGGGCATGGAAGCCTCGGGCGTGGTCGAGGCGGTGGGCGAGGGCGTGACCCACCTCAAGGCCGGCGATCGTGCCGCCTACGCGAGCCAGCCCCCCGGCGCCTACAGCGAGTTGCGGGTGATGCCGGCGAAGAACGTCTGCAGGCTGCCCGACGACATCTCCTTCGAGACCGGCGCGGCCATGATGCTCAAGGGCCTGACCACGCAGTACCTGCTGAAGAAGACGCTGCCGGCCGAGGGCCTGCAGGCCGGCGACTTCATCGTGTTCCATGCCGCGGCCGGCGGCGTCGGCCTCATCGCATGCCAGTGGGCCAAGGCCCTGGGCCTGCAGCTGATCGGCACGGCCGGCAGCGACGCCAAGTGCAAGCTCGCGCTGGAGCACGGCGCGGCGCACGCCATCAACTACAGCACCGAGAACTTCGCGGCCCGCGTGAAGGAGATCACCGGCGGCAAGGGCGTGAAGGTGGTGTACGACTCGGTGGGCAAGGACACCTTCGAGGGCTCCATCGACTGCCTGCGCCCCTTCGGCCTGCTGGCGATCTTCGGCAACGGCTCCGGCCCGGTGCCGCCGGTCAACCTCGGCCTGCTGGCCTCCAAGGGCTCGCTCTACATCACCCGGCCCACGCTCTTCACCCACATGGCCACGCGCGAAAGCACGCAGGCGATGGCCGACGACCTGTTCGCGGTGGTGCGCAGCGGCGCAGTGAAGATTCCTATCGACCAGCGCTACCCGCTGGCCGACGTGCAGCAGGCGCACCGCGACCTGGAAGCGCGCAAGACCACGGGCTGCACGATCCTCACGCTCTGATTTCCGAGCCCGCCGCGCCGGCCTTGTCCTACCGGCGCAGGGGTGTCATGCCTTCGACTTGTGCCACGAGCACTTTGTAGCCTGTGGATACAGCGCAGAGGCATAGATACCCATGACCACCGTTCGCACCTTCATCGTCGAAGACAACCCGACCATCCGCCGCAACCTCGCAGGCACCCTGCGAGAGGTGGCGAGGGTCGAGCCCATCGGCGAGGCGGAGACGGAGGCCGAGGGGTCGCGCTGGCTTTCGAGCAATCTGGCGCAGTGGGACCTGGCCATCGTCGACCTGTTCCTGAAGGACGGCACGGGCTTTCGCGTGCTAGAGGCCTGCCGCAACCGCAGCCCCTCCCAGAAGATCGTGGTGCTCAGCAACTACGCCACGCCCGACATGCGCCGCAAGTGCGTGCACCTGGGCGCCGATGCGGTCTTCGACAAGGCCACCGAGATCGACGACCTGATCGACTACTGCCAGCGCCGCCGTCAGGCGCAGTTCAGTTCGCCCACGGCACACTGAAGCGCCGTGGTGGGGCATTTCCGGCCCGCCCGGCAGCGATGCCGGAATTCGCCGAAAATCCCCTTCTTAAAGGCGCGAGGAGCACGCGCCGGGCTCCGCAAAGTGGCGACCAGATTCATGCGCGGAAATCACATCTTCCCCTGCTGAGTCGGCCCGCGCGCCTGCAACGCGCGTGGCGTTCGTCCCGAGTTGCAACATGTCCCGCCCCCGTTTCCTTCCCGACAACTTCACCCTCGCGCTTCTCTCGGTCGTGACCCTGGCCAGCCTGCTGCCGGCCAGCGGGCGCATCGCGCACTTCTTCGAGGGGCTGACCACGGTGGCCATCGGCCTGCTGTTCTTCCTGCACGGGGCCAAGCTGTCGCGCGAGGCGATCGTCAACGGGCTCATGCACTGGCGGCTGCACCTGCTGGTGTTCGCGAGCACCTTCGTGCTGTTCCCGGTGCTGGGACTGGTGCTCAAGCCGATCCTGCTGCCGCTGGTGACGCCCGAGCTCTACACCGGCGTGCTGTACCTGTGCGTGCTGCCGGCCACGGTGCAGTCGGCCATCGCCTTCACCGCGATGGCCAGAGGCAACATGCCCGCGGCCATCTGCAGCGCCTCGGCCTCCACCCTGCTGGGGGTGTTCATCACGCCGGTGCTGGTCAACCTGGTGGTGCTGCCCAGCGGCGGCCATGCGGCTTCTTCCTCGCTGGATTCCATCGGGCGCATCCTGCTGCAGCTGATGGTGCCCTTCGCGGCCGGCCACCTGCTGCGTCCGCTGATCGGCAAGTGGATCCAGCGCCGCGCCGCGGTGCTGAAGTTCGTCGACCAGGGCTCGATCCTGCTGGTGGTCTACACCGCGTTCAGCGCGGCCGTGATCGAGGGGCTCTGGAAGCAGGTGCCCGTGCATGCACTGGTCGGCCTGCTCGTGGTGTGCGCGGTGGTGCTCGGCCTGGCGCTGAGCCTCACGACCCTGCTGGCGCGCAAGCTGGGCTTCGACACGGAAGACGAGATCACCATCGTCTTCTGCGGCTCCAAGAAGAGCCTGGCCAGCGGCATCCCGATGGCAAAGGTGCTCTTCGCCTCGCACGCGGTGGGCGCGATCGTGCTGCCGCTGATGCTCTTCCACCAGATGCAGCTGATGGTCTGCGCGGTGCTGGCGCAGCGCTATGCGCGGCGCGGGCGCGACGAGACTTCGCTGCTGGAGACCGCCGGGCAGGCCAAGTAGGCCCGGGCAGGACGTTCGGAGGACCGTTCAGCCCTCGATCTTGCCCAGCCGCGACTCGCGCAGCCGGCTGGGCGCCAGCGCCCCGGCCGACTCCAGGATCGGATACGCGATCGAGCAGATGTGCGAGTTGATGCGCTTCAGGTCGCTGATCAGGTCGATGTGCAGCGAGCTGGTCTCGATGCTCAGCGTGGTGCGGTCCGACAGCCGGTCGAGGTGGGTGGTCGCGTAGGCCCGCTCCAGGTCGCGGAAGCGCGCCTTTTCCTCCAGCAGCTTCTGTGCGTCGCGCACGTTGCCGTTGAGGAACACGCTCATGCTCAGGCGCAGGTTGGCCACCAGGCGTCCGTGCAGCTCCACGATCTCGGCCATGCCGGCCTCGGAGAAGTTGCGCTGCGGCCGGATCTTCTTGTCTTCGACGTCGATGATCACCCGCTCGATGATGTCGCCGATCTGCTCCATGTTGATCGTGAAGCTGATGATGTCGGTCCAGCGGCGGCTTTCCTCCTCGCCCAGCGCCTCGCGCGAGATGCGCGTCATGTAGTACTTGATGGCCGAGTAGAGCTCGTCCACCGTGTCGTCGAGCTGGCGCAGCTCCTGCGCCAGCCGCAGGTCGTTGTGGCGGATCACGTCCAGGATGCCGATCAGCATGGTCTCCACCACGTCGGCCTGGTGCAGCGCCTCGCGCGCGGCGTTGGAGATGGCGAGCGAGGGCGTCGACAGCGCCGACGGGTCGAGGTGATGCGGCCGCGTCGTGCCCGCCGGCTGCTGCGGCTGCGGCAGCAGGCGCGTCACCAGCTTGGCCACCAGCTGCGTCAGGCCGATGAAGCCCACGCTGATCACCACGTTGAATGCCAGGTGGAAGAGCACCACCCCGTGCGTCTGGTTCGGCAGCTCGGGCTGCACGTAGCGGATCCACAGACCGATGAAGGGCGCCACGATGGCCACGCCCAGCGCCTTGAAGAGCAGATTGCCCACGGTCACCTGCCGTACCGAGACGGCCGACTTGGCCGTGGTCAGGACCGCCAGCAGGCCGCTGCCCAGGTTGGCGCCGAGCACCAGCCCGAGCGCCACGTCCAGCGGCACCACGTTCGAGCTGGCCATGGCCGCCACCAGCAGCACCACCGCGAGGCTCGAGTAGGCCACGATGGCCAGCACCGAGCCGATGGTGATCTCCAGCAGCACGTCGCTGTTGATCGAGGCCAGCAGCGCGCGGATGGCCGGCGAGGAGAACAGGGGCTCGGTCGCCTCCACCACCAGCTGCAGCGCCAGCAGCATCAGTCCCAGCCCGATGAGCACCCGGCCGACGCGCCCCGCCACCGTGGCCGAGCGCGTGATGAAGAGCACCACCCCCACGAAGATGAACATCGGCGAGAGCCACGAAAGGTCTGCCGAGAACAGCACCGAGATCAGCGCCGTGCCGATGTCGGCGCCCCGCATCACCGCCAGAGCCGCAGGCAGCGTGACCAGCCCCTGCCCGACGAAGGAGGAGGTCATGAGCGAGGTGGCGGTGCTCGACTGCACCAGCGCCGTCACGCCGATGCCCGAGAGGGCGGCGGTGAAGCGGTTGCGCATGCTCTGCACGAGGATCTTGCGCAGGTTGGCGCCGAACACGCGAAGAACGCCGGTGCGGACCAGATGGGTGCCCCACACGAGCAGGGCCACCGCCGCCAGCAGATTCAGGAGGTGCTTCATGGAGGTCGGGCTCTATCCTTTCTTTTCGTTGTTTTTCGTTTCGACCCCATTTTCCACAAGTAGGAGCTTCAGTCGATCAACGCTCCGTTGTCGTGGAAAGGGTAGGGCCCCTCGAAGCTGCCCGAGGCGGCCAGGTGGGTGACGAGCCGGCGCCCGCGGGCGGACCAGGCGTGCACCCGGAACGATGGCGGCTCCAGCGTCCAGGCCGAGTCGGCGTCGGGCGCCAGGTCGAGGCACACCTGGTGGGCCTGCGCCGGCGAGGTAGATGCGATGGTGCCGCCGAAGCGCACGTCGATGGCGCGGTGCAGGTGGCCGCAGATGATGCGCTCGACGTTCGGATGGCGCGAGACCAGCGCTTCGAGCGCCTCGGCGCCTTCCAGCAGGCCGATCTCGTCCATGTGGCCGATCAGCGTCTCGAAGGGCGGATGGTGCATGGCGATGACGACCGGCTCGCCTCGGCAGGCGTCGAGTTGCGCTTCGAGCCAGGCCAGGCGCTTCTCGCACAGCGCGCCGTGGCTGGCGTGTGGCACGCAGGTGTCGAGGGTCAGCAGCCGCAGCGCGCCGACACGCACCGAATACTGGATGAAGCCGTCGCCGTCCGCGCCCAGGTAGGCGTGGCCGGGAAAGCTGCGGCGCAGCTGGTCGCGCTCGTCGTGGTTGCCGGGCATCAGGTAGACCGGCATGGTCAGCGGTGCAAGCAGGCGGGCGAGGTGCTCGTACTCGGCGGCGCGGCCGAAGTCCGTGAGGTCGCCGGTGACGACCACCGCGTCGGGCTGCTGGCGCAGCGCGAGCACCGACTGCACCGCGCGCTCCAGGTACGGGGCCGTATCGATGCGCCCATAGGCCAGCCGGCCCGGCTCGCGGATGTGCAGGTCGGTGAGCTGGACCAGGATGGTGTTGTTGCGGGTTTCTGCTGTCGTCATGCGATGGCTTCCTGCGACGTCATCAGGCGTTCGGGCTGGATGCGAAGACCCACCGTGTCGCCCGGTCCGAAAGGATTGTCGCGCCCCACGTCGGCCACCAGCACGGGCTGGTCCTGTGCGCGCAGATGCAGCTGCACGCGATCGCCGAGGAAGGTGCGGCGCTCGACGATCGCAGCGCCCCAGTCGAGCCGGGGCGAGCCGACCTCGATGTCCTCGGGCCGCACCAGCAGAGTCGCATGGCTCTGCCACGCCGGGGGGCAGGGCAGGGTCTTTCCTCCGAGTCGGACAACGCCCTGGGCGATGGCGTCCTGCCCGCGCTCCAGCCGGTTGACCCGGCCCAGGAACTCGGCCACGAAGGGATGCGCGGGCGCGCGGTACAGGTCCTCGCCGCGGCCCACCTGCACGATGCGGCCGGCGCGCATCACCGCGAGCCGGTCGGCGATGGCCAGCGCCTCCTGCTGGTCGTGGGTGACGTGGATGGCCGTGATGTGCAGCCGGCGCAACAGTTCGGCCAGTTCGTCGCGCAGCGACTCCTTGAGCTTGGCGTCTAGCGCGGCCAGCGGCTCGTCGAGCAGCAGCACGCGCGGGCGCACCGCCACCGCGCGCGCCAGTGCCACGCGCTGGCGCTGGCCGCCGGAGAGCTCGGCGGGGCGCTTGTTCTCCAGGCCGCCCAGGCGCACCAGGTCGACCAGCTCGCCCACGCTGCGCTTTTCTTCCTGGGCCGACACGCCCCGGATGCGCAGGCCGTAGCCGATGTTGGCCGCCACGGTCATCTGCGGAAAGAGCGCGTAGCTCTGGAACACCATGCCCACGCCGCGCTGCTCCACGGGGCGCTGGGTGACGTCCTGGTCGCCGAACACGATGCGGCTGCCCGCGTCGGGCGACTCCAGCCCGGCGATCAGCCGCAGCAGCGTGGTCTTGCCGCAGCCCGAGGGGCCGAGCAGCGCGAGCACCTCGCCGGCCTCCACGCGCAGGCTGGTGGGTTGCAGGCCGCGCGTGCCGTCTGCATAGGTCTTCGCGCAGTTGGCGATGTCGATGGGGATGCGTTCAAGTTCCATGATGTTTCTGGATCAGGTTTGCAAGGTGCTGCAGGCCCCACAGCACCGGGAGGATGACGGCGAAGAAGACCAGCGTGTAGGCCGATCCGATCTCGATGCGCATCGAGGCGTAGCTGTCGGCCAGGCCCACGGGCAGCGTGCGGGTGAGCGGCGTGTGCAGCATCCAGGTGAGGTTGAACTCGCCCACCGAGAGCGTGAACACCATCAGGCTGCCGGCCACGATGGCCGGGAACACGGCCGGCACCAGGATGCCCATGAAGCGCTGGCGGAAGTTCGCCCCCAGCGAGCGCGCGGCTTCCTCGAGCGCGAGCAGCTCGTCGCGCTGGAAGGCCGAGCCCACGGTGCGCACCATGAAGGGCAGCGTGAAGACGATGTGCCCCACGAGGATGAACGCGAAGCTCTGCCGGAAGGCCGTGAGCTGCCCGTAGGCGAGGATCAGCGCCAGCGCCGTGGCCAGCCCCGGCACCGCGACCGGCAGCGTCAGCAGTTCCTCGAAGATGCGGGCCGCGCGCGAGCGGCTGCGCGCCAGCGCATAGGCGCAGGGCACGCCCAGCAGCACGGTGCCGGCGACGCAGGCGATGGCCAGCGCGAGCGACCAGCCCACGGTGCCGCCGTAGTTCTCCCACACCTCGGCCAGCCAGCGCAGCGTGAAGCCGCTCTTGATGCCCGTGCTGTAGTTGTTGACCAGGCCCGCCATCACCGACAGCAGCATCGGCGCGATCATGAAGAGGCTCACGATCAGCGTCACCGCGAAGAGGAAGGGAGCCTTCGGTTGAGTGTTCTTGTGCATGGTGCGAACCTCAGCGTGCGACGGGGTTGGCGCCGAAGCGTCGCGCCATGAAAAGCACCAGCCAGGTCACGACGCCCAGGGCGATCGACAGCGATGCGGCCAGTGCGAAGTTGGCGTAGTTGGTGAACTCGTTGTAGATCGTGATCGGGATCACCTCGAACTTGCTGGCCAGCGTGAAGGCCGTGCCGAAGGCGCCCATCGAGGTCGCGAACAGGATCGCGCCGCAGGCCAGCGTGGTCGGCGCCAGCTCGGGCAGCCACACGTCGCGCGCCACGCGCAGCCGCGAGGCGCCGAGCGAGCGCGCGGCTTCCTCCAGCTGCATGTTCATCGACTCGGCCGCTGCCGCATAGGTGGCGATGGCGCGCGGCAGCGAGAAATACAGGTACGCCAGGAACAGGCCGAGCAGTCCGTAGGCGAAGGTGATGCGCTCGCCGAACAGCGTGTCGCCGATGTCCGCCACCACGCCCTGGCGTCCGCCGAGCAGGATCACGAAGAAGCCGATGATCACGCCGGGGAACGACAGCGGCAGCGTGAGCAGCGACAGCAGCACGCGCTTGCCCACGAAGGCGCGGCGCGCAAGGTAGATGCCCACGGCTGCGCCCAGCACCAGCGTGGCCAGCGTCACGGTGACCGAGAGCACGACGGTGTTGACCATGCTCGCGAGGTAGCGCGCATCGGTCAGCACCGCGAAGTAGGTGGCCCAGCCCTTGCCGGCGGGCAGCGCCAGCAGGCGCACCACCGGCAGCAGCCAGAAGGCCGCGAAGAAGGCGGCCGCGGGCGCGACGCAGGCCAGCAGGCGCCAGCGCGGGTTCCAGGCGTTCGGCACGTCGGAGGCGCTGGAGGCGTTCATGGAAATGGCTTGCGTCATCGCGCGCGGCATCCGCTCAGCGGACTTCCTTCAGGTACTCGTTGGAGAAGGCCTTCTGCGCGGCGGCCATGCGGCCGTAGTCCACGCTCTTGGCACGCGCGTACTCGCTGGCCGGCAGGAACTGGGCCTCGATGTCCTTGGGCATGGCGCTGGCGCGCACCGGACGCAGGTAGGCCTTGGCCCAGATCGCCTGGCCTTCGTCGGACAGGGTGAAGTCGAGCACCTTCTTCGCGTCGGCCGCGTGCGGGGCCTTGGCGACCAGGCTCATGACGTAGGGAACGGCCAGCGTGCCTTCGCTCGGGATCACGAAGGCGACGTTGGCCTTGTCCTTGTACTTGGCGCGGTAGGCGTTGAAGTCGTAGTCGAGCAGGATCGCGATCTCGCCCGAGAGCACGCGCGCATAGGAGGTCTGCTTCGGCACGATGGGCTCGTTCTTCTGCAGCGCCTTGAAGTAGTCGATTGCCGGCTTGAAGTTGTCGAGCGTGCCGCCGCGCGCCTCGTTCACCGCGACCGCGCCGACGTAGCCGACGAAGGCCGAGGCCGGGTCGAGGTAGCCGATCAGGCCCTTGTACTCGGGCTTGAGCAGGTCGGCCCACGACTTCGGCACCGGCTTGCCCTTGAGCGCGTCGACGTTGACCATGAAGCCCAGCGTGCCCGAGTGGATGGTGAACCAGTTGCCGGCCGGGTCCTTCAGGCCGTCGGGGATGTCTTTCCAGGCGGCCGGCTTGTAGGGCTCGACCAGCCCGTCCTTGGCGGCCTGCACCGCGAAGGTCACGCCGAGGTAGGTGACGTCGGCGACGGGGCTGGCCTTCTCGGCGGCCAGCTGCGCGAGCGACTGGCCGGAGTTCTTGTTGTCCGGCGGCACGGTGATGCCCGTCTTGGCCTTGATGGCCTTGAGCTGGGTGCCCCAGTCGGCCCATTCGGTCGGGCAGTTGTAGCAGATGGCGGTCTGGGCCATGGCGCTGCCGGCTGCGAGCGTGGCGGCGAGCAGGCCGAGGCGGGCCAGGCGGTGGAAGCGAAGAGACATGATCGAAAGGCTCCTTGGATGGATGTAGGCAGGTAACGGGGGGTCTTGAGGGTCAGGGAATTGCGGCGTTGTTGTCCTGGCTGTCGTTTTCGTTCTCGTGCGCCGAGGCGCACGACTCGCCGTCTCGAAATGAATGCGCAAGCAGCAGGCTCGCGTCGGCCTGCAGCGCGGCGCCGCTGGCCATGGCCTGGATCAGCAGTTCCACGCTGTGGCGGCCGATGTCGCTGTTGGGCTGGGCGATGGTGGTGAGCGCGGGCGTGAGGTCTTCGCCGAGCGCGATGCCGTCGAAGCCGACCACGCTGAGGTCGCCCGGCACGGAAAGCCCGCTGAGGTGCGCGGCCCGGATGCTGCGGATGGCCAGCAGGTCGTTCGAGCAGATCAGTGCCGTGGGGCGGTTGCGCGCCTGCAGCTGCTTCGAGAGCGCATCCACCGCGGTTTCGACGAAAGGCACCTCGATCAGCGCAGGCGGCGGCAGGCCCGCTTCGGCCATGCCCTTGCGAAAGCCGCGATAGCGCTGCTGCGCGCGGTCGGAGGCGGCGAGCGTGCCGCTGACCATCGCGATGCGCCGGTGGCCCAGCAGCACCAGCCGCGCGACCGCATCGGCCACCGCGCTTTCGCTGTCGACCGACACGCAGGGGTGCGCGGGGTGGCGGTTGTAGGCCAGCACGTAGGGCACGCCGGCCGCCTGCAGGCGGGGCAGGGCGGCCGAGGTCGAGGGGTTCGACACCACGAGGATCAGGCCGTCGACGCTGCCCGCGAGCAGCAGATGCACGGCGCGCTCCTCTTCTTCGATCCGGTAGCCGGTGGTGACGGGGATGATCGCGTAGCCCCCGGCGATGGCCGCGCGCGCGATGCCCTGCAGGCATTCGGCGAAGGTCGGGTTCAGCAGGGTGGGCAGCACCACGCCGAGCACGCGGCTGCGCTGGGTGCGCAGGGTGCGGGCGCTGGCGTTCGGCACGTAGTTGAGCTCGCGCGCCACGCGTTCCACCAGCTCGCGCGTGGCGGGCGTCACCTTGTCCGGAAAGTTGAAGGCGCGCGAGACGGTGGCCACCGAGACCCCGGCTTTGGCTGCAACGGCTTGGATGCTCATCGTGCGGTGCTCATGTAATCGTTTACATTGAACCGCGGCAGTATGACTTTGTTATGACATGGCGAGAAAGCGGGAGAAACCCTCGGCTTTCGCAGGCAGTGCGGGCCAAAAGAAAAGGGGCCCTGCGGGCCCCTTGTTCTGGATTTCGATGAGCTTTTACTTGCCCCGGCGGACCCGCCGGATCTCGTCGACGATCAGGCAGATCGCCCCGAGCGTGATGGCGCTGTCGGCCGCGTTGAAGGCCGGGAAGTACCAGTTGCCCGCGTGGAAGCTCAGGAAGTCGACCACGTAGCCGTGCATCATCCGGTCGACCACGTTGCCGATGGCGCCGCCCAGGATGCAGGCCATGGAGAACGAAAACAGCTTCTGCCCCGCGTGCGACTTCAGCATCCACACGATGAACACCGCCGCGCCCACGCCGATGGCGGTGAACAGCCAGCGCTGCCAGCCCGAGTGGTCGGCGAGGAACGAAAAGGCGGCGCCCGTGTTGTGGGCGCGCACCACGTTGAAGAAGCTCGTGACGTAGGTCGCGTCGCCCAGCTTGTAGTAGCCCAGGATCAGCGTCTTGGTGAACTGGTCGATGATCACGATGATCACCGCCAGCCCGAGCCAGGGCCAGATGCTGCCGCCGCGCGAACGCGAGGCGGACGACATGGAACGGGCGGCGGCCATCAGGCAACGCTCCGCGATTCGCCTGCGCCGAACAGGTTGCTGGTGCAGCGCCCGCAGATCGTCGGATGGGCCGGGTCGTGGCCCACGTCGTCGCGGTAGTGCCAGCAGCGCTCGCACTTCTGCGCGGCGCTCGGCGTGACCACCGTCGAGAGCGTCTCGCCCGCGGCCAGCGCGATGGCGGAGGTGATGAAGACGAACTTCAGGTCCTCGCCCAGCGAGCCCAGCAGTGCGAAGTCGTCGGCCGGGGCCGTCAGCTGCAGGTTGGCCTGCAGCGACGAGCCGACCTTGCCTTCGGCGCGCACGGCCTCGATGTCCTTGTTGACCACGTCGCGGATCTCGCGGATGCGGTTCCACTTGGCCAGCAGCGCCTCGTCGGGCGCGGCGAACTGGCTGTAGGTCTGCGTGAAGATCGAGTCGCCCGGCTTGCCGGTGCCCACGATCTTCCAGGCCTCCTCGGCGGTGAAGCTCAGGAAGGGCGCCATCCAGCGCAGCATCGCCTGCGCGATGTGCCACAGGGCCGTCTGCGCACTGCGGCGCGCCAGCGAACCCGGGGCCGTGGTGTAGAGGCGGTCCTTCAGGATGTCGAGGTAGAAGCCGCCCAGGTCTTCCGAGCAGTAGATCTGCAGCTTGGCCACCACCGGGTGGAACTCGTACACCTTGTAGTGCGCGAGGATCTCGGCCTGGAACTGCGCGGCGCGCGACAGCGCGTAGCGGTCGATCTCGAACAGCTGGTCGAGCGGCACGCCGTCCTTCTCGATGTCGAAGTCGCTGGTGTTCGCGAGCAGGAAGCGCAGCGTGTTGCGGATGCGGCGGTAGGCGTCGACCACGCGCGCCAGGATCTTGTCGTCGCCCGCGATGTCGCCCGAGTAGTCGCTCGCGGCCACCCACAGGCGGATGATCTCCGCGCCCAGCTTGCTGCTGATTTCCTGCGGGTCGATGCCGTTCTTGAGCGACTTGCTCATCTTGATGCCCTTGGCATCGACCGTGAAGCCGTGCGTCAGCAGGCCCTTGTACGGCGCGCGGTCTTCCAGCGCGCAGGCGATGAGCAGCGACGAATGGAACCATCCGCGGTGCTGGTCGTGGCCTTCGAGGTACAGGTCGGCCTCGGGCCCCGTCTCGTGGTGCACGGTGGGGTGCGTGCCGCGCAGCACGTGCGAGAAGGTCGAGCCCGAGTCGAACCACACCTCGAGGATGTCGGTGCTCTTGGTGTAGTGCGGCGCGTCCTCCGCCCCGAGGATTTCCTCGACGGTGACGCGGCTCCAGGCCTCGATGCCGCCCTTTTCGACGATGTCGGCGGCCTGGTCGAGGATCTCCATGGTGCGCGGATGCAGCTCGCCCGAGTCCTTGTGCAGGAAGAACGGGATCGGCACGCCCCAGCTGCGCTGGCGCGAGATGCACCAGTCGGGCCGTCCGGCGATCATGTCGTGCAGGCGCGCCTTGCCGTTCTCGGGGTAGAAGCTGGTCTGCTCGATGGCGTCGAGCGCGGTCTGGCGCAGCGTCTTGGGCGCCTTGTCCTTGGTGAACACGCCCTCGCCCTCATCCATGCGGATGAACCACTGCGCGGCCGCGCGGTAGATCACCGGCGTCTTGTGGCGCCAGCAGTGCGGGTAGCTGTGGGTGATGGTCTCGGTGGTCAGCAGGCGGTTGGCATCGCGCAGCGCGGCGATGATCTCCGGCACGGCCTTCCAGATGTTCTGGCCGCCGAAGAGCGGGAAGTCGGGCGCGTAGCTGCCGTTGCCCTGCACCGGGTTCAGGATGTCGTCGTAGGCCACGCCGTGGGCGACGCAGGAGTTGAAGTCGTCCAGGCCGTACGCGGGCGAGGAGTGGACCAGGCCCGTGCCGTCGGTGGCGGTGGCGTAGTCGGCCAGGTACACCGGCGACAGGCGCCTGTAGCCGGCGTCCGCGTCGTACAGCGGATGCTCGAACTCGAGGCCGCCGAGCTTCTCGCCCTTGACCGTGGCCAGCACCTTGCCGTCGAGCGCGTAGCGCGTCATGCACATCTCGACCAGCGAGTTGGCCAGGATCAGCAGGCCGCGCTCGGTGTCGACCAGCGAGTACTCGAGCTCGGGGTTCAGGTTGATCGCCTGGTTGGCGGGGATGGTCCAGGCGGTGGTGGTCCAGATCACGGCGAAGATGTCGCCCAGGATCGTGTGGTCGGTGCCGAAGGCCTTGAGCACCTTCTCGCGGTCGTGCGCCTTGAAGGCGACGTCGACGGTCTGGCTCTTCTTGTCGGCGTACTCGATCTCGAACTCCGCCAGCGACGAGCCGCAGTCGAAGCACCAGTACACCGGCTTGAGGCCGCGGTAGACGAAGCCGCGCTCGATCACGCGCTTGAACGCGCGCAGCTCGCCGGCCTCGTTGGCGAAGTCCATCGTCTTGTAGGGATGGTCCCATTCGCCCAGCACGCCCAGGCGCTGGAAGTCGGCCATCTGCTGGGCGATCTGCCCGGTGGCGAAGGCGCGGCTCTTGGCCTGCATCTCGTCGCGGCTGAGGTTGCGGCCGTACTGCTTTTCGATGGCGTTCTCGATCGGCAGGCCGTGGCAGTCCCAGCCGGGCACGTAGAGCGCGTCGTAGCCTTCGAGCTGGCGCGCCTTGGTGATCATGTCCTTCAGGATCTTGTTCACCGCGTGGCCCATGTGGATCTGGCCGTTGGCGTAGGGCGGGCCGTCGTGCAGGATGAACTTGGGCGCGCCGTGGCGGGCGTCGCGCAGGCGGTGGTAGACACCTTCGTCATTCCATTCCTTCACCCAGCCCGGCTCGCGCTTGGGCAGGTCGCCGCGCATCGGGAAGGGGGTGTCGGGCAGGTTCAGCGTGGAACGGTAGTCTTTGGGGGAAGCAGCGTCAGACATGTTGGGTGCGAAACAGAGGGGGCTTGGACAGGCTCAGCCCGAACTGCATGAAGCGTGTCGGTGCGGAAGGTGAAGCCGTTCGCCCTGAGCTTGTCGAAGGGCGGCAGCACGGTGCGTGCAGGGCTAAATTCGGTCCCGCGTGGTCTGGCGGTGGGTTTCGGCGTGGGTCGATGCGAAGAACGCGCGAGCGTCGCGGCCATCCTTCGCGATGCCCGCGGTGAGGGCCTCGAGGCTGGTGTAGCGCAATTCGTCGTGCAGTTTGTGCAGGAGTTCCACGCGGACGATTTTACCGTAGGCCCCTTCGGCTCCCAGATGGGAGGGCCACTCCAGGCAATGGGTTTCGAGCAGCACCCGCCCGCCGTTGACGTCGTTGGCGTCCAGCGAAGGGCGCACGCCCAGGTTGGCCACGCCCGGCAGCGGCCGCTCGGACAGGCCGTGCACCAGCACCGCGAAGATGCCGCTGGCGGCCGGCTTCCAGTGCTTGAAGCGCAGGTTGAGGGTGCGAAAGCCATCGTCCTTGCCCGGCGCCGAGGCGCCCAGCGCGCGGCCCAGCTTGCGGCCGTGGACCACGTGGCCCGAGATGGCGTACGGACGGCCCAGCAGGGTGTGGGCGTCGGCCATGCGGCCTTCGGCCAGCGCCTCGCGCACGGCGGAGCTGGACACCCGCAGGCCGTGCACCTCGTAGCTGTTCATGCGCGCCACGTCGAAGCCGTGGGTATCGCCGGCCGCGTCGAGCATGGCGTAGTCACCGGCCCGCCTGGCGCCGAAGCGGAAGTCGTCGCCCACCAGCACGTAGCGCGCGCCCAGGCCGTCGATCAGCACCTTCTGGATGAATTCCTCCGGCGACTGGGAGGCCAGCCGGGCGTCGAAGGGCAGCACGACGGTCTGCGTCACGCCGCAGGCGGCCAGTTCGCTGAGCTTGTCGCGCAGCGTGCCGATGCGCGCCGGCGCGAGGTCGGGCTTCTTGGTGACGGCGGCGAAATAGTCCCGCGGATGGGGCTCGAATGTGAGCACGCAGCTCGGCAGCCCGCGCTGGCGGGCCTCGGTCTGCAAGAGCGCGAGCATGGCCTGGTGGCCGCGGTGCACGCCGTCGAAATTGCCAATGGTGAGGGCGCAGGCGGGGGCAACGCCAGGGTGCCGGAAGCCACGAAAAACCTGCATCGGTGAGTATCTTTTTGATAGCGCCTTCCGCCCGTCGATTGGGCGGATCAGGCCGATTTGTCACAAAGCCGGTATATTGTGACGCAGTGCGTTGATCGGCGTGGGTCTCCAACGCGCTCCGTGTCCCTGGTCTTTCCGTGTTCTCTCCCTTTTCGAGGAGGCGTGTGTGAAGGTCTTGAAGCTGTCGGCCCAAGGGCTGCCCCAGTCATGGATTTCGCTGGAACAGGCGGTGATCCACTACGCCGCGGACGAAGTCCGCTGGGAAGTGGGTGCGCAGGTGGCGGTGTTCCGTGGCGGCCACAACGCGATCACCGGCGAGCAGTCGCAGATCGCGATCAACAGCATCATCGGCACCAAGGGCGTGCCCCGCATCAACCCCTTCGCGCTGCGCCCCGGGCTCACCAACAGCAAGCTCTTCGCGCGAGACCGCAACATCTGCGCCTACTGCGGCGGCCACTTCCACGAAGACGAACTCACGCGCGAGCACATCATCCCGTTCGCCCAGCGGGGCATCGACACCTGGATGAACGTGGTCACGGCCTGTAGGCCCTGCAACCACCGCAAGAGCAGCCGCACGCCCGAGCAGGCCGGCATGCCGCTGCTGTATGCGCCCTACGTGCCCAGCCTCTGGGAAGACTTCATCCTGCGAAACAGGCGCATCCTCGCGGACCAGATGGAGTTTTTGATGGCGCACCTGCCGCAGAGCTCGCGGCTGCACGATTCCTAGCTGGCCGGCCGCCTGATCAGCGCTTCCAGGCCGGCGGGCGCTTCTCGATGAAGGCCTGCACGCCTTCCAGCGCGCTCTCGTCCATCATGTTGCAGGCCATGGTCTGGCTGGCATCGGCCAGCGCTGCCTCGATGCCGGTTTCGAGCTGGCGGTAGAAGAGGGCCTTGCCCAGCGCGAGCGCGGTGCGGGGCTTGGCGACGATGCTGGCGACCAGCGATTCGACCGTCGCATCCAGTTCCCCGGCCGGAGCCACGCGGTTGACCAGGCCCTTCTCGCGCGCCTCCTGCGCGCTGATGAATTCGCCCGTCACCAGCATCTCGAAGGCTTGCTTGCGCCCGAGGTTGCGCGAAAGCGTGACGCTCGGCGTGGCGCAGAAGAGGCCGACGTTCACCCCGCTGACCGCGAAGCGCGCGTCGCTCGAAGCCACCGCCAGGTCGCAGACCGCGACCAGCTGGCAGCCCGCCGCCGTCGCGATGCCGTGCACGCGCGCGATCACCGGTACGGGCAGCTTCTGTATCGACAGCATCATCGCGCCGCAGCGCTCGAACAGCTGCTCGTAATAGTCGAGCGAGGGCGCGGCGCGCATCTCCTTCAGGTCATGGCCGGCGCAGAAGGCCTTGCCGGCCCCGGCGATGACCACCGCGCGCACGCCGCCGTCGGCCGTGACTTCGCCCAGCGCCTGCTCGAGCGCGCCGAGCATGCCTTCGGAGAGCGCGTTGAACGCGGCCGGCCGGTTCAGCGTCAGTGTGACCACGCCGCGCGCGTCGCGCGACTGCAGGACGAAGGGAGCGTCGTTGCCGTCTGTCATGGCCTGCTTGCCTTGTTCAGTAGGTCAGTTCGAGCACCGTCACGTGCTCCCTCGCTGCGGGCCAGGTCAGGCCGGTGATGCGCTCGCCGTTGAATTCGCCCGTCACCGCGCGCTGTGGTTCGGCGGCGGCGGTACGCAGCCGCGAGCTCGACACGCCCGAGCCTTTGGGCGGTACGCCCGCCGGCGGGCTCTGGCCGTCGAAGCGCATGGTGTCGCGCTGGGCGTCGAAGTAGCCGCGCGGCCGGGTGAAGACGACGACCGCGCCGGTGCTGCCGTCGGCCGGCGTGACGCGCTCCGGCTTCAGGTTCACCACGCCGCTGCTGCGCGGGAAGGGGCTGCGGTAGATGTGGGTGGTGCCGTAGCTGGGCGTGGCCAGCACGAATTCGTAGGCCGCGTCCCCCCGCGCCTTGAAGGGCCCCCAGCGGCCGTCGGCGCCGATGGACTTGGTGAAGACCGCTTCGCCGAGCCGGGCGCCGGTGGCTGGATCGACCGCGTAGACGGTGACCGTGGCACCGTTGAGCGGGAGGTTCTCGGCACCGAGCGCGCGGCCGTTGAGCACGACGGTCGCCTCGGGCGCGACCTCGGTGGTGCGGGGTGCCTGTCCGGTCAGGAACTGCCAGGTCGCGGCGAAGGCGGCGGGCGAGAAGGAGGTCTCGCGGTGGTCGACGCGCGGCAGCACGATGTTGGTCGCGCCCTTGAGCGCCGGCCCGTCGAAGCCGATGTTGGTCGGCTTGCCGGGGGAGCCGATCCACACGCCGTCGGGCTGCGCGTACTTGTCGTTGTTGTCGGAGCGCAGCGTCAGCCATTTCACGCCGGGCGTGACTTCCTCGCCGTTCGGTCCCTTCGGCGCGTTGAGCTGCTGCATGAAGCCCGAGAGCCCCGAGAACTCGTTGTTCTCGCGCAGGCCCTTCACCGCCCAGATTCCGTGAGCCGGGTTGCCGCCCAGCACCACGTGACTCACGACCGCCGCGCCGCCGCCGTTCTGCACGTAGTTGCGGATGGTGTTTCCGCCGCGCGAGTTGCCTATCAGCACGACCTTGCTCGCGCCCGTGGCCTTCAGCACCTTGTCGACCTCGGCCTTGAGGAACACGGCCGATTCGCCGGTCGAACTGCGCCCGGGTTGCGCCACGGCGTCATCGTCGCGAGCCACCGGGTTGGGCTGGTCCACCGCGAAAAGCCGGTCGCGCGGCCAGCCGTTCGATTCGAAGCGCCAGATCGTCGTCTGCCAGAGCGCGGCCGAGTCGCCGTTGCCGTGCATGAACACGATCGGCGGGCGCTCGGTGTAGGAAGGCGTGGGAGAGGTGGCGCAGGCGGTCAGCATGGCGGCAGTGGTTCCGGTGGCGGCCATGGCGACCAGAAGAGAGCGGCGAGTCTGCATGTTTCGTTCCTGGGGTCCGGGTGTGAGGGGCCAAGTGAAAACGCCCGCCAGCGCGAAGCGGGCGGGCGTTGGATGCTAGCGGAACACCGCGGAGCCGGCTTCGCCGGGCCGCGGCGACACGAAGTGTGCGCAGCCCGGGGGCGAGCCTTGTCCTAGGCGAAGACGCCGGCGGTGTCCTGCATGCGGGCGGAGACTTCGCCCAGGTGGTGCAGCGTGTCGCCGAAGGTCATTTCCATCTGCGTGAGCTTGCGGAAGTAGTGGCTGCCGATGTATTCGTCGGTCACGCCGATGCCGCCGTGCAGCTGCACCGAATTCGCGGCAATGTAGCGCATCGACACGCCGAGCTGGTACTTGGCGCGGGCCAGCGCCTGGCGGCGCTCGTCGGCCGGGGCGTTGAGCTTGAGCGTGGCGTAGTAGCTCATCGAGCGGGCGAGCTCCAACTGCATCTTCATGTCGGCCACGCGGTGGCGCAGCGCCTGGAAGCTGGAGATGACCACGCCGAACTGCTTGCGCTGGTTCAGGTACTCGACGGTGAGGTCCACGGTCTTGTCCATCACGCCCACGCCTTCGGCGCAGAGGGCGGCGATGCCGACGTCCACCGCGTATTCGAGCGCGGCGAGGCCGTCGAGCGTCAGCAGCGTGGCGTCGGCCTTGTCGAACACGACCTCGGCGGCGCGGGAGCCGTCCTGCGTGCCGTAGCCGCGCGCTTCCACGCCGCTGGCGCTGCGCTCGACCAGGAAGAGGGCGATCTTGCCGTCGACCTTGGCCGGCACCAGGAAGGCATCGGCTTCATCGCCCACGGGCACCACGCTCTTGGCGCCGGTCAGCGACCAGCCGTCGCCAGCCTTGGCGGCGTGCGCCTCGCACACGTCGAGGCGCCACCGCGCCTTTCGCTCCTGGTAGGCCAGCACCACGATGGCCTGGCCGCCCGCGATGCGCGGCAGCCAGCTTTCCTTGGTGTCGGCGCCCGCGTAGCCGCTGAGCACCGCGCCGGCGATCAGCGTCTGCGAGAAGGGCTCCAGCACGATGCCGCGGCCCAGTTCTTCCATGACGACCATGCCCGCGACCGGACCCATGCCCAGGCCGCCGTCGTCCTCGCTGATGTAGAGGCCGCCCAGGCCGAGCTCGGCCAGTTCGTCCCACGCTTCGCGCGAGAAGCCGCCCTTGGCCTCGATGCCGCGGCGGCGCTCGAAGTCGTAGCCCTTGTCGACCCACTTGCGGACCGCGTCGCGCAGCTGTTCCTGGTCGTCGGTGAAATTGAAGTCCATGCTCGTTGTCTCCTCAGCCCAGAACCGTCTGCGCGACGATGTTGCGTTGCACTTCGTTCGAGCCACCGTAGATGGTGGTCTTGCGCATGTTGAAGAAGGTCGACGCCAGCGGCGCGAGCGCCGGGTTGCCGCCGGGGAAGTTGCCCTGCCAGCCGGCTTCCATCGCCTCGCGGATCAGCGGCAGCGAGTAGGCGCCGCCGGCCAGCATCATCAGTTCGCTGTAGCGCTGCTGGATCTCGCTGCCGCGGATCTTGAGCAGGCCCGCCACGTCCAGCGAGTTCTTGCCCGAGGTGGCGGCAGAGAGCACGCGCAGCACCATCATCTCGAGCGCGACGATGTCGACTTCGAGCTTGGCGATCTCGTCGCGGAAGCGCTGGTCGTCATAGGCGCCTTCGGCCTTGGCGATGCGCTTGAGGCGCTCGAGCTCGCGCTTGGCGCGGTTCACGTCGGCGATGTTGGTGCGCTCGTGCGAGAGCAGGTGCTTGGCGTAGGTCCAGCCCTTGTTCTCCTCGCCGATCAGGTTCTCGGCGGGCACCTCGACGTTGTCGAAGAACACCTCGTTGACCTCGTGGCTGCCGTCGAGCAGCTTGATCGGGCGCACGGTGACGCCGGGCGACTTCATGTCGAGCAGCAGGAAGCTGATGCCGGTCTGGGGCTTGCCCTCGCTGCTGGTGCGCACGAGGTTGAACATCCAGTCGCCGTACTGGCCGAGCGTGGTCCAGGTCTTCTGGCCGTTGACGATGTATTTGTCGCCCTTGCGCTCGGCCTTGGTCTTCAGCGAGGCCAGGTCGGAGCCCGAGCCCGGTTCGCTGTAGCCCTGGCTCCACCAGACTTCGCCGCTGGCGATGCCGGGCAGGAAGCGCTTCTGCTGCTCCGCGTTGCCGAAGGCCATGATCACCGGCGCGACCATCACGGGGCCGAAGGGCACGATGCGCGGCGCGCCGGCCAGGGCGGTTTCTTCCTCGAACAGGTGGCGCTGGATGGCGGTCCAGCCCGGGCCGCCGAATTCCTTCGGCCAGGCATAGCCGAGCCAGCCCTTCTTGCCGAGGATCTTGGCCCAGCCTTGCAGATCGTCGCGCGTCAGTTCGAGCGCGTTGTGTACCTTGTGAGAAATCTCCTTGGGAAGGTTGTCCTTGACCCAGGCGCGAACTTCTTCGCGGAACTTCTGTTCTTCGGGTGTGAAGCTCAAATCCATGCGTGCCTCGCTGTGTTGATCGGTCCACCGCAGACGCGGTCGGTGTGTCTCCGGAATCGCGAGTTTTAGCACGGTCGTGCTGTGATGCGGTGTCCGCGCCGCGACAAGCGCGGCTTGCCGGACGAGGTGGCGGATGCCGGGCACGGATAATCCCGCCTCCCATGAAGAACATCGTGATCCTGATCTCCGGCGGCGGCTCCAACATGGAGGCCATCGTGCGCGCCGCCGGGCGCGACCGCTGGGCCGAGCGCTTCGGCGCCCGCATCGCCGCCGTCTTGAGCAACAAGGCCGAGGCCGGCGGTTTGGCCATCGCCAGGGCCCAGGGCATCGACACCGCGGTGGTGCCGCACAAGGATTTCGCCACCCGCGAGGACTTCGACGAGGCGCTGGCGAAGGTGGTCGACGGCTACGAACCGGCACTGGTGGTGCTCGCGGGGTTCATGCGCATCCTGACACCGGGCTTCGTCAACCGCTATGCCGGCCGGCTGGTCAACATCCATCCCTCGCTGCTGCCGGCATTTCCGGGGCTGAACACGCACCAGCGCGCCATCGAGGCGGGCTGCAAGGTGGCTGGCGTGACGGTGCACCAGGTAACAACTGAGCTCGACCACGGACCGATCCTCGCGCAGGCGGTGGTGCCCGTGCTGCCTGGTGACACGGCGGCCGCGCTGGCAGCCCGGGTGCTCTCGCAGGAGCATCTGTTGTATCCGCGAGCCATCGCCGGTTGGCTCGCGGATACATCGAGTCACAATGAGTAAAGTTGTTTATATTGGTGGGTTTTCGGGAGTCAGAAAAGTGAAGAACCAATCGTTGCTGCTGGCGCTTGCAGGCGCTGCCCTGATGGCGGGCTGCGCCGCTCCGGCGCCTGCGCCCGCACCCGCGGCACCTCCTGCGCCGCCGCCGGAGCCGGTGTATCAGTGCAATGCGGACGGCGCCCGCTTCGCCGTCGGCCAGCCGCTGTCGCCGCAGCTCGAAGCAGCCGCCCGTGTGCGGGCCGGGGCCGGCACGGTGCGCGTCCTCAAGCCGGGCGAAGCGACCACGATGGAACTCAATGGCGGGCGGCTCAACCTCGACGTCGACGCCCGCAACCGCGTGACGGACGTCCGCTGCGGCTGACCCTCTCCGGATTGCTGCGAAAAAGGTAGCAACCAGACCAGGCAGGATGAACTTTGGCAGCCTGTCTGGTCAGATCGGTGTGAATCTTCTGCGGGCGACGCCGTCTATCTCCACGGTTTCGCCGAACATGGCGGCCGGCCGGACCCAGAGGCCGTGCGCGCCGTACAGGGCGCGGTACAGCGTCATCGGCTCCAGCGTCTCGCTGTGGCGCACGGTGCCGAGCACTTCGTATTCGCCGCCCTTGTAGTGGCGATAGCGGCCGGGAGGCGTTTCGATCAGGGGAGGGAGGTCTTCGTCGTTCAACGGCGGCTTGCCTTTCTTCAAAAAACTGGCGGGCTTGATTTGACTGGAGTCGGATGGATCGCGCTGATTTTGTTCACCTGGTTCGACTGAGCGAGCATGCCAGTGCGGACGACGGCGCGCGCTATCGACGCAGCGTCGCGGCCTTTGCCGCGCTCGGCTACCTGTGGGTGCTGGGCTGCCTGGGGCTGTCGGTGGGCATCATCGCCTGGGTCCTTTCCACGATCGGCGAACAGCGCTTCAACTTCACGCGCGGCTGGCTGCTGCTGTTCGCCCTGGGCCTGCTGTGGGCGACGCTTCGCGCGCTGTGGGTGCGCTTCGACGATCCCGAGGGCATCGAGCTGCGCCGGGAAGACGCGCCCGCTCTTTTCGAGGCGCTGGATCGCATCCGCGCCCGCATCAAGGGGCCGCCGGTCCACCACGTCTACCTCGATGACGACTTCAACGCCAGCATCCGGCAGGTGCCGCGCTTCGGCCTGTTCGGCGGCGCCGTCAATTCGCTGAGCATCGGCCTGCCGCTCCTGATGATGCTCGACCGCCGGCGGCTGCTGTCGGTGCTGGCCCATGAATACGGCCACCTGCGGGGCAATCACGGCCAGCTCAGCGCGTGGATCTACCGCACCCGGCTGTCCTGGCTCAAGCTCGATGCCAGCCTGCAGCGCAACGAAGGCGTGATGGCGCTGTTCTCGCAGGCCTTCTTCCGCTGGTACTTCCCGCGCTTCGCCGCCAAGACCTTCGCGCTGGCGCGGCAGGACGAATACGAGGCCGACCGCATCGCGGGCCGGCTGCTGGGAACGTCGGTGGCGTCGGCCGCGCTGACCGAGATCGCGATCAAGGCCAACTGGTACGCCAACGAGTTCTGGCCCTGGCACTGGGCCCGCGCCGAGCACGAACCGCTGCCGCCGGGGCCGTTCGAGGCGCTGCGCAAGCGCGTGCGCACGCCCCCCGACGACAACTTCGCCCGCCAGGCACTGCGCGAGGCAATGCGCCGCGTGAGCGACCTGGAAGACACCCACCCGGTGCTGCGCGACCGGCTGGAGGCGCTGGGCCAGACTGCGGCCATGCCCGAGTGGTCGATGCGCCCTGCGCTCGAGATGCTGGCCGACCGCAAGAAATGGATCGCGCATTTCGACAGCCAGTGGCGCCGCGCCCATGCCGCCGACTGGAAGCAGCACCATGCGCACCGCTCGCGCATCCGCGAGCGCATCGCCGTGCTGGCCGCCCGCGGCGACCGCAACACGCCCGACGAGATGGTCGAATGGGCCGATTCCGAGCGGCGGCTCGACCCGTCCGCCGCCGTGCGCGTGCGCTACGAGAGCGCGCTCCAGATCGCTCCCGAGCACCCCGGCGCGCTGCGCGGACTGGCCCAGATGCTGCCGGCGAGCGATCGCGAGGCGCGTCTCGCGGTGCTCGAGCGACTGCACGGTTCGGGCGCGGCCAGCCGGTGGTGGGCCGCCAAGAGCGCCGTGGCCTCGCTGGAGGACCCGGACTCGGGCCCGCACGACGAAGAGGCGCTGAAGCTGTGGCGCAGCCGCCTCAAGGAGGCGGAGGAGGCGGAGGCGCGCGCCTGGGAGGAGATCACCGGCACGCCCTTCTTCAGCCAGATTTCGCGGCACGACCTGAGCGACTTCGAACTGGGCGAGCTGCGGGCCGACCTCGTGCGCTGCCTGCCGGCCTCCCGGGCCTGGCTGGTGCGCAAGAACCTGCGCGAATTCCCGTGGCGCCGCGCCTACATCGTCTTCGTCGAACTGCCGGGGCTCGACGACGAGGACCGCTGGAACCTCTGCCGCCAGCTGGAACAGACGCTCACCCTGCCGGGTGCCGCGCTGGTGCTGTGGGCCGGGCATTCGCCGAAGCTCGAAGACGTCGAGCGCGAGGCTTTCGGGGCGGTCTGGGTTCGCGACGCCTAGGACTCCGGCCGGGTTTCCCGCGGCTGAGACAATCGGGGAATGCATCCCAAAGCCCTGTTGGAGGCCGCCGCCGATCTGGTCGGCCTCGTCCTGAAGTTCGATCACCCTGCCGATCAGGTCGTGTCGCGGTTCTTCCGCGACCACCGCGAGTTCGGCCCGCGCGAGCGCGCGACGCTCGCCGAAACCGTCTACACCGTGCTTCGCAAGAAGCTGCTGTTCGATCACCTCTCGCCCTCGGGCAGCGGCTCCAAGGAGCGCCGGATGGCGATCCTGGGTTTCCATGGCCCGCGCGACTTCCTGAAGAGCGCGCTCAACGACACCGAGAAGCGCTGGCTCGACAACTGCGACGCGGTCAAGGCCGACGACCTGCTGGAGCGCCATCGCCACAACCTGCCCGAGTGGCTCGTGGCGCCGCTGAAGGCGCAGCTCGGCGAGGGCTTCTGGCCGCTGGTGGCGGCCCTGCAGGAGCCCGCGCCGCTCGACCTGCGCGTCAATGCCCTGACCGACAAGCGTGCGGATGTGAAGGCTGAGCTTGCGCTGGCTGCTATCAAATCGGAAGCAACGCCGTTCTCGCCCTGGGGCCTGCGCATCGAAGGCAAGCCGGCGCTGACCAAACTCGATGCCTTCGCCCGCGGAGCCATCGAGGTGCAGGACGAGGGCTCGCAGCTGTTGGCGCTGCTTCTGGATGCCAAGCGTGGCGAGATGGTGGTCGATTTCTGCGCGGGGGCGGGCGGCAAGACGCTGGCCATTGGCGCCACGATGCGCAACACCGGCCGCCTCTACGCCTTCGACGTCTCGGCACACCGGCTGGACGCGCTCAAGCCGCGTCTGGCGCGCAGCAAGCTGTCGAACGTGCACCCGGCCGCCATCGCCCATGAGCGCGACGACCGGATCAAGCGCCTCGCGGGCAAGATCGACCGCGTGCTGGTCGACGCGCCCTGCTCGGGGCTGGGGACGCTCAGGCGCAATCCGGACCTGAAATGGCGGCAGTCGCCGAAGTCGGTGGAGGAACTGACCGTCAAGCAGACGGCCATCCTGCAGAGTGCCGCGCGGCTGGTGAAGTCGGGCGGGCGTCTCGTCTTCGCCACGTGCAGCGTGCTGCCGGAGGAGAACGAGGCCATCGCGGAGGCCTTCAGCGCGGCCAATCCCGACTTCGTGCCGGTGGATGTGGCGGATTTGCTGCAGGGGCTCAAGGTCGAGGGTTTCGAGGCGCTGTGTGCCGGCGGGGAGGGCGGCAGGCGCTATCTGCGGCTCTGGCCGCACCTGCATTCGACCGACGGTTTCTTTGCCGCAGCCTGGAACCGCAAATAGAGGACGGACTCCAAACTAGGGTTAATCTGCGCTTTTCGTGAAGGTTTAAAGGGCTTGTTTTAGGCCCTCGCGCCTTAAAATCGCGGGTTATCTGAAGGCTGCACATTCGTGTGGCCATGATGGAGTACCTGACTCAATGTTGCTTCCTGACTCCGCCGTCCTCAATGCGGCCATCGATTGGCTCGGACACGGCCTTTGGGATCTCACCTGGTGGCAGATCGTGCTTTACACGCTCGCCACCACGCACATCACGATTGCCGCGGTCACGATCTTCCTGCACCGCACGCAGACGCACCGGGCCATGGATCTGGGCCCGATCCCGTCGCATTTCTTCCGCTTCTGGCTCTGGATCGGCACCGGCATGGTGACGAAGGAGTGGGTCGCGATCCACCGCAAGCACCACGCCAAGTGCGAAACGCAGGACGACCCGCACAGCCCGCAGGTCAAGGGCATTGAGGAGGTGCTCTGGCGCGGCGCCGAGCTGTACCGTGCCGAGTCGAAGAACAAGGAAACGATGGAGCGCTACGGTCACGGCACGCCCGACGACTGGATCGAGCGCAACCTGTATTCGCGCTACAGCTGGCAGGGCGTCGGCCTGATGCTGGTCCTGAACCTGGCGCTGTTCGGCACGCTCGGCATGGCCGTGTGGGCTGTGCAGATGCTCTGGATTCCGATTACCGCTGCCGGCGTGATCAACGGCATCGGCCACTACTGGGGCTATCGCAACTTCGAGGCGCCCGACGCAAGCCGCAACATCATGCCCTGGGGCCTGATCATCGGCGGCGAAGAGCTGCACAACAACCACCACACGTACCCCACATCGGCCAAGTTCTCGGTCAAGAAGTACGAGTTCGACATCGGCTGGATCTACATCCAGGCGCTGCAGAAGCTGGGTTGGGCCAAGGTCAAGAAGGTGCCGCCGAAGATGCTGATGGGCGATATCCAGCCCGTGGCTAACGAGAAGACGCTCGAGGCCGTCATCGCCAACCGCTACGAAGTCATGGCCGGCTATGCGCGTGAAATGCGCCGCGCCACCAGCCAGGAGCTGGCTGCCCTGAAGAACAAGGGCGCCGACCTGTCGGTGCTCAAGGCTGCCAAGCGCTGGCTGCACCGCGACGACGACAAGGTGCCTGCATCGGCCCGCTCGCACGTGGTGCAGGCTCGTGCCGCGCATCCAGTGCTCGACAAGATGGTCACGATGCGCGAAGAGCTGCGCCAGTTGTGGCTGAACACCTCGCAGTCGCGCGAGCAGCTGGCGGCCGATCTGGCGGCCTGGTGCCATCGTGCGGAAGCCAGCGGCATCGCAGGCCTGCGCGACTTCTCGACCCGCCTGCGCGCCGCTCGCGCCTGACGCGAAGCGGGGCTCTCCCCGAAAAAAGCCGGCCCTCAGGCCGGCTTTTTTATGGCCGTCGAATTCTCGCGGGTGCCAGATTCCCAATGAAAGAGGGCAGAGCGAAAATACGAAACGTGTAGAGACAGGCAATAAAAAACCCGCTGTGTTTGCAGCGGGTTTTTTATTTGGAGACCTGAGCCGAATTACTTCAGCTTGATTTCCTTGTATTCGACGTGCTTGCGCGCCTTGGGGTCGAACTTCATGATCGACATCTTTTCAGGCATCGTCTTCTTGTTCTTGCTGGTCGTGTAGAAGTGGCCGGTACCCGCGGTGGATTCCAGCTTGATCTTTTCGCGTCCGCCTTTGCTCGTTGCCATGATTCAGCTCCTTAGGCTTGGCCGCGTGCACGCAGGTCTGCGAGCACGGAGTCGATACCGTTCTTGTCGATCAGGCGCAGCGCGGCGCTCGAAACACGCAGGCGAACCCAACGGTTTTCACTTTCGACCCAGAAACGGCGGTATTGCAGGTTCGGCAGGAACCGGCGCTTGGTTTTGTTGTTGGCGTGGGAAACGTTGTTTCCGACCATCGGGCCCTTGCCCGTTACGTCGCATACGCGTGCCATGAGGACACTCTTTCTTGAACAGCTGGCACCGGGGCAATCAGGGCGATTGCAGGTGTTTTGCAGCTTGACCTCGCCAGAAAACGGGTGGCGGTACCCCGGCTTTGCCGTAGCTCGTGAGAGAGCCCTGTTTCGGCAAAGCCTCGGATTATAGCCCTTTTGTGGGCCCTGCAGGTTACAGGGTGCCGTCCTGCTCCAGGAATCGCTGGGCGTCGAGAGCGGCCATGCAGCCGGTGCCGGCGCTGGTGATGGCCTGGCGGTAGACGTTGTCCTGCACGTCGCCGGCGGCGAAGACGCCCGGAATGCTGGTCATCGTGGCGAAGCCCTGCAGGCCGGAGCGGGTCAGGATGTAGTTGTCCTTCATCTCCAGCTGGCCCTGGAAGATGTCGGTGTTCGGGTGGTGGCCGATCGCGATGAAGCAACCCTTCAGGTCGATCTGCTCCGTGGCGCCGGTCTGCGTGTTCTTGATGCGGATGCCCGTCACGCCCGAGTCGTCGCCCAGCACTTGGTCGAGCTCGTTGTGCAGCTTCAGCTCGATCTTGCCCTCGGCGACCTTCTCCATGACCTTGTCGATCAGGATCGGCTCGGCCCGGAACTTGTCGCGGCGGTGCACCAGGGTGACCTTGTTCGCGATGTTGGCGAGGTAGAGCGCTTCCTCGACGGCCGTATTGCCGCCGCCGATCACGCACACTTCCTGCTCACGGTAGAAGAAGCCGTCGCAGGTCGCGCAGGCGGAGACGCCGCGGCCCATGAACTTCTGTTCGGAGTCGAGGCCCAGGTACTTCGCCGAAGCGCCGGTGGCGATGATCAGCGCGTCGCAGGTATAGGTGCCGCTGTCGCCGGTGAGGGTGAAGGGGCGCTTGCTCAGGTCGACCTTGTTGATGTGGTCGAAGACGATCTGCGTCTTGAAGCGCTCCGCATGCTCCAGGAAGCGCTGCATGAGGTCGGGTCCTTGCACGCCATGCACGTCGGCCGGCCAGTTGTCGACCTCGGTGGTGGTCATCAGCTGCCCGCCCTGGGCGATGCCGGTGATGAGCAGGGGCTGCAGATTTGCGCGTGCTGCATAGACGGCGGCCGTATAGCCGGCAGGGCCGGAGCCCAGAATCAAAACCTTGGCGTGTTGGGGAGCGGACATGAGTAGAAACCTAGGATGGACGCTGCGTCAGCGTGTACATTTTCAGGGTGGTAGCGATATATATGGAGTATCACTGCCCGGTTCAACACCGGGTAAACGGTGTTTTCAATGCGCGCGATTGTAGTAATCCATCGGCTTGCTGCTTTCTGGATTGCTCCGCCCGCTATCTCAGGGATTGATAAATGTCGATGCTGTCCAACCTCGAATTGCTTCGGCGCGTTCCATTGTTCGCGTCGTTGACAGCCACGCAGTCCGCTAGCATCGCGGACGCGATCATCAAGAAGCGCTTCAAGCGCGCGGAGGTCGTCGTGGAGCAGGGCAAGAAGTCCGATGCGCTCTACATCATCCTGACCGGCCGCGCTCGCGTCACCAGCGCCGACAGCCGCGGACGAGAGGTCATCCTGGCAACGCTGCATCCCGGCGACTACCTCGGCGAGATGAGCCTGATCGACGACGAGCCCCATTCGGCCACCGTGCGCACCGAGATCCAGTGCGACGTGCTCATGCTGGGCCGCGACGCCTTCGCGCGCTGCCTGCCCGAGAACTCCTCCATGGCCTACAACATCATGCGCGGCCTGGTGCAGCGCCTGCGCCATGCCGACCGCAAGATCGAGTCGCTGGCGCTGATGGATGTCTACGGGCGCGTGGCCCGTTCGCTGCTCGAGTTCGCCATCGAGGACGGCGCCGGCAATCTCAAAGTGCGCGAGAAGATCTCCCGCCAGGATCTGGCCAAGATGGTCGGCGCCTCGCGCGAGATGGTGAGCCGGGTGATGAAGGATCTCGAGGAGCGCGGTTTCGTCCAGACGCAGGAAGACGGTTCGATGATCGTCAAGGAACGGCTCCTTTCGCTGGCCTGAGCCTCCAGGGCCGGGGCCGCCTGTAACGGCGGCCCCGGCCTTTTGTTGTAGTGTTCGTGCATCCGGCCCCAATTTCCCGAGGCCGGGCGCCGTGTTTTTCATGACCTATTCGCTGAATACGCTTCAATCTTCTTCTGCTGCCGAGGGGCAACCCGTGCGCGTGCGCGCCATGCGCTTCGCGCACGAGATCACGCTGATCGCAGGATTCGCAGCGCTGCTGTTCTGGCTGCTCTCGATGCTGAGCTTCACGCCCTCCGACGCCGCCTGGTCCACTTCGGGCACCGGGGGCGAAATCAAGAACTGGGGCGGCCGCATCGGCGCCTGGCTGGCCGACGGCAGCTACTACGCCGCCGGCTATTCCGTCTGGTGGTGCCTTTTCGCCGGGCTGCGCGCCTGGCTGTCTTCGCTGGCCAACTGGCTGCGCGGCGGCGAACCCTCGGCCGCCGAACAGACTGCGCCGCGCGGGCGCTTCAACCGCAGCCGCCTTGCCTTCTGGCTCGGCCTCGTCCTGCTGCTCTGCGCGAGCACGGTGCTCGAATGGTCGCGCCTTTACCGGCTCGAAGCCCACCTTCCGGGCTCCGGCGGCGGTGCGCTGGGCTATCTGGTCGGTCCCGCCAGCGTGCGCTGGATGGGCTTCACCGGCTCGGCGCTGGTGGCCATCGCCGGGGGCGTGATCGGCTCCGCGCTGGTGTTCCGCTTCTCCTGGAGTCTGATCGCCGAGCGCATCGGCGCACGCTTCTATTCGCTGTTCGAGTCGCGCCGTGAAAAGCGCGAGATGGCTGCAGACATCGCCATGGGCAAGCAGGCTGCCCGCGAGCGTGCGGAAGCCGACGAGTCCGCCTACGCGCGCGACGACATCGATTCCGGCCGCTCCGAGCCCTCGCTGTCGCCATCGTCCGGTGCCTTTGCCGGCGGTGGCGGAGGCGACGACGAGATCCTCATCGAGCCGCGTCCCAAGCGCCGCCCGCCATCGCCACCGGTGCAGATCGAACCCGCGATGACCGAGGTGCCCCGCAGCGACCGCGTCGTCAAGGAGCGCCAGAAGCCTCTCTTCAAGGAACTGCCCGACAGCAAGCTGCCGCAGGTCGACCTGCTCGACCCCGCCCAGGCGCGCCAGGAGACGGTCTCGGCCGACACGCTCGAGATGACCTCGCGCATGATCGAGAAGAAGCTCAAGGACTTCGGCGTCGAGGTGCGCGTGGTGCTCGCTTCGCCGGGCCCCGTCATCACGCGATACGAGATCGAGCCGGCCACCGGCGTCAAGGGCTCGCAGATCGTCAACCTCGCGAAGGACCTTGCGCGTTCGCTCTCGCTGGTGTCGATCCGCGTGGTCGAGACCATTCCGGGCAAGAACTACATGGCGCTGGAGCTGCCGAACGCCAAGCGCCAGTCGATCAAGCTCAGCGAGATCCTGGGCTCGCAGGTCTACAACGAAGGCAAGTCGATGCTCACCATGGGCCTCGGCAAGGACATCATCGGCAACCCGGTGGTGGCCGACCTCGCGAAGATGCCGCACGTGCTGGTGGCCGGTACCACCGGCTCGGGCAAGTCGGTGGGCATCAACGCGATGATCCTTTCGCTGCTCTACAAGGCCGAGGCGCGCGACGTGCGCCTGCTCATGATCGACCCGAAGATGCTCGAAATGTCGGTCTACGAAGGCATCCCGCACCTGCTGGCGCCCGTGGTCACCGACATGCGCCAGGCCGCGCACGGCCTGAACTGGTGCGTGGCCGAGATGGAGCGCCGCTACAAGCTCATGAGCAAGCTGGGCGTGCGCAACCTGGCCGGCTACAACACCAAGATCGACGAAGCCAAGGCGCGCGAGGAGTTCATCTACAACCCCTTCAGCCTCACGCCCGACGATCCCGAGCCGCTCAAGTGCGAGCCGCACATCGTCGTGGTGATCGACGAACTGGCCGACCTGATGATGGTGGTCGGCAAGAAGATCGAAGAGCTGATCGCCCGCCTCGCGCAGAAGGCGCGCGCCGCCGGCATCCATCTCATCCTTGCCACCCAGCGCCCCAGCGTGGACGTGATCACCGGCCTGATCAAGGCCAACATCCCGACCCGCATCGCCTTCCAGGTGTCGAGCAAGATCGACAGCCGCACCATCCTCGACCAGATGGGCGCCGAGGCACTGCTCGGCATGGGCGACATGCTCTACATGCCCAGCGGCACCGGCCTGCCGATCCGCGTGCACGGCGCCTTTGTCAGCGACGACGAAGTGCATCGCGTGGTGGCCTACCTCAAGAGCCAGGGCGAGCCCGACTACATCGAGGGCGTGCTCGAAGGCGGCACGGTCGATGGCGACGGTGAAGGCGACCTGCTCGGCGGCGGTGGCGACGGCGAGAAGGACCCGATGTACGACCAGGCGGTCGAAGTGGTGCTCAAGAACCGCAAGGCCAGCATCTCGCTGGTGCAGCGCCACCTGAAGATCGGCTACAACCGCGCCGCGCGGCTCGTCGAGGACATGGAGAAGGCCGGCCTCGTCAGCGCCATGAGCGGCAGCGGCCAGCGCGAGATCCTGGTGCCCGCGCGTGCGGCCGAATGACGGGCCGCGAAACCCGGATCGCCCAGGTTACTTGCTGAAAGGCAATTTGCAAAAGCGCCTTTCGGCATTGCAAATCTTCATCAAGGCCTACACCTGCCGCAATTCGCGGCGGGTAGGGTCGAAAGCCTGGTGCCATAGCCATTCAGAGGAATCCAAATTGAAACTGCGTCACTGGCTGCTGATAGGCCTGCTGAGTTCCGTCAACGCCTGGGCAAGCGGGCTCGACAGCCTCGAAACCTTCGTGAAGACGGTGAAGTCCGGCCGCGCCGACTTCACCCAGACCGTCACCGCGCCCGCGCGTGAAGGCCAGCCGGGCCGTACCAAGACCTCGGCCGGCACCTTCGAATTCCAGCGCCCCGGCAAGTTCAAGTTCGACTACCAGAAGCCCTTCGCGCAGAGCATCGTGGCCGACGGCAGGACGCTGTGGCTCTACGATGCCGACCTGAACCAGGTCACGCAGCGTGCGCAGGCGCAGGCATTGGGCTCCACGCCCGCGGCGCTGATCGCGGCGGCGCCCGACCTCAAGGCTCTGCAGGCCGATTTCACGCTGGAGTCCGCGCCCGACCGCGACGGCCTGCAGTGGGTCAAGGCCACGCCGAAGAACAAGGATGGCCAGCTGCAGAGCGTGCAGGTCGGTTTCCAGGGCGATGCATTGGCGGCGCTCGAAATCCTCGACAGCTTCGGCCAGCGCTCGGTGCTCAAGTTCAGCAAGGTCGAGGTGAACCCGTCCCTGCCCGCCAGCGTGTTCGACTTCAAGCCGCCGGCCGGCGCGGACGTCGTCAAGCAGTAAGTAACCGCGCAAGCAAGCCCACCGGATTGGCCACCACCGCTCATCAACCCCTCGCTGAACGCCTGCGTCCCAAGACGCTGGGCGAGGTGATCGGCCAGCAGCACCTGCTCGGCCCCGGGATGCCGCTGCGCATCGCCTTCGAATCGGGCCAGCCGCATTCCTGCATCCTGTGGGGCCCGCCGGGCACGGGCAAGACCACCATCGCACGATTGATGGCCGACGCCTTCGACGCGCAGTTCCTGAGCATCAGCGCGGTGCTCGGCGGCGTGAAGGACATCCGCGAAGCGGTGGAGCGCGCCACCGCCGCGCGCGACGGGCTCACGCAGCAGCGCACCATCGTCTTCGTCGACGAGGTGCACCGCTTCAACAAGAGCCAGCAGGACGCCTTCCTGCCGCACGTGGAGTCGGGCCTGTTCACCTTCATCGGCGCGACCACCGAGAACCCCTCGTTCGAGGTCAATTCGGCGTTGCTGTCGCGTGCCGCCGTCTACGTGCTGCAGTCGCTCGACGAGAGCAATCTCAAGCAGATCGTGGCGCGGGCGCAGGCCATACAGGCCGTGCCCGCCATCGACGACGCCGCGGTCGACCGTCTCGTGGCCTATGCGGACGGCGATGCGCGCCGGCTGCTCAACACGCTCGAGACGCTCGCGGTCGCAGCGCGCGCGGAGAAGCTCGACCACATCACCGACGAGTGGCTGCTGCGCGTGCTCGGCGAGCGCATGCGGCGCTACGACAAGGGCGGCGAGCAGTTCTACGACACCATCAGCGCGCTGCACAAGTCGGTACGTGGCAGCGACCCCGATGCCGCGCTCTACTGGTTCGTGCGCATGCTCGATGGCGGCGCCGATCCGCGCTACATGGCGCGCCGGCTGGTGCGCATGGCCAGCGAAGACATCGGCTTGGCCGACCCGCGCGCGCTGCGCCTCGCGCTCGACGCTGCCGAGGTGTATGAGCGGCTGGGTACCCCCGAGGGCGAACTCGCGCTGGCCGAGTGCGTGGTCTACCTCGCGATCGCGCCCAAGTCGAATGCCGTCTACAAGGCCTACAACGCGGTACGCGCCCTCGTGAAGACCGACACCACGCGCCCGGTGCCCATGCACCTGCGCAATGCGCCGACCAAGCTCATGAAGCAGCTCGACTACGGCAAGGGCTACCGCTATGCGCACGACGAGGAGGGCGGTTTCGCCGCCGGCGAGCGCTACCTTCCCGACGGCCTGGAGGGCCAGGTCTTCTACGAACCGGTGGAGCGTGGACTCGAGATCCGCATCGCGGAAAAGCTGCGCGACCTGCGCCGGCGCAACGACGAAGCCAAGGGCTGATACGGCCGTCGATACCCTCTTGCAGCACGCGCGCAAAGCGTGCATGACCCCACGCGCATACAGCATGACGTGAGCGGGTAAACCCCGGTCCGCGCGCACCGAATCGGCGCTGGCGCGTGACTACAATCCCGCCCACAAATCCGCCGGCGACACATGTTGGCTGGTTTTTTGCTTGTCAAGCCAGGGGCGCCAAACCGGTGTCCCGGTGGGTGAATGGCACCCCAACGGTGCAACACATAGGAAATCGCGTTATGGACATTTTGCTGCAGCAGATCATCAACGGTCTGGTTCTCGGCAGCATGTATGCCTTGATAGCCCTGGGCTATACCATGGTGTACGGCATCATCAATCTGATCAACTTTGCGCACGGCGAGGTGCTGATGGTGGGGGCTCTCACGAGCTGGACCATCATCGGGCTCATGAAGGACGGCATGCCCAACACCCCGGGCTGGCTGATCCTCTTCATCGCGCTGATCATCGCCTGCGTCGTCGCGGCAACCCTCAACTTCGTGATCGAGAAGGTGGCCTACCGGCCGCTGCGCAACAGCCCCAAGCTCGCGCCGCTCATCACCGCCATCGGCATGTCGATCCTGCTGCAGACGCTGGCGATGATCATCTGGAAGCCGACCAACAAGGCCTATCCCACCCTCCTGCCTTCCGACCCCATCCACCTCGGCGGTGCGGTCATCTCCCCGACCCAGGTCATGATCCTCAGCGTCACGGCGTTCTCGCTCGTGGTGCTCATGTGGCTGGTCAACTACACCAAGCTCGGCCGCGCGATGCGCGCCACCGCCGAGAACCCGCGCGTCGCGGCGCTCATGGGCATCCGACCCGACATGGTCATCTCGGCCACCTTCATCATCGGTGCCGTGCTCGCGGCCATCGCCGGCGTCATGTACGCCTCCAACTACGGCATCGCGCAGCACGCGATGGGCTTCCTGCCCGGCCTCAAGGCCTTCACCGCGGCCGTGTTCGGCGGCATCGGCAACCTGGCCGGTGCGGTCGTCGGCGGCATCCTGCTGGGCCTCATCGAAGCGATCGGCTCGGGCTACATCGGAACGCTGACCGGCGGCGTGCTCGGCAGCAACTACAGCGACATCTTCGCGTTCATCGTGCTGATCGCCATGCTCACGCTGCGTCCTTCGGGCCTGCTGGGCGAACGCGTGGCCGACCGCGCCTGAGGAGCTTGCCATCATGAAGAACAGCAAGAACCTCGCCCTGTACGTCATCGGCGCCATCGCCGTGCTCGCGCTGCCGCTGCTGCTGCAGATGCAGGGCAACGCCTGGGTGCGCATCGCCGACATCGCACTGCTCTACGTGCTGCTGGCCCTGGGCCTGAACATCGTGGTCGGCTACGCCGGCCTGCTCGACCTGGGCTACGTGGCCTTCTTCGCGGTGGGGGCGTACCTCTTCGCGCTGATGGGCTCGTCGCACCTGTCCGAGACCTTCGAGTGGTTCAAGATCACCTTCCCGAACGGCATGCACACCTCGCTGCTGATCGTGATACCGCTGGCCTTCGTGCTCGCGGCGGTGCTCGGCGTGCTGCTGGGCGCGCCAACGCTCAAGCTGCGCGGCGACTACCTCGCCATCGTCACGCTCGGCTTCGGCGAAATCATCCGCGTGTTCCTGAACAACCTCGACCAGCCGGTGAACATCACCAACGGTCCGAAGGGCATCACCTCGATCGACTCGATCAAGTTCTGGGGGCTCGACCTCGGCAAGGCGCTGAAGTTCGACGGCTTCACCATCTCGTCGGTCACGCTCTACTACTACCTGTTCCTGGCGCTGGTGCTGGTCACCATCCTCATCTCGCACCGCCTGCAGCTTTCGCGCATCGGCCGCGCCTGGATGGCCATCCGCGAGGACGAGATCGCCGCCAAGGCCATGGGCATCAACACCCGCAACATGAAGCTGCTGGCCTTCGGCATGGGCGCGAGCTTCGGCGGCGTCTCCGGCGCGATGTTCGCGGCCTTCCAGGGCTTCGTGTCGCCCGAGTCCTTCAGCCTGATGGAGTCGGTGATGATCGTTGCGATGGTCGTGCTCGGCGGCATCGGCCACCTGCCCGGCGTGATCCTGGGCGCCATCCTGCTGGCCGCGCTGCCCGAGGTGCTGCGTTACGTGGCGGGCCCGCTGCAGTCGATGACCGATGGCCGCCTCGACGCTTCCATCCTGCGCCAGCTGTTCATCGCGCTGGCCATGATCGTCATCATGCTGGTGCGCCCGCGCGGCCTGTGGCCCTCGCCGGAGCATGGCAAGTCGCTGACCAGGAAGGGCGGAGCGCCCGTCGACCCGACCCATGCCGCAGTGGCACCCGGCTCGCTGCAGACGCACGCACCGGGCATCGATACGCCCGCCGACGAGCTGCCTGGCGCCGCTTCCCGTCCCATGTCGATCAATCCCTGAACGCACGAGGAAGAATCAACATGACGACCGACACCATCCTCGACGTCCGGGGCATCTCCAAGCGCTTCGGCGGGCTGCAGGCCCTGTCCGATGTGGGCATCACCATCAAGCGCGGCCAGGTCTACGGCCTGATCGGCCCCAACGGCGCCGGCAAGACCACGTTCTTCAACGTGATCACCGGCCTGTACACGCCCGACAGCGGCACCTTCGAGCTCGCGGGCAAGCCCTACCAGCCGACGGCGGTGCACGAAGTGGCCAAGGCCGGCATCGCGCGCACCTTCCAGAACATCCGCCTCTTCGCCGAAATGACGGCGCTCGAGAACGTGATGGTCGGGCGCCACATCCGCACCCATTCGGGCGTGCTCGGAGCGATGTTCCGCACCGGCGGCTTCAAGGCCGAGGAGAAGGCCATCGCCGAGCGGGCGCACGAACTGCTCGACTACGTGGGCATCGGCAAGTTCGCCGACTACAAGGCGCGCACGCTGTCGTACGGCGACCAGCGCCGCCTCGAGATCGCACGCGCGCTGGCCACCGACCCGCAGCTCATCGCGCTGGACGAGCCCGCTGCCGGCATGAACTCCACCGAGAAGGTGGCGCTGCGCGAGCTGATCGACCGCATCCGCCGCGACAACCGCACCATCCTGATCATCGAGCACGACGTCAAGCTCATCATGGGCCTGTGCGACCGCGTCACCGTGCTGGACTACGGCAAGCAGATCGCCGAAGGCACCCCGGTGGACGTGCAGAAGAACGAGAAGGTGATCGAGGCCTACCTCGGCACCGGAGGACATTGAGATGAGCGCAGCAACGATGACGAGCGAACAAGACACCGCGACGAAGACGGCGGGCAAGGTGCTGCTGAAGGTCAACGGCCTGAAGGTGGGCTATGGCGGCATCCAGGCCGTCAAGGGCGTGGACTTCGAGGTGCGCGAGGGCGAGCTGGTCTCGCTGATCGGCTCCAACGGCGCCGGCAAGACCACCACCATGAAGGCCATCACCGGCACGCTGCCGGCAGGGGCTGGCAACATCGAGTTCCTGGGCCGCAGCATCAAGGGCCGCGGCGCCTGGGACCTCGTGGAAGAGGGCCTGGTGATGGTGCCGGAAGGCCGTGGCGTGTTCACGCGCATGACCATCACCGAGAACCTGCAGATCGGCGCCTACATCCGCAAGGACAAGGCCGGCATCGCGAGCGACATGGAGCGCGTGTTCGTCACCTTCCCGCGCCTGCGCGAACGCAAGGACCAGCTGGCCGGCACCATGTCGGGCGGCGAGCAGCAGATGCTGGCCATGGGCCGAGCGCTCATGGCACGCCCCAAGGTGCTGCTGCTCGACGAGCCCACCATGGGCCTGTCGCCCATCATGTGCGACAAGATCTTCGAGGTGGTGCAGACCGTGGCCTCGCAGGGCGTGACCATCCTGCTGGTCGAGCAGAACGCCAATCGCGCGCTGCAGCTGGCCGACCGCGGCTACGTGATGGAGTCGGGCCTCATCACCATGAGCGGCGATGCCAAGGGCCTGCTGAGCGACCCGCGCGTGCGGGCCGCGTACCTCGGCGAATAGGCGGGCGTTCCGTTCGCCACAGGCGGTGCGGGCCGCGCCCGGATGGCGCGGCAGTGCGCACCGCCTTTTTTCTTTTTTCCTGCCGGCTACATCATCGCCGCGGCGGCCTTGATCGCCTCGCGGATGCGCCCGTAGGTGCCGCAGCGGCACACGTTCTCGATGGCGTCGATGTCGGCATCCGTCGGGTTGCGCGTGCGGCGCAGCAGGTCCACCGCCGCCATGATCTGCCCCGGCTGGCAGAAGCCGCATTGCGGCACGTCGAGGTTCAGCCAGGCCTGCTGCACCGGATGCAGCGTGTTGGCATTGGCCAGCCCCTCGATGGTCGTCACCTGGCGGCCACGCACGTCGGACACGCGCACCGAGCACACCGTCACCGCCTTGCCGTCGACGTGGCAGGTGCAGGCCTTGCACACGTTGATGCCGCAGCCGTACTTCGGCCCGGTGATGCCGAGCTTGTCGCGAAGCACCCAGAGCAGGGCCATGTCGTCGGGCGCCTCGACGTCGACGTTCTGGCCGTTCACCTTGAAAGATTGCACGGGCATGGGGAGTCTCCTCAGGTCGGGATCTGGACGTTGACGGGCGTGGGCAGCTTGCCCGGCGGGATCGGCGTGAAGTCGACCGGGAAGTTCAGCGGGAAGCTGCGCGGCCTGGTGCCGGTGGCGCGCGCATAGGCGTTGGCGATGGCGCCGGAGCTGGCCGAGAGGCCGACCTCGCCCAGGCCGCCGATGGCCTCGGCGCTGGGCGGCATGATGATGATCTTCACGTCCTTCGGGTAGTTCTTCATGCGCGAGAAGTGGTACTGCGAATAGCTGCCTTCCAGCGGCAGGCCGTTCTGGATGTGCAGCCCCGCACTGAGCACCAGCGCGATCGACTCGCACAGGCCGCCCTGCAGCTGCGCCTCGATGCCCGAGGGGTTGATCGGCGTGCCCACGTCGATCGCGATGGTGGCGCGAACCACCTGCGCGGCAGACGGCACCCGCGCGTCGATCTCGACGATGCAGGCCGTGAACGACTTCGTCTCCTGGTGCACGCCCACGCCCTGCGCGAAGCCCGCGGGCATCGCCTTGCCCCATTGCGCCGCCTCGGCCACGGCCTTGAGCACCGCGCGGGCGCGCGGCAGCCGCAGGTACTCGAGCCGGAAGGCGACCGGGTCCTTGCCCGCCGCCTTGGCCATCTCGTCGACCAGGATCTCCTCCACCAGCCGCGAGGGCTGGATGTGCACCGAGCGGTACGAGCAGGTGTTCATGTCGATCGGCACCGGCGTCAGCAGCTTGGTCGTGACGCCGAAGTTGTAGGGCGAGGAGACCATGGTCTTGAACATGGTCTGCTCGATCGCGAAGTTGCCCACCGTCTGCGGAAAGGCGTTGGGCAGCGCGATGGCTGCGGCCTCCAGCATGTTGCCGAAGCCGTGGCGCGTGTCGAGCCGCACGCCGGCGACGCGCTGCTCGAAGGCGATCACCTGGCCCAGCAGCATGGTGGCGCGCGCCTTGTGGAACATCGGCGGGCGCATGCGCGTGTGGCGCATGTCGTCGGTGCGGTGGTACATCAGGCGGCAGGGGCGCCCGAGCGCCTTCGATACCTGGATCGCCTGCAGCACCGGGTCCCAGAAGAGCCGCCGGCCGAAGGAGCCGCCCGAGGGCACCACGTGCACGGTCACTCTGTTCAAGGGCAGGCCGAGTTCGGCCGCGACCGCCTGCTGGGTTACGATGGGGCTTTGCAGGCCGGCCCAGATCTCGGCCCGGTCGGGACGCACGTCGGCGATCGCGCATTCCACCTCCATCGGACAGTGCGAGACCGGTGCGAACTCGAACTCGCCCTCCACGGTCAGCGCGCCCAGCGGCGGCAGCGCGAAGGGCAGCAGCGCCGACTTCAGCTTGCGCATGATGGTGGCGTTCGACTCGCCGTCGATCGGCCCGGCGGCCCAGGTCACGTCGAGCGCGTTCACCGCGGCCCATGCCTGCCCGAAGGTCTCGGCCATCACGGCCACGCCGGGCGGCGTCGGCGTGATGCCGTTGGTCGACGGAATCGGCACCACGCCGATCACGCCCGGCATGGCCATCACCGTGTTCATGTTGTTGATGCTCACGAACTTGCCGTTGATGGTCGGCGGGCGCCGCACCATGGTCGGCATCGCGCCGGGCACAGCCTGGTCGAGCGTGAACTTCTTGCGCCCGGTGACGATGTCCAGCGCATCGAGCCGCGTGACGCGCTGCCCGACCACCGAGGGCGTGGAGCCCGAGAGCACACCGCCCAGGCCGCCCAGCAGCGGCATCCCGGCATGCAGCGAGCGCACGCTCGACGAGCCGCCGGTGAGCTGGTTCCAGATCAGCTCGGGGCTGGCGTCGGCCGAGGTCACCTCGATGGCGCTCAGCGGCAGGCGCAGCTTGTCGGCCAGCATCATCGCGGTGGCCGTGGCGATGCCCTGGCCCACCTCCAGGCGCGGCAGCGCGAGCCGCACGCGTCCGTTCTCGCCGTTGGTCACTTTCACGAGGGGCATGGTCGGCAGCGCGGTCAGCGTCACCGCATCGCCGATGTCGAACAGGTCGGTGGTGTCCGGAGGCGTCATCGGCAGCAGCGCGGCGGCTGCCGTGGAGGGCGCCGCGAGGCCTGCAAGTCCGGCGACCCCGGCCGTGGCCGAGACCAGCGGCGCGGCCGTCGCGTAGCCCAGGACCTCGCGCCGGCGCAGGCCCGGCGCGTCACCGCCGTCCGGCCCGCGCGAGGGACGCGGGCTCTCGTTCGAACGCTTCATCGTTGTCTCCTTGTTGTGGTGGCGAACGCGAGCGACTGTGGCATCATCGCCGCGCCCGGGATGTCGTTGGAACGACATTCCTTACGGCCCGCGATGGACCGGCTCTTGCGACGAGCCGGCCGTGTCCTGGGAGGAGACCCGACGATGTCGACGAGCGCGCTGGAGAACATGCTCCGCGAGAGCCTGTGGGCACGAGCCCTCACGAGCGAGGAGCTCGATCGCGTCGTGCAGGAGTCCCACGAGCGCACCATTCCTGCTGGCGGTTTCGTCGTGCGGCGCGGCGAGCCCGCCGATCACTGGGTCGGCGTGATGGACGGCCTGCTGAAGATGTCCGTGTCGCTGCCCGACGGCCGCGTTTCCACCTTCACCGGCGTCACCGCCGGCGGCTGGAGCGGCGAGGGCTCCCTGCTCACCCCCGGACCCTGGCGCTACGACGGCGTGGCGCTGAGACCCACCCGCGTCGCATGCATCCCGAAGCACAGCTTCGAGCGCCTCCTGGCCTCGAACATCGAATTCAATCGGTTTCTGTTGTTACACATCAATGCGCGACTGAGCCTGTTCATCGGGCTCATGGAATTCGATCGCCTGCTGGGGCCCGACGCGCGCGTGGCGCGCTGCCTCGCCAGCCTGTTCGATCCGATCCTCTATCCGCGCGCCGACCGTTTCGTGCGGTTGAGTCAGGACGAGATCGGCCTGCTGTCGGCGGTGTCGCGCCAGCGCGCGAACCGGGCGCTGCACGCCCTGCAGCGCGACGGCCTGCTGCGCGTGGAGCACGGCGGTGTCGAGGTGCTCGACCTCGCGGGGCTGCGCAGCTATTCGGGCGATGCCTCCTCGGTGGCGCTGCGCCGCGAGGAGGCCCTGCCCGAGGACCTCGTCAGTCCACCTTCGCGCCGGTGGCCTTGACGACCTTCTCGTACTTGGCGAGCTCGCTCTTCATGAAGGCGCCGAACTGCTCGGGGGAGCTGCCCACCGGCTCGGCCAGCAGCGAGGCGAAGCGGGTCTTCGTCTCCGGCGCGTTCAGCGCCGCGACGAAGGCCTGGTTGAGCTTCACGACCACGTCATGCGGCGTGCCCGCCGGCGCGACCAGGCCCCACCAGGTGTCGATCGAGAAGCCCTTGAGCGTGTCGGCCACGGGCGGCACCTCGGGCAGCGAACTGCTGCGCTGCAGCGTCGTCACCGCCAGCGCCTTGAGCTTGCCCGAGCGGATGTTCGGCGCGGCGGTGGCGAGGTTGTCGAAGTTGAAGTCGACCTGGCCCGAGATCAGCGCCAGCTGCGCCGGATTGCCGCCGTTGTACGGAATGTGCAGCGCGAAGATGCCCGCTTCCTTCTTGAACAGCTCGCCCGCGAGGTGTCCCGCGCTGCCGTTGCCGCCGCTGCCGTAGTTGAGCTTGGCGGGGTTGGCCTTGGCGTAGCGGATCAGGTCGGCCACGCTGTTGATGTTCAGGCGCCTGGCCGTGTCGGCGTTCATCACCAGCACGTTGGGCACGCGGACCATCTGCGTGATCGGCGCGAAGTCGGTCGCGGCGTTGAACGGCATCTTGCTGTAGAGCCACGGGTTCACCGCGTTGGTGGCGGTGGCCGCGATGCCGATCGTCAGGCCGTCGGCAGGCGCCTTCGCCACCGCATCGGCGCCGATGTTGCCGCCCGCGCCGGGCTTGTTGTCGATGATGACCGTGCCCAGCGAGTCCTTCACGCGCTCTGCCAGGATGCGCGCGGTGTTGTCGATGGGGCCGCCCGCTGCGTAGGGGACGATCAGGCGGATGGGCCGCTGCGACTGCTGCGCCATGGCCTGTCCGGTGCCCAGCAGGGCGGCGGCGCTTGCGATGAGGGTGAGGAGGAAGTGTCTCGTCTTCATTTGTTCTTGGGTCTGTCGTTCTCGGGGAACCGGTGGAACCGGGGAGTCTCAGGGCAGGGCCTTGTCCGCCTCCGTGGTGAATGCGTCGGCGAAGAATTCTTCCTCGGGCAGGCCGGCCAGCGCCACGTAGTCGCGCTTGGCCGAGTCGACCACGATGGGCGCGCCGCAGGCATACACCTGGTGGCCCGACAGGTCGGCGAAGTCCTCGAGCACGGCCTTGTGGACGAAGCCGGTGCGGCCGGTCCAGTTGTCCTCGGGCGTTGCGTTGGAGACCACCGGCACGTAGCGCAGGTTCGGCATCCGAGCCATCTGCTCGTGCAGCCAGCCGTCCATGTACAGGTCTTCGGGCCGGCGGCCGCCCCAGTACAGCGTGGCGGGGCGGTCGATGCCCTTGAACTGCATGTGCTCCAGCAGCGCCTTGATGGGCGCGAAGCCGGTACCGGAGGCCAGCAGGATCATCGGCTTGTCGGAATCCTCGCGCAGGAAGAAGCTGCCGAAGGGGCCCTCGATGCGAAGGATCTCCTTTTCCTTCATCGTGCCGAAGACGTGGTCGGTGAACTTGCCGCCGGGCAGGTGCCGCAGGTGCAGTTCGATGCCGGTGCCGGGTTGCGCCAGCGTGTGCGGCGCGTTGGCCATCGAGTAGCTGCGGCGCGAGCCGTCGCGCAGGATGAACTCGACGTACTGGCCAGCGTAGAACTGCAGTGGCTCCCCGGCCGGCAGCTGCAGGCGCACCAGCATCACGTCGTGCGACTGGCGCGTGAGGGCCATCACGCGCACCGGCATCTTGCGGATCGGCAGCGCGCCGGCCTCGGTGACCTGGCGCGATTCGAGCACCACGTCGCTCGTGGGATGGGCGCAGCAGGTGAGCACGTAGCCGGCCAGCTGCTCCTCGGCGCTCAGGGCCTTGCTCTGGTGCGGCCCGAGGGTGACTTCGCCCGAGAGCTTCTTGCACTTGCACGAGCCGCAGGCGCCGTCCTTGCAGCCGTAGGGCAGGCCGATGCCCTGGCGGATGCCTGCGGCCAGGATGGTTTCGTCGCCCTGGACCACGAAATTGCGCCCGCTGGGCTCGACGGTGATGGAAAAGCCCGCTTCGTGCGGCGCTGTGGCAGTCATCGGTATTCTTCGAGGGGTAACGCTCCCTCCGGGCCGCTGGCGGCCAGGGGAGCTGGAACTGAATTGGGAAGACGGGAACAGGATTTTGCCTTCAATCAATAGCCCCTCCGGCGCGCTGCCAGCGCGGTTCCGGCGAGAACGCCTGCTGATCGTCGGTTGCGGCGACGTGGGCCAGCGCGTGGCGCGCGACCTGCGCGGGCGCTTGCAGCTGGTGGCGCTCACTTCGTCAATGGGGCGGCTGGACGCCCTGCGCACTGCCGGAATACGCCCGCTGGTGGGCAATCTCGACGATCCGCGCACCCTGCGCCGGCTCGCCGGCATTGCCACCCGGGTGCTGCACCTGGCCCCCCCTGCGCGCGACGGCGGCCCCGCCTGGTGGCGCGACCAGCGCACCACCACGCTGGCGCGGGCCCTGCGACTGCGTTCGATGCCCTCGGCCTTCGTCTACGGCTCGACCAGCGGCGTCTACGGCGACTGCGGCGGCGCGCGCATCGACGAAACCCGCGCCCTGCGCCCCGACACCCCGCGCTCGCACCGCCGCGTCGACGCCGAACGCGCCGTGCGCTGGCTCGGCCGCAGCGCAGGCGTGCGCGCCAGCATCCTGCGCATCCCCGGCATCTATGCTCCCGACCGCAAGAACGGCACCCCCCGCGCCCGCCTGCAGCGCGGCACGCCCGTGCTGCGGCGCCAGGACGACGTCTACACCAGCCACATCCACGCCGACGACCTCGCCCGCGCCTGCATCGCCGCGCTCTTCCGCGGCAAGCCGCAGCGCGTCGTGCACGCCGCGGACGACACCGAACTGCGCATGGGCGACTACATGGACCTCGCCGCCGACCTCTACGGCATGCCCCGCCCGCCCCGCGTGGCCCGGGGCGAGGCCGAGCGGCAGCTTCCGCTGCAGCTGCTGAGCTTCATGGGGGAATCGCGCCGGCTGGACAACACGCGGCTGAAGCGCGAGTTGAGGGTGCGCCTGGCGCATCCGACGGTACACACCGGCCTGCGCGAAACGGCGTAAGAAGAAAGGGAAGGAGAAGGCCCAATTCCAGGGACACCGTGGAACCGGCTTCGCCGGGCCACCGGTGTCGCCCCCGGAAGGTGGTTGGCGTAGCGACACGAAGTGCGCGAAGACTGGGGGCGAGCCAGAACCTGTGGTGCCCGGGGCCGGAATCGAACCGGCACGCCTTGCGGCGGGGGATTTTGAGTCCCCTGCGTCTACCAATTTCACCACCCGGGCAGGGTTCTGAACGAAGCCCAAAATTATGGCACAGTGGCTGGCATGAACTATCCGACGATCGAAGACGCCATCGGCAAGACCCCTCTGGTCGCACTGCAACGCATCAATGCCGCAGAAAATGCCCGGCGCGGCAACGTGATTCTCGGCAAGCTCGAAGGCAACAACCCCGCCGGCTCCGTGAAGGACCGGCCCGCTCTCTCGATGATCCGGCGCGCCGAGGAGCGCGGCGAGATCAAGCCTGGCGACACCCTGATCGAAGCCACTTCCGGCAACACCGGCATCGCGCTCGCGATGGCCGCCGCCATCAAGGGCTACCGCATGCTGCTCATCATGCCGGAGGACCTTTCCGTGGAGCGTGCGCAGACCATGAAGGCCTTCGGCGCCGAGCTCGTGCTCACGCCCAAGAGCGGCGGTATGGAGTATGCCCGCGACCTCGCCGAACAGATGGTGGCCCAGGGCAAGGGCCGTGTGCTCGACCAGTTCGCCAACCCCGACAACCCGCGCATCCACTACGAGACCACCGGCCCCGAGATCTGGGCCGACACCAAGGGCAAGGTCACGCACTTCGTGAGCGCGATGGGCACGACCGGCACCATCACCGGCGTGTCGCGCTTCCTCAAGGAGAAGAACCCCGCGGTGCGCATCATCGGCGCGCAGCCGGCAGAGGGCTCGCGCATCCCAGGCATCCGCAAGTGGCCGGCCGAGTACCTGCCGAAGATCTTCGATCCGAGCCGCGTCGACGAGGAGATCAGCGTGAGCCAGAGCGATGCCGAAGAGATGTGCCGCCGCCTCGCGCGCGAGGAGGGCATCTTCGGCGGCATTTCGGCCGCAGGCGCGCTGTGGGCTGCGCTCGAAGTGTCGAAGACGGTCGAGAACGCCACCATCGTCTTCGTGGTCTGCGACCGCGGCGACCGCTACCTCTCCACCGGCGTCTTCCCCGCCTGACAAGGCCCGCCCCCAGGCCATGCGAACTTCGTGTCGCTTCGCCAACCCCCTCCGGGGGCAACACCTGCAGCGCGGCAAAGCCGGTTCTGCGGTGTTCCCGGAAGGGGCCACGACTCAACAACAAGAAGGCTGAGAACCCCATGCCCCATCCCAAGTACTGCCAGGTCTGCGCCACGCCGCTCGAGTGGATTGCATTGATGGAAGACGGCGGCCCCAAGGAGCGGCTGCGCTGCCCCAACTGCGGCCACACGCACTGGAACAACCCGACGCCCGTGCTCGCGGCCATCGTCGAGTACCGCGGCCAGGTGCTGCTGGCGCGCAATGCCGCGTGGCCGGGCAAGATGTTCGCGCTCATCACCGGCTTCATGGAGGCCGGCGAGACGCCCGAGGAGGGCATCGCACGCGAGGTGAAGGAAGAGACCAACCTCGACGTGAGCGCCACGAAGATCGTCGGCGCCTACGACTTCCAGCGAATGAACCAGGTCATCATCGCCTACCACGTGGTGGCCGACGGCGAGGTGAAGCTCTCGCCCGAGCTGGTCGACTACCGCCTCTACGACCTGCCCGATCTCAAGTGCTGGCCCGCCGGCACCGGCTATGCGCTGGCCGACTGGCTGCGCACGCGCGGGCACGAGCCCGTGTTCTTCACCGCCGCGGAAAACGAGGAGCGCCGCCGCGGCCTGAACCTGCCGCCGGAGCCGGGCAATGCAAGTTGATCGCGAACTCGACACGCGCGGGCTGAACTGCCCGCTGCCCATCCTCAAGGCGAAGAAGTCGCTCAATGACATGGCGAGCGGCCAGCTGCTGAAGGTTGTGTCGACCGACCCCGGATCGATCCGCGACTTCCAGGCCTTCGCGCGCCAGACCGGCAACGAGCTGATGGAGCAGGAAACCGTCGGTACCGACTTCATCCACGTGCTGAAGCGCCGTTGACGAAACGGCAGGCATTACAAAAAGAAAAGGGCCGCTGTTGCGGCCCTTTCTGCATGAGCGCGAAGCGAAGGATTACAGCTTCAGGCTCTTGAGGTACTCGCGGAAATCCGCGCCCACCTCGGGGTGCGCCAGCGCCAGTTCCACCGACGCCTGCAGGAAGCCCTCCTTGCTGCCGCAGTCGTAGCGGGTGCCCTTGTACGAGTACGCGTAGACCGATTCCTTCTTCATCAGCGCCGCGATGCCGTCGGTCAGCTGGATCTCGCCGCCCGCGCCCTTGGGCTGGTTGCGGATCTCGGCGAACACGCCCGGCGTGAGGATGTAGCGGCCGGCCACGCCCAGGCGCGAGGGCGCTTCTTCGGGCTTCGGCTTCTCGATCATGCGGCTGACCTTCACCAGGCCTTCCTCGACCTTGTCGCCGGCCACGATGCCGTAGCGCTTGACGTGCTCGAGCGGCACTTCCTGCACCGCGAGCAGCGAGCCGCCGAGGCGGCCGAAGGCTTCGGTCATCTGAGCCAGCACCGGCTGGCCGCCGTCGGGGCCGACCATCAGGTCGTCCGCCAGCAGCACGGCGAAGGGCTCGTTGCCGACCAGGTGCTCGGCGCACAGCACCGCGTGACCCAGGCCCAGCATGCGCGGCTGGCGCACGTAGGAGCAGGTCATGTCGTCGGGCATGACCGAGCGGGCGATGTTCAGCAGGGCGGTCTTGCCGCTGGCTTCGAGCTGGCTCTCGAGCTCGTAGGCGGTGTCGTAGTGGTCTTCGATGGCGCGCTTGTTGCGGCCGGTCACGAAGATCATGTCGCGGATGCCGGCTGCGTACGCCTCTTCGACGGCGTACTGGATCAGCGGCTTGTCGACCACGGGCAGCATTTCCTTGGGTTGCGCCTTCGTGGCCGGCAGGAAACGGGTGCCGAAGCCTGCAACGGGGAATACGGCCTTGCGGATGCGGGTCGCGGTAGTGGACATGGGCGGTTCAGCGTCTTTCGTCAAAGAGGGGGATGGCAGGATGCGAAACGGCGCGCAGCCGCTCCTGGCATCCTATACGTCTTCGAAGCCCCCGGTCTGTCAGCCGAGGCGTACAAGCTGGTCGCGCAGGCGCTCCAGCATGGCGGTGAAGTCAGTCAGACGTTTACGTTCCTGCTCGATCACGGCCGGCGGAGCCTTCGCGACGAAGGCTTCGTTGCCCAGCTTGGAGTGCACCTTGGCGATCTCGCCTTCGACGCGGGCGACTTCCTTGCCGATGCGGACCTTCTCCGCGGCCTTGTCGATCTCCATGTGCAGGCACAGGCGTGCGGCACCCACCACGGCCACGGGCGCAGCCTCGGCGGCAGCCGACCAGGAGGCCTCGTCGTCGAAGACCTTCACTTCCTTGAGCTTGGCCAGCGCCTGCAGCACCGGCGCCGATTCGCGCAGGAAGGCCGCGCCTTCTGCGTCGTCGGCCACGGCGTAGAGCGGCAGGCGCGTGGCGGGCGACACGTTCATCTCGCCGCGCAGCGTCCGGCATGCATCCACCAGCGCCTTCAGGCGCGCGACGTACGCTTCGGCCGCCTCGTCGATCTTCTCGGGCTGGCTCTTCGGATAGGCGGCGATCATGATCGACTCGCCCTCACGTCCTGCAACCTTCGACACCTTCTGCCACAGCTCTTCGGTGATGAACGGAATCACCGGGTGCGCGAGGCGCAGCAGGGTCTCGAGCACGCGGATGAGCGTGCGGCGCGTGGCGCGCTTCTGCGCGTCGTCGCCGGTCTGGATCTGCACCTTGGCGATCTCGAGGTACCAGTCGCAGAACTCGTCCCAGGCGAACTGGTAGATCGCGGTGGCCACGTTGTCGAGGCGGTATTCCTCGAAGCCCTGGGCCACCTCGGCTTCCACGCGCTGGAGCTTGGACACGATCCAGTAGTCGGCGCGGCTGAACTTCAGGTAGCCATGGGCCTTGCCGCCGACCTGGCATTCTTCCTTGGTGTGCTCCAGCAGGCCGCAGTCCTGGCCCTCGCAGTTCATCAGCACAAAGCGCGTGGCATTCCACAGCTTGTTGCAGAAGTTGCGGTAGCCCTCGCAGCGCTTGGAGTCGAAGTTGATGCTGCGGCCGAGCGACGCGAGCGAGGCGAAGGTGAAGCGCAGCGCGTCGGCGCCGAAGGCGGGGATGCCCTCCGGGAATTCCTTCTGGGTGTTCTTGCGAACGGCGGGTGCCGTCTCGGGCTTGCGCAGGCCCTGCGTGCGCTTGTCGAGCAGCGCGGGCAGCTCGATGCCGTCGATCAGGTCCACCGGGTCGAGCACGTTGCCTTCCGACTTGCTCATCTTCTTGCCCTGCGCGTCGCGCACCAGGCCGTGGATGTACACGTGCTTGAAGGGCACCTTGCCGATGAAGTGCTTGGTCATCATGATCATCCGGGCGACCCAGAAGAAGATGATGTCGTAGCCGGTCACCAGCACCGTGGAGGGCAGGTACAGGTCGAGGTCCTGCGTCTTCTCGGGCCAGCCGAGCGACGAGAAGGGCACCAGCGCCGACGAATACCAGGTGTCGAGCACGTCCTCGTCGCGCGTCAGTTTCTTGCCGGGCGCCTTGGCCTGGGCGGCGGCTTCGTCCTCCGCCACGTACACGTTGCCTTCCTCGTCGTACCAGGCCGGAATCTGGTGGCCCCACCAGAGCTGGCGCGAGATGGTCCAGTCCTGGATGTTCTCCATCCAGTGGTTGTAGGTGTTGACCCAGTTCTCGGGCACGAAGCGCACCTCGCCCGACTTCACCACGTCGATGGCCTTCTGCGCGATCGACTGGCCGTCGGCGCCGGGGCGCGTCATGGCCACGTACCACTGGTCGGTGAGCATCGGCTCGACGATGGCGCCCGAGCGCGCGCAGCGCGGCACCATCAGCCTGTGCTTCTTCACCTCGACCAGCAGGCCCAGCGCGTCGAGGTCGGCCACGATGGCCTTGCGCGCCATGAAGCGGTCGAGGCCGCGGTACTTCTCGGGGGCGTTGTCGTTGATGGTGGCGTCGAGCGTGAGCACGCCGATCATCTCGAGCTTGTGGCGCTGGCCGACCGCATAGTCGTTGTAGTCGTGCGCGGGCGTGACCTTCACGACGCCGGTGCCGAATTCCTTGTCGACGTAGTCGTCGGCAATGATCGGGATCAGACGGTCCACCAGCGGCAGCTTCACGCGCTTGCCGACGAGGTGCCTGTAGCGCTCATCCTCGGGGTGGACCATCACGGCCGTGTCGCCGAGCATGGTCTCGGGTCGGGTGGTGGCCACGGTCAGGGTGCCGCTGCCGTCTTCGAGCGGGTAGGCGATGTGCCAGAGCGAGCCGTCTTCCTCCTCGCTCTCGACCTCGAGGTCGCTCACCGAGGTCTTGAGCACCGGGTCCCAGTTGCCCAGGCGCTTGCCGCGGTAGATCAGGCCTTCTTCGTACAGCTTCACGAAGGTGTGGGTGACGACCTTGGAGAGGTCGTCGTCCATGGTGAAGTACTCGCGGCTCCAGTCCACCGTGTCGCCCAGGCGGCGCATCTGCTGGGTGATGGTGTTGCCCGACTTCTCCTTCCATTCCCACACGCGCGCCACGAAGTTCTTGCGGCCCAGGTCGTGGCGGCTGACCTTCTGCTCCTGCAGCTGGCGCTCCACCACGATCTGCGTGGCGATGCCGGCGTGGTCGGTGCCGGGCACCCACAGCGTGTTGTCGCCCTTCATGCGGTGGTAGCGCGTGAGGCTGTCCATGATCGTCTGGTTGAACGCATGGCCCATGTGCAGCGTGCCCGTGACGTTGGGCGGCGGCAGCTGGATCGCGAACGACTCGGCGCCTTCCTTGGGTTGCTGCGTGCCTCGGAAGCCGGCCTTGGCATAGCCGCGCTTCTCCCATTCGGGGCCCCAGTGCGCCTCGATGGCGGCGGGCTCGAACGATTTGGAAAGGCTGTCCAGACCAGGCTGGGCGGGAGGGGTGGTGGGTTCGCTCATGGGAAATGCAGAACGGAAATGCAGAACGGCCCTCTCGGGGCGCCGTCTGGGGGGACACAGGTGGGTAGCCGGCGATTTTACCGGGGCGGCTCCCCGTCACGGCCGCCACTGATAATTCCGGGATGCTGTTCCTGCTTTCCCCCGCCAAGTCGCTCGACTACGAAACCCCCGTCCCCGCCGAAATCCCCGCCACCCAGCCCCATTTCGAATCGCCCCGCGGCCCCTCGGTCGAGCTCATCAAGCTGCTGCGCGAGAAGTCGCCCCAGCAGATCTCCGAGCTCATGAGCCTGTCGGACAAGCTCTCGGCCCTGAACGTGGCTCGCTACGAGGCCTGGTCCAGCAAGAGCACGCCGAAGAACGCCCGCCAGGCGGCCTTCGCCTTCGACGGCGACGTCTACGGCGGCCTCGACGCCCGCAGCCTCACGAAGGCCCAGCTGGCCTGGGCGCAGGAGCACGTGTGCATCCTCAGCGGCCTCTACGGCCTGCTGCGCCCGCTCGACCTGCTGCAGCCCTACCGCCTGGAGATGGGCACCCAGCTGGCCAACCGCCACGGCAAGGACCTCTACGCCTTCTGGGGCCCGCGCATCGCCGAGCACCTGAACGAGCGCCTCGCGGCCGACCGCACTCCCGTGGTGGTCAATGTGGCGTCGCAGGAATACTTCAAGTCGGTCGACCTGAAGGTGCTCAAGGCCCGCGTGGTCGAATGCGTCTTCGAGGAGTGGAAGGGCGACCGGTACAAGATCGTGAGCTTCTTCGCCAAGCGCGCCCGCGGCCTGCTGGCGCGCTGGGCCGTGCAGCACAAGGCGGCCACGCCCAAGGCACTGGAAAAGTTCGACCTCGAAGGTTATGGTTTCGATGCATCCGTATCCAGGCCCGACAGGCTGGTGTTCAGGAGAAGGCTGGGCTGACCCCCAGTCTTCGCGCACTTCGTGTCGTTTCGCCAACCCCCTTGCAGGGGGCAACACCGGCGGCCCGGCAAAGCCGGTTCCGCGGTGTTCCTGGAATGGGGCGTGGCTGTTTTTTCATGCGTTGCGGGGCTTGCCGCAGCGTGGAGGAGTAATTGATATGTCGCAAGCGATCAGTCCGGAACTGCGCGAGTGGCTGGTAGCCCAGCTCGCCGCCGGGCATTCGGTGCCGGCGCTGCGCGCTTCCATGCGCGCGGCCGGCTGGCACGACGCCGCCGCCGATACGGCGCTGGCGCAGCTCGAAGCCGGATTTCCCAACGTGGAGGTCGCGTTGCCGGCCGTGCAGGCGAAGATGCCCGGGCCCGACCTCGACGGCGCGCCGCTGTACATCGACGCGGGCGACCGCCGCGTGCAGGTGCTGCAGACCATGCGGCATCCGCGCGTGGTGGTCTTCGGCAACCTGCTGTCGGCGGAGGAATGCGAAGGACTGATCGCCGCCGCGCGCGTGCGGCTCGCGCGTTCGCTCACGGTGGAGACGCGAACCGGCGGCGAGGTGCTCAACGTCGACCGCACCAGCGACGGCATGTTCTTCGAACGCGGCGAGAACGAGATCGTCGCCCGCGTCGAGCAGCGCATCGCCGAGCTGCTGCGCTGGCCGCTCGAGTTCGGCGAGGGCCTGCAGATCCTGCGCTACGCCCCCGGCGCGCAGTACCGCCCGCACTACGACTACTTCGACCCCAACGAACCCGGCACGCCCACCATCCTCAAGCGCGGCGGCCAGCGCGTGGCTACCCTGGTGATGTACCTGCAGGAGCCCGAGGGCGGCGGCGCCACCACCTTCCCCGACGTGGGCCTCGAAGTGGCCCCGGCGCGCGGCTGCGGCGTGTTCTTCAGCTACGACCGGCCCGACCCCGTCACCCGCACCCTGCACGGCGGCGCGCCGGTGCTCGCGGGCGAGAAGTGGGTCGCCACCAAGTGGCTGCGCGAGCGCGAGTTCAAGTAAGAAGCGCAGGCACGACGAAGCAATCGATGAAAGTCACCGCCAACGGGCTGCAGATCGAGGTCGACGACACGGGGGGCGAGGGTCGCCCCGTCATCCTGCTCATCATGGGCCTGGGCATGCAGCTCGTTGCATGGCCGACGGCCTTCGTGCAGCAGCTGGTGGACGCGGGCTTCCGCGTGGTGCGCCACGACAACCGCGACATCGGCCTGAGCCAGGGCTTCGACCACGCGGGCGTGGGCAACATCGTGTGGGAGACCATTCGCCACCGCCTCGGCCTGAAGGTGCGCTCGCCCTACGCGCTGCAGGACATGGCCCTCGATTCGCTCGGCGTGCTCGACGCGCTCGGCATCGAAAGGGCCCACATCGTCGGAGCCTCCATGGGCGGCATGATCGCCCAGCGCATCGCTGCCGCCGCGCCGCAGCGCACGGCCAGCCTCGTGAGCATCATGAGCTCCAGCGGGGCGCGCGGCCTGCCCGGTCCGCGCCGCCAGGTCGCCGCCATGCTCATGCGCCGACCGATGGGCCGCGACGAGGCCGCGCTGGTCGCGCACAGCATCCGGCTGCTGCGGCTCATCCAGAGCCCGGCCTATCCGCAGACCGACGAGGAGCTCTCCGAGCGGCTCGTCTTCAGCATGCGCCGCTCCTACCACCCGGCCGGCCTGATGCGGCAGATGCTCGCCATCGGCGCCGACGACGAGCGCCCCGCGCTGCTGCCGCGCATCCAGTCGCCCACGCTGGTGCTGCACGGCGAGGCTGACGCGCTCGTGCCCATCGCCTGCGGCGAAGACACGGCCCGGCGCATCCCGGGCTCGAAGTTCGTTTCCGTTCCCGGCATGGGCCACGACCTGCCGCCCGAGGTGTGCGACATCCTCGCCAACCACATCGCGCCTTTCGCGCACGCGGCGGATGCCGCCCAGACAAGACCATCATGAGCCAAGACCCGAACCCCAACACCCCCGAGCAATCCCAGCTGGGCCGCGCGTCCGCCTACGCCGACCACTACGACCCGACGCTGCTCTTTCCCATTCCGCGCGCCACGCAGCGCGAGGCCATGGGCATCAGGACAGGCGCGCTGCCATTCTTCGGCGCCGACCTCTGGACCGCCTTCGAGGTGAGCTGGCTCAACCTGCGCGGCAAGCCGCAGCTGGCCATCGCGCACTTCACCATCCCCTGCGAGACGCCCAACATCATCGAGAGCAAGAGCTTCAAGCTCTACCTCAACAGCTTCAACAACAGCCAGTTCGCGAGCGTCGACGCGGTGCGCGAGCGCCTGCGCGCCGACCTGTCCGAGGCAGCATGGCGCGGCAGCGACCAGCAGGCCACCATCGGCGTGACCCTGCTGGCGCCCGACATGTTCGACCGCGAGCCGGTGCACGAACTCGACGGCCTCGACCTCGACCGCCTCGACATCGAGTGCAGCCACTACCAGCCCACCCCCGAGCTGCTGAGCAGCGACGCCACGCAGGCGCCCGTCAACGAAACCCTCACCAGCCGGCTGCTCAAGAGCAACTGCCTCGTCACCGGCCAGCCCGACTGGGGTAGCGTGCAGATCCGCTACAGCGGCCCGCCCATCGACCAGGCCGGCCTGCTCGCGTACATCGTCAGTTTCCGCAACCACAACGAGTTCCACGAGCCCTGCGCCGAGCGCATGTTCACGGACATCTGGACGCGCTGCAAGCCGAACAAGCTCGCGGTGTACGCGCGCTACACGCGCCGCGGCGGGCTCGACATCAACCCCTTCCGCACGAGCTGGCCGCAGGCGCTGCCGCCGAACATCCGCACGGCGAGGCAGTAGTCGGGGGCGTTGCCGAAGCCCCTCTTCGGAAACCCGAAACCCGCTTCACCCCTCCCTGTGGCATTCTGGATTTCGCCCGCGACCCCGCGGGCGAACGAACATCTGGAGCGCAGACAAGCATGGTTGAAGGAAAAGTGGTCGTCGTCACCGGCGCGGGTGGCGGGATCGGGCGCGACATCGCGCTGGCGATGGCGGCGCATGGCGCGAAGGTGGTGGTCAACGACATCGGCGCGGCGCTCGACGGAGCAGGGGGCAGCGCCGGCCCCGCGCAGCAGGTGGTCGACGAGATCCGCGCGGCCGGCGGGCAGGCGGTGCCCAGCACCGACAGCGTGGCCGATGCCGCGAGCGCGGCGCGCATCGTGCAGTGCGCCATCGACTGCTTCGGGCGCATCGACGCGGTGGTCAACAACGCGGGCATCCTGCGCGACCGCTTCTTCCACAAGATGTCGGTCGACGAATGGGACTCGGTGCTCAAGGTTCACCTGTACGGCGCCTACTACGTGAGCCGCGCCGCCGCCACGCACTTCAAGGAGCAGGAGTCGGGCGCGCTGGTGCACATGACCTCCACGTCGGGCCTGATCGGCAACTTCGGCCAGGCCAACTATGCGGCGGCCAAGCTGGGCATCGTGGCGCTGTCGAAGTCGATCGCGCTGGACATGCAGAAATTCAACGTGCGCTCCAACTGCATCGCGCCCTTCGCCTGGAGCCGCATGATCGGCGCCATTCCCACCGATACCGACGAGCAGCGCGCCCGCGTCGACAAGATCAAGCAGATGACGCCCGCCAAGGTCGCTCCGCTGGCCGTGTACCTTGCGAGCGATGCCGCGGCGGCGGTCAACGGCCAGATCTTCTCGGTGCGCAACAACGAGATCTCGCTCATCAGCCAGCCGCGGCCGGTGCGCTCCATCCACCGCTCGGAGGGCTGGACGCCGCAGAGCATCGCCGAGCACGCCATGCCCGCAATGCGCGCCAGCTTCTTCGAGCTCGACCGCTCGGCAGACGTGTTCAGCTGGGACCCGGTCTGAGGACAAACCCGCATCAGGCCATGCGGGAGGCCATTCGCCGGACAATGCGCGTTCCGCTTCCCCTTGATTCCGGCGCCCGGTGAACCTGCACTTCGACCTGTTCGACCTGAAACTGTTCGTCTACGTGGCGGACGCGCACAGCCTCACGCGCGGCGCGGAGAAGGCCTGCATCTCGCTGGCCGCCGCCTCCACGCGCATCAAGCAGATGGAGGAGGCCGTGGGCGGCAAGCTGCTGCACCGCAGTGCGCAGGGCGTGAGCCTCACGGCGGCGGGCCAGGCGGTGCTCTACCACGCCAAGCGCGTGATGCAGCAGATGGAGCATCTGCGCTGCGACATGCAGGACTTCGGCAAGGGCATCAAGGGCCATGTGCGGGTGTTCGCCAACACCACCTCCATCACCGAATACCTGCCGCAGAAGCTGGCGGGCTTCCTCACGCAGCATCCGGCCGTGCAGGTCGACCTGCGCGAATACCTCAGCGAGGAGATCGTGCGCGCGGTGGCCGACGGCGAGGCCGACATCGGCATCCTCGCAGGCGACGTGCACACGGGCGACTTCGACTCGCGGCCCTTCGGCAGCAACCAGCTCGTGCTGGTGGTGCCGGTCACGCATCGCCTTGCCGGAGCGCCCTCGGTGGCCTTTGCCGACACGCTCGACGAACAGCACGTGGGCCTGCACCACGGCAGCGCCATCCACCGCTTCCTGCAGCGCCGGGCCGAACTCGCGGGGCGCGGCTTCAACCCGCGCATCCAGGTCAGCAGCTTCGAGGCCATCTGCCTGATGATCGAGGCGGGCGTGGGCATCGGCGTGCTGCCGGCGTCGTCGGCGCAGCGGCTGTCGATGGCGATGCGCATCTCGACGGTGGCGCTCAGCGACACCTGGGCCGAGCGCGAGCTGAAGCTGATCGCGCGCAGCCGCGAGCAGCTGCCCGCCCTGGCGCGCGAGTTGTTCGACCACCTCGCGACGCGCTGAGGAGGCCGCAGCCATGTCGGCCGACCTGAAGTCGCTGCGCCTGTTCGTCGCCGTTGCCGACAACGGCAGCATCAGCGAAGGCGCCAAGCGCTGCCACATCGCGCTGGCTGCAGCCAGCAAGCGCATCTCCGACCTCGAGGCCCGCGCGCGGCTGCCGCTGCTGGTGCGGCATGCGCGCGGCGTCACGCTCACTTCGGCGGGCCACGGCCTGCTGCTGCATGCGCGCGCCGTGCTGTCTGCCATGGACCGTCTCGGCGCGGAGCTCGACGACTTCCAGAACGGTGTGGCGGGCGTGGTGAGCATCACGGCCAACGCATCGACCATCGCGCAGTTCCTTCCGTCGCAGATCGGCTCCTTCCTGCACCTGCATCCGGTGCTGAAGATCGACCTGCAGGAACGTGCGAGCACCGAGGTGGTGAAGGCGGTGCAGGCCGGCCTGGCCGACATCGGCGTGATCGAGGGCAACACGCCCGCCGAGGGGCTCGAATGCCTGCCGTACCGCAACGACGAGCTGGCGGTGGTGGTGGCGCGCGACCATCCGCTCGCGCGGCGCCGGCGCATCGGCGTCGACGAGGTGCTGAGCCACGACCACATCGTGGTGCGCGAAGGCACGGCGCTGCACCGCGTGCTGCTGTCCGCGGCGCTGGAGGCCGGCGTGCCGCTGAAGGTGCGCATGCAGGTGGGCAGCTTCGACATGGTCTGCCGCATGGTGGAGCAGGGCGCGGGCATCGGCGTGCTGCCCTATGCGGCCATCCTGCCGCAACTGCAGATACTGAAGCTGCGCTGCCTGAAGCTCGATGCGCCCTGGGCCCACAGGCGCCACCTGCTGTGCGTGCGCAGGCAGCAGGAGCTGACGGTGGCCGCACGCTCGGTGCTGGAGCACCTGGGCCGACCCGACTGAGCCTGCCCGCAGGCCAGCCTTCGTGGCACGCGAAGGCTCGGACTCGCCAAAAACGAATTGTTCTCCCGCGGTTCGCACGCAAAGATGCGTGCATCAACGAAGGAGACACACTTGAAGATCGTTCGCGTCAGCGCCACGCCGCTGAACATTCCCGTCACCATCGACGTGGTCGGCATGAACAAGCAGACCTCGCTGTCGCTGTGCCTCACCGAGATCGAGACCGACACCGGCCTCGTCGGCCACGGCATGACGGCCATCACGGAAGAAGAAATCATCGCCGCCGCCGTGCGCGAGGTGGCGGGCCCCGCGCTGATCGGCGAGGACCCGATGGCCACCGAGCGCCTGTGGGAGAAGCTCTACTGGCTGCTCTCGCCGCGCGGCCAGACCGGCTACGCCAGCCACGCCATCGCCGCGCTCGACATCGCGCTGTGGGACATCAAGGCCCGCGCGCTGGGCCAGCCGCTGTGGCGCCTGCTCGGCGGCGCGCGCGCGAAGGTGCCGGTGTACGCCACCTTCGGCTTCGGCTTCTTCGAGCGCGACCAGCTTGCCGCCGCCGCCAAACTGTGGGTGTCGCAGGGCTTCCAGCGGCTGAAGATGACGGTCGGCAACCATGCGCTCGCGCGCCGCGACGAGCCACGCCCGCTCGACGAAGTCATTGCGGAAGACGTGCGCCGCGTCGCCGCCGTGCGCGAGGCCGTGGGCCCCGACGTGAAGCTCTACGTCGACGCCAACTGCGGCCTCGACCTGTTCCACGCCACCGAGCTCGCGCACCGCATCGAGCCCTACGGCATCAGCTTCTTCGAGGAGCCGCTCACGCAGAACGACGTGCGCCAGATGGCCCAGCTGCGCGCGCGCACACGCATCCCGCTGGCCTGCGGGCAGAACGAGGGCCTGGCCTTCCGCTTCCGCGACCTGCTGGTGAACCAGGCGGCCGACGTGCTGCAGCCCAACGTGACCATCTCGGGCGGCTACTCGCAGGTGCTGAAGATCGCCGGCATGGCGCAGGCCTTCAACGTGCCCATCGACAACGGCGGCGCCTGGCCCTTCCACAACATGCACCTGCATGCGGGCGTGTCGAACGGCGGGCTGGTCGAGTACCACTACGTGGCGGTGCAGATGCTCAAGCAGATTTTCGACGGCCTGCCCGTGCCCGAGCAGGGCTGGCTCACGCTGCCGGAGACGCCGGGCCTGGGCTTCGCTCCGAACGCCGAGCGCGTGCGCGAGCTGGCGAAGCTGCCGACCTCGCACGGCAAGGGCAAGGCCTGAGCGGCCGGCGCCACCCCTCGCGCGACACTTTCTTCCTTCACGACCAGGCCGCGACAGACGGCCGGCGTCCGATCAAAGACAACGGAGACATGATGAAAGCCACACAAGCGATTCGACCACCCGCGCACCGCCATGCGTTGCGCGCGATGGCCGCCCTGGGCCTCGCTGCAGCCCTCTCGGCGCCCGCGGCCTGGGCCCAGGCCCAGAAGTACCCCGACAAGCCCATCCGGCTCATCGTCGGCTACTCCGCCGGCGGCGGCGTCGATGCGGTGGCGCGGCTGCTCGGCACGCGCCTGTCGAACGTGCTGGGCCAGCAGGTGCTGGTGGAGAACCGCACCGGCGCGACCGGGCTCATCGCGGCCGACTTCGTCGCCAAGGCGCCGCCCGACGGCTACACGCTGATGATGGGCGACAGCGCCTTGCTCGCCGCCAAGCTGCTGCAGCCGAAGATCGCGATCGACCCGCTCACCAGCTTCAAGCCGGTGGCGGGGGCTTTCATCTCGCCGCTGATGATCGTCGTCGGCAACGACTTCCCCGCCAAGACTCCGGCGGAGCTGGTGAAGGAGCTCAAGGCCAACGCCTCGCGCTACTCGTACGCGACCTCGGGCGTGGGCACGGTGCAGCACCTGGGCTTCGAGATGCTCAAGCAGGCCACCGGCAGCCCGGTGGTGCACGTGCCCTATCGCGGCGCGGCGCAGATCGTGCCCGACGTGATCGGCGGCCAGATTCCGATCGGCGTGGTGAGCGCCACCGCCGGCATGGCGCAGGCCAAGGCGGGCAAGCTGCGCGCGCTCGCGATGATGAACACCGCCAAGCTCGAAGGCGCCGAGAGCGTGCCGCCGCTGGCCGATGCCCTGCCGGGCTTCGACGTGGCGCCGCGCATCTTCGTGCTGGCGCCGGCCGGCACCCCCAACGAGATCGTCGACAAGCTCTCGGCCGCCGTGAAGGCAGTGCTCGACACGCCCGAGGCCGGCACCGCCGCGGCGGCGCAGGGCACGCTGCGCGCGTACGCCACGCCGGCCCAGCTCGGCAAGGACATGGCCGCCGAGACCGCGCGATGGAAGAAGATCATCGCGGAGCAGCACATCGTGGCCGAGGGGAGCTGAGCATGGCGCAGCCTCACCTTGGACTGATCGTGCCGCCCGCCGCGGGCGCGGTGCCGGTGGACGGCCCGCTGCTGTACGGCGAGCGCATCCGCTTCAGCGCGCGCGGCCTGGGCCTGGGGGAAATCTCCACGCGCGGCTATCTCGACGTGATCGACTCGGTGGTCGAGAAGGCGGTGGCACTGAAGAAGGAAGAGGGCGTTTCCGCGATCTCGCTCATGGGCACCTCCCTGAGCTTCTTCCGCGGCGCGGCCTTCAACCGCCAGCTCGAGGTCGAGATGGCGCGTGCCACCGGCCTGCCCTGCACGACCATGAGCAACGCCATCGTCAACGGGCTGCGCCACCTGAAGGTGCGGCGCGTGGCGGTGGCCACGGCCTACATCGACGAGGTCAACGAGCAGCTGCGTGGCTACCTGGAGCAGAGCGACTTCGAGCCATTGGCGCTCGAAGGCCTGTCGATCTCCGACGTGCAGGCCGTCGGCAAGGTGCCGACCCAGGCGCTGGTGGACCTGTGCGTGAAGGTGTTCGAGGCGCAGCCGGGAGCCGACGGCATCCTGATCTCCTGCGGCGGGCTGGTCACGCTCGACGCGGTGCGCGAAGTGGAGGAGCGCCTGCAGGTGCCCGTGGTGTCCAGCTCGCCAGCCGGCTTCTGGGACCTGGTGCGCACAGCGGGGCTCGATGCGCGCTCGCCGGGCTGCGGCCGGCTCTTCGCCTGGACCGCGCCAGCCTGAACGGGCTCAAGCCAGCCAGCGTCCCACGCGCGGCGTGTCGGCCAGTTGCCAGACGCGCCGGCACAGCGCCTTCGCCTCCTCGGCCGTGGCGCCTTCGCCGTAGTGCGCGAGGCGCTGCATCTTGTCCTCGATCTCCGTGCGACTCAGGCTGTTGCCGGGGTCGCCCTTGGGCTCGTCCACGCGGCCTTGCAGCGTGCGGCCGTCGGCGGTCTGCACGCTGACCTTGCCGATCCAGCGTGCCGGGTAGGCCGTGTCGACTTCCTCGTCGAGCTGCATCGTCACCTTCTCGCGGAAGGCCGAGACCTCGGGCGCGAGGAAGTCGCGGTCGAACTCGCCCAGGCCCGCGCGGCCGTGCACGGCGATCAGGCCCAGCACCGTGCCCATCGAGAACTTGCCCTGGTGCACCGTGGCTGGAACGTCGACGCGGCCCAGCACGTCGATGGCGCCCTGGTGCACATGCGTGGTCACGCGCGACACGTCGGCCGGCTTCAGCCTGTTCTGCTGCATCACCTGCAGCAGCGCGTCGGCGGCGGGGTGGGTGTGGCGGCAGGAGGCGTGGTACTTGAAGGAGGTCTCGGCCAGCGTCCAGCGCGTGCCCAGGCCGTCGGTGAGCTTCGCCGGGTCGGCATCGCTCGACATGCCCACGCCCAGGCCCTGCGCGCCTTCGAGGATCTTCGCGGCCCCGGTGAAGCCGTCCTGCGCGAGGTAGGCCGACATCAGCCCGCTGGCGGCGGCGTGCGCACAGTGCAGCTGCTTGGAATCCGCCGCGTCGCGCAGGAACTCCCACACGCCGGCCGACTGCGTGCCTGCCGAGCCGAAGGCGTGCAGCATCTGCTGCGGCGAGAGCTCCAGCAGCCGGCCCACCGCCGCGGCCGACGCGAGGGTGCCCGCCGTCGCGGTCGTGTGGAAGGTCTTGTAGTGCGAGCGGCCGAGGAATTCACCCACGCGGATGCCGACCTCGTAGCCTGCGACGACGGCCGTGAGCAGCTGCGCACCGCTCGCGCCGATGCTCTGCGCCACGGCCAGGGCTGGCGCGATGACGACTGCGGCCGGGTGGAACACCGAGCCGTTGTGCACGTCGTCCTGCTCCACGAAATGCGAGGCCGCCGCGTTGACCAGCGCGGCGAACACCGGCGAAGTGGTGCGCCGCGAGGTCAGCAGTTCGCTGGGGCCTTCGGCGGGCCCCATCATCTGCGCGAAGCGCTCGATGCTGCGCACCGGACGCGCCGTGCGCGCGGCGAGCACGGAGCCCAGCCAGTCGAGCATCAGGTCCTCGGTGCGGCGAAGCACGGGCGCGGGGATGGCGTCGAACTTCAGGTCGGCAGCGAACGTGGCGAGCACCTTGCTCGGATGGTCGACAGCGGCGGACGTCATGAATGATCCTTTCGTGGAATGCCGCGGAACCGGCCTTGCCGGGCCGCAGGCGTTGCCCCCAGCAAGGGGGTTGGCGAAGCGACACGAAGTGCGCGAAGCCTGGGGGTTAGTCAAAACGAACGGGGGAGGCTGAGCATGTGTTCGGCGACGTAGCTCAGGATGAGGTTGGTCGAGATCGGCGCCACCTGGTACAGCCGCGTCTCCCTGAACTTGCGCTCGATGTCGTATTCGCAGGCGAAGCCGAAGCCGCCATGGAACTGCAGGCAGGCATTGGCCGCCTCCCAGCTCGCCTTGGCAGCGAGGTACTTCGCCATGTTGGCCTGCGCACCGCAGGGCTGGTGCGCGTCGAAGAGGCGGCAGGCCTCGTAGCGCATGAGGTTGGCCGCCTCCACCTCGATGAACGACTCGGCAATGGGGAACTGCACGCCCTGGTTCTGGCCGATGGGCCTGCCGAACACCACGCGCTCCTTCGTGTACTTCGTGACCCGGTCGATGAACCAGTAGCCGTCGCCGATGCACTCGGCCGCGATCAGCGTGCGCTCCGCGTTGAGCCCGTCGAGGATGTACTTGAAGCCCTGGCCTTCCTCGCCGATGAGGTTCTCGGCCGGGATCTCCAGGTTCTCGAAGAACAGCTCGTTGGTCTCGTGGTTCACCATGTTGAGGATGGGCCGCACTTCCAGCCCCTTGCCGATGGCCTCGCGCAGGTCGACGATGAAGATCGACATGCCTTCCGACTTCTTCTTCACCTCCGAAAGCGGCGTGGTGCGCGCCAGCAGGATCATCAGGTCGGAGTGCTGGATGCGCGAGATCCACACCTTCTGGCCGTTGACGACGTAGCGGTCGCCCTTCCTCACGGCGGTCGTCTTGATCTTGGTCGTGTCGGTGCCGGTGGTGGGCTCGGTCACGCCCATGGACTGCAGGCGCAGTTCGCCGTTGGCGATCTTGGGCAGGTAGGCGCGCTTCTGCGCCTCGCTGCCGTGGCGCAGCAGCGTGCCCATGTTGTACATCTGGCCGTGGCAGGCGCCCGAGTTGCCGCCGCAGCGGTTGATCTCTTCCATGATGACCGAGGCCTCGGTCAGGCCCAGGCCAGAGCCGCCGTACTCCTGCGGAATCAGCGCGGCCATCCAGCCGGCCCTGGTGAGCGCGTCGACGAATTCGGCGGGGTAGCCGCGCGCCTCGTCGATCCTGCGGAAGTAGGCGTCGGGAAACTGCGCGCACAGGTCGCGCACGGCATCGCGGATGTCGGGAAAGTTCTTGTCGTTGGCGTTGTTCATCGGTTCTTGCTGCTGCTGTTCAGTCCTGGCGCGGCTCGCCCGCTTCCTTCTCCACGCGCTGCCAGATCTCGACGGCCATCGGGTCGTCGATCTCTTCCAGGATGTGGCCCACCAGCCCGATGGCCCGCGCCATCACGCCGAAGCCGCGGATGATCTTCCAGGGAAAGCCGAACTCGGCCGCGATCGCGCCGATGGCGCCGGTCGCGTTGATCGGCAGCGACTTGCCCGACACGCGCTCGGCTTCCTCCTGCACCGCCTGCATCAGCGCGACGTAGTGCGTGGAAAGCCCGTTCTCCGCCGCGATCTGGAAGAGCCGCGGCGTGCGCGGGTCGATGGGCTTGTGCAGCGGATGGCCCAGCCCCGGCACGATCAGCTTGCGCGCTCGGTGGTCGGCCACGATGTCCTTGGCCATGTCTGCCAGCGGGCGGGAGGGTGTCTCGCCGAAGGGAATCGCCTCGTAGAGCATCTTCGCGGCGCCCTCGGTGCTGCCGACGAACACCGTGCCCAGCCCGCACAGACCCGCCGCCACGGCCGCCTGCAGCGCCTCGGGTGCGCCTGCATAGGTGAGGCGCGCCGCCAGCGCGCTGGGCGTGACGCCGTGCTCCACCAGCGTGACGACGATGGCGTTGAAGGTCACCGACTCCTGCGGCGTGGGAATGCGCCCGGTCAGCTCCAGGAAAGCCATGTCGCCCAGGTTGAGGTGGCCGAGGATCTCCGAAGGCAGGTCGCGCCCGCGCACGGTGATCCGGTCGGGCGTGCTGCGGCCCAGCTCCGTGTGCAGGGATTTCTTGATCTTGGTGGTCATGGGGCCGAATCTAGCCCGCACGCGCGCGCAGCGGCTCTCTGATTGCGAAACCCTCCCTTCGGCAAATGCAAATGCCGCTTTGCGGGGCCTTCTGTCACGCTGCGGCGATGGACCTCGAATCACTTGCTGCAGTGCGCGAATCGGCACTGGACTACTTCGAACGCAGCCGTGCCCTGCAGCGCCGGCGCGAGCGCATGGAGCGCCCCGGCGGCGACGAGGCCGAGGGCTGGCAGGACATCGCCGCACTCGGCTGGACCGGCATGCTGGCACCCGAGTCGGCCGCAGGGCTGGCGCTGGGGCTCGACGGAGCTGGCGAGATCTTCCGCGCAGCCGGCGAGCATGCGGCACCCCAGCCGCTCTTGGCCGTGGCCGGCCTCGGCGCGCTGCTGCTGGCGCGGCTGGGCACGCCCGGCGCGAACGCGCTGCTCGCCGAGCTGGTCGCAGGCCGCAGCCTGCCCGCGCTCGCATGGCAGGAGAGCGCGGGCGACCTGAGCGCGGTGCCGCTGGCCTGCGGCTGCGAGGCCCGACCCGGGGGCGGCGTGCTGCTGCAGGGCGAGAAGCTGATGGTGCTGCCCGGCGCGGCCGCCAGCGGCTGGCTGGTGTCGGCGCGCGGTGACGACGACGCCGTGCTGCTGTGGGTGCCGCGCGGCACCGCAGGCGTGATCGAAACGCCGGTACCGCTGGTCGATGGCAGCCAGGCTTCGAACCTGCGCTTCGAGCAGGTCGTGCTGCCGGCCGATGCGGTGCTCGCCGATGGCCCGGCCGCGCAGGAGGCGCTGCGCCATGCGCTCGCGGCCGGCCAGATCCTGCAGTCGGCGGAACTGCTGGGCGCGGGGCAGGCGATGCTGGCGCAGACGCTGGCCTACCTGCGCACCCGCTCGCAGTTCGGCAAGCCCATCGGCAGCTTCCAGGCGCTGCAGCACCGATGCGTCGACATGTTCATCCACCTCGAAGTGGCGAAGGCCACGCTGGACGAAGTGCTGGCGCTCGCGGCGCAGGGCCTGCCGGCGCAGCGGCTCGAGGCCGAGGCCAGCCGCGTCAACGCGCGCTGCACCGCCGCCGCGCTGCAGGCCTCGCGAGCGTCCGTGCAGCTGCACGGCGCCATCGGCTACACGCAGGAGTGCGACCTGAGCCTGTTCTACAAGCGGGTGCTGTGCCTCTCGGCATGGCTGGGCAACGCGAGCGCGCATCAGCGCAGGCATGCCGTGCTGTCGGGCGATGCGGAGGCCGCGTCCGGCGTGGCCGGGTGGAACGGCGAGTTTCCGCGCACCGCCGACTGGTCCGCCATGCCCGAGGCCGACTTCCGCCGCATGGTGCGCGCCTTCCTGCAGCAGCGATATCCGCAGCAGCTGCGCTACCTCTCGCACCGTGCGCGCTGGAGCGAGATGCGCGAGTGGTACCTCACGCTCTCGGCACAGGGCTGGATCGCGCCGGCATGGCCGCAGTCGCACGGCGGCATGGGGCTGCCCGCGGACAAGCTCATCGCATGGATCGAGGAGCTGGAGCAGTTCGGCGTGGCGCGCGCGCCCGACCAGGGCATCGTGATGATCGGGCCTCTGCTGATCCAGCACGGCACGCCGCAGCAGCAGCAACGCTTCCTGCCGCGCATCCTCAGCGGCGAGCATGTGTGGTGCCAGGGTTATTCGGAGCCCAATGCCGGCTCCGACCTCGCGGGCCTGCGCACCGAGGCGATGCCGGCGCGCGACGCGCAGGGCGAGCACTTCATCGTCAACGGCCAGAAGATATGGACCACGCTCGCGCAGGACGCCAATCACATCTTCATGCTGGTGCGCACCGACAAGGACGCGCGCAAGCAGGAGGGCATCAGCTTCCTGCTGTGCGACCTGCGCACGCCGGGCATCACCATCCGGCCGATCCACACGCTGGCGGGCGAGCCGGAGTTCTGCGAGGTGTTCTTCGACAACGTGCGCGTGCCGGCCGAGAACCTCGTGGGCAGGCTGCACGGCGGCTGGAGCATCGCGAAGGCGCTGCTGGGCTTCGAGCGCATCTTCCTGGGCAGCCCCAAGCAGTCGCAGTACGCACTGGGCCAGCTCGCGCGGCTGGCGCAGGCGCGGCGTCTCTTCGCCGACCCGGTGTTCGCGCAGCGCTTCGCGGCATTGCGGCTCGACGTGCTCGACCTCTCGGCCGCCTACACCGGCTTCGCGAACATCGTGCGCGCGGGCAAGCCGCTGCCGGCCTCGGTGTCGCTGCTGAAGATCTGGGCGAGCGAGACCTACCACCGCATCGGCGCGCTGCTGGTCGAGGCCGGCGAGGAGCAGGGCGCCGTGGCCGGCGACCAGGTGCTCGACGGCCAGACCTTCAACGTGCTCTCGCCGCTCATCGGCTCCACCGCCGCAATGATCTATGGCGGCACCAACGAGATACAGCGCAACATCCTCGCGCGGCAGGTTCTGGACTTGCCCGCATGAGGCTCACCCCCGGCCTTCGCGCACTTCGTGTCGCCGCGCCAACCCCCTGCCGGGGGCGACACCTGCGGCCTGGCAAAGCCGGTTCCGCGGTGTTCCACGAAAGAACGGTCCTGCCTGGCTTTCGAGCCTGACTTGTAGATCAAAAAAGGAGACAACGCTCATGACTTCCATCGACCTTTCGCGCCGCCACATCTTGTCGGCGCTGGCGGGCAGCGCGGCGCTGGCCGCTCTGCCTTCGCGCGTGTTCGCGCAGCAGCCATTGCCACCGCTCGTCAAGCTCGTGGTCGGCTATTCGGCCGGCGGTCCCGTGGACGGCGCTGCGCGCCTGCTCGCGCCCGCACTGAGCCAGGAGCTGGGCACGCAGGTGATCGTGGACAACCGGCCCGGCGCCAGCGGCTCGCTCGGCGGCGACGCAGTGGCCAAGGCCGCGCCCGACGGTGCCACGCTGTTCTTCGGCGCGAGCCCGACGATCACCATCAACCCCAACGTGCAGCGCCACATGGCCTTCGACCCGATGAAGGACCTCGCGCCCATCGCGCCGCTGGTGGACTACACCAACGTGCTGGTCGTCAACAACGAGGTGCCGGTGCGCAGCGTGGCCGAGCTGCTGGCCTATGCGAAGGCGCGGCCGGGCAAGGTGTTCTACGGATCGGCCGGCGTGGGCGCCTCCAACCACCTGAGCGGCGCGCTGCTGGAGAAGATGGCCGGCGTGCAGCTCACCCACGTACCGTACAAGGGCAGCGCGCCCGCGCTCGCCGACGTGATGGCCGGCAACGTGACCATGATGTTCGACATCATCGCCACCTCCAGGCCCTTCATCCAGACGGGAAAGGTGCGTGCGCTGGCCGTCACCTCGCGCCAGCGCAACCGCATGCTGCCCGATGTGCCCACCATGGTCGAGTCGGGCCTGCCGGGCTACGACGTGGGCGGCTGGTTCGGCCTGTACGGGCCGGCGCGCATCGACCCGGCGCTGGTCGCGCGCATCAACGCCGCCGCGCAGAAGATGCTGGCGCGCGAGGACATCGCCGGCCGGCTGCGCGAGCAGGGCTACGACGTGTGGTCGGGTGCGGCGGAGGTGCTGGCGACAAAGGGCAGGTCCGACCGGCAGCTGTGGGCGACCGCTTCCAAGGGCATCGAGGCGGAATAAGCGATGCGGCGGATCCATCACCTGCTCGAAGAGCGTGCGGCGAGCACGCCCGATGCTGTCTTTCTCTTCGAGCCCCACGGCACGACCAGCTACGCGCAGCTCCAGTCCATGGTCGAAGTCGCCACGCAAGACCTCCTTGCCGCCGGTGTGCGGCCGACCGATCGCGTGCTGCTGGTGGCGGAGAACTGCGCCGCGCACATCGCGCTCATCATGGCCTGCAGCCGCGTGGGCGCGTGGTCTTGCGGCGTGAACGCGCGCATGTCGCCGGGCGAGATCGCGGCGATCGCCGAGCAGGCGGATACGCGGCTGTGCTGCTACACGACGGGAGCCTCCGAGGCCGCTGCGCAGCATGCGGGCAGGGCCGGTGCGAAGCCGGCTTCGCTGGAAGGCGTGATGCGCTCGGCCACTCGCGAAGGCGCACGCACCGAGCCCGACGCGGCGCTGGCCGACACGGCCGCCATCATCTTCACCTCCGGGACCTCGGGCACGCCCAAGGGCGTGATGGTGTCGCATCGCGGCCTGCTGCACTTCGGACGCGTGTCGGCGCGGATCCGCGCGCTGGGCGGGCACGACCGCGTCTATGCCTTCCTGCCGATGACGCACATCTTCGGCATCGGCACCGTGCTGATGGCCGCGCTCAGCGGAGGCGCTTCGCTGGTGCTGCGCGGCAGCTTCTCGCCGGCCGACGTGCTGCACGCGCTGGCCAGCGAGCAGGTGTCGAACCTGCTCGGCCCGCCGACGATGTATGCGCGCTTGCTGGCCCACATCGAGGCCGAGCATGCGGCGCCGTGCTTTCCGCACCTGCGCTACGTCTACACCGGCTCGGCGCCGCTCGATCCGGCGCTCAAGCAGCGTGTCGAGCGGCTCTTCGGCCAGCCGCTGCACTACGGCTACGGGCTGTCGGAATACGCAGGCTCGGTGTTTCTCACGCGCACCGAGTCGCCACGCGCCGATACGTCTGCCGGACATGCGGTGGAGGGCGGCGAGGCGCGCATCGTCGACCCCGAAGGCAACGACGTGGCGCAGGGCGACACGGGCGAGATCTGGCTGCGCGGCCCCGGCCTGATGCTGGGCTACTTCCGCGACGCGGCGGCCACCGCGCAGGTGATGCGACCCGGCGGCTGGTACGCCAGCGGCGACCTGGGGCGCTTCGGCGACGACGGCGCGCTGTTCGTGGTCGGGCGGCTGAAGGAAATGATCATCCGCTCGGGCTTCAACGTGTACCCGGCGGAGATCGAGGCGGTCATCGGCCGCTTCGAGGGCGTGCACCTGTGCGCGGTGATCGGTGTGCCCGAGGCCGACGGCAACGAGCAGGTGGTCGCCTTCATCGAGCTGAAGCCGGGGGCGACGCTCGACGAGGCCGGGCTGCGCACGCACCTGGCCGGGAACCTGTCGCCCTACAAGCGCCCCGCGCGCATCGAGCTGATCGATGCGATGCCCACCACGGCCAACGGCAAGCTGCTCAAGCGCGAGCTGAAGGCGCGCTGCGTGCCGGCGGCCGGCTGAGCGGGCGCGAGCGCCTTCGCCGAAGGCCTTCGCGTGCCTCGGCCCTCACACCCGGCTCGTACGGACTTCTCCTGCAAGCGGGTGCGCCGCCGTCTGCCAGAAGGCTCTCGATGCGGCTCGCAAGGTAAGGCCTTCTGCAAAGGAAAAACACCATGGCCGATGACCTGAACAAGCGCGGGCCGCAGGATGGCGCCCGCATCAACGTGAACGAGGCGCACGAGGTGCGCTACTGGACCCAGACGCTCGGCGTGACCGAGGCGCAGCTGCGCTCGGCCATCGCGGCGGCGGGTGTGCAGGTGAAGGACGTGCGCGCGTACCTCGGCAAGCCCTGAATCCGGTTCCGGAGGCTCCGGAGCTCCGGCAGGGGCCCGGGCGGAGGCGGCATCACGGTAGGCACCCTCCTACACCTGTGGGAGGGCCTGATACTTCATACTTGTTACCAGAACGTTTCTGGAGGCAAGCTGCTCTTGACCCTGCCGATGATCAACCCGATGCCCGTGTCCGCCGCCCGATGAAATCCTCGCCGAGTGCGCGCAGCTGGATCGCGGCCGGCGTGCGTCACGAACTCCTCACGCGCGCGCTGCCCGCCCTGCGCCACGACATGGCCGCCCCGGTCTCGGTGATCCGCATGGCGCTGCTCATGCTCAAGCGGCAGATCAGCGCGCCGACCGTCGACACCACGGCCTGCGAAGAGCGGGTGGGGCTGATCGACACCCAGGTTTCCGAACTGGTGGAGGCGATCCGCTCGCTGCGCGACTGGGAGCTCGCGACTGTCGACGACGGCATCACCCGCAGCGCGCTGGTGTCCCAGTGCGTGACCCTGATGCGCGCCGCCTTCGACCTGCACGGCGTGACGCTCGAGAAGGACGAGTCCCTGAACCCGTCCGACGACGAGCAGCGCTGGCCTGCAGCGGCCGCGCTGCGCTACCTCTTCCTGGGTGCGATGGGCTACCTGCACGACGGCGCCGAAGAGGCCGGCACCATCCGCATCGAGGCCGACGGCGCGAATGCGCTGCGCCTCGTGGCGCTGCCGCGCGAAGCGGACGCTTCCGAAGCCGTGCTCGACGCACATCGCGCGCCGCGCGCCCTGGCCATCGACGCGGTTGCGCTGCAGAACCTGGCGGAAGACCTGGGCTACGCCGTGGCGCTCGATGCGACCAGCGTGCGCCTGGTGCTCGCCACCCGCAACTGAGGCTTTTGCTTTCCGGCCACGGGCCGCGCGGCGCGACGCTGCTCGCGCCGTGTCCGTCCGTTCTTCTCGCGAGCGGCCTCGCGCGTCTGCCGGGCCTGGTCGCGCCGATGCGCCTTCAGGAACGACAGCAGCCGGCGTTCCGCCGCATGCAGCCCTCGCGAAGGCCTCGCGGTGCGGCTGCCGCCGATCTTCTCGAACAGCGCGGCGGTGGCCTCGTCGCCATCCGACAGCGCGCTGCCCAGCGCCAGCACCGCAGGGTGCACGTAGGCCTTCTTGCAGACGGCGGGTGTGTTGCCCAGCTGCTTGGCCACCGCACCGAGGATGTCCTTGGCGCTGTAGCGGCTGCCGTCGGCGGCGGTGCGGCCGGGCTCGCAGGCCAGCCGGGTGAGCTCCAGCGCCTGCACCGTGCCGTGCCAGGTGCGGAAGTCCTTCGCGGTGAAGCGTTCGCCGCCGGCGGCTTCGGCCAGGTAGTCGTTCACGTCGGTCGACGAGACGCCGCGCAGCTCGCCGGTCTTGCCGTTGCCTTCCTCATCCTCGTCGACGTACTGGAAAAGTGCCTGCCCCGGCAGCTGCTGGCATTGCCGCACCACCTTGGCGACGCGCGGATCGTCGAGCTGCGCCTCGTGCATCACGCCGCTCTTGCCGCGGAAGCGCAGCTTGAGCGCCTGGCCCTTCACCGTCGCATGCCGGTTGCGCAGCGTGGTGAGGCCGAAGGAGCCGTTGCTGCTCGCGTATTCCTCGTTGCCAACGCGCATCAGCGTGGTGTCGAGCAGCCGCACCAGCGCCGCGAGCACCTGGGCGCGGCCGGGCATCTTGCGGCCCGGGGGCAGCCGCAGGTCGCGCGCCACGCGGGCACGGATGCCCGGCAGCGCGAGCGCAAAGGCTTCGAGCCGTTCGAACTTGGTCTCGTCCTTCATCGAGCGCCAGTCGGCGTGGTAGCGGTACTGCTTGCGGCCGCGCGCGTCGATGCCGGTGGCCTGCAGGTGGCCGTTGGGCAGCGGGCAGATCCACACCTGGGTGTAGGCCGGCGGAATGGCCAGCATGCGGATGCGCGAGAGCTCGTCGGCGTCGCGCACCCACATGCCGCGGGCGTCGCGGTAGCGGAAGCGGTCGCCGTGCTTCAGGCGGCGGATGCCGGGCATGTCGGGGTTCACGTAGACCAGGCCGTTGGCGATGGGCGTCGGCCTGGACGGGGGCCTGGCGGTCGAGGAGGAGGAAGAAGAGGAAGGTGCCGGCATGGGGCTTGCGTGGTGGCGTTACACCTTGCTTTTGCCAGCACCGACAATCCACGGGTGTAGGACGCCGCAGGCGCCGGCGGTGCGCCGGGTGCGCTTGCGGCGCCGGTGCCTCCGTTCTTCTCCGCAGTTTTCTCTCTCTTACCGGGTTCCAGAATGAGTTCGTCCAAGTCTTCCCTTTTCGCCGTCCGCTGGCTGGCCGTGCCGGCAGCGGCGCTGCTGCTCACCGCCTGCGCCTCCACGTCCACGACCACGGCTCCTGCTGCGGCCGCGCCCGTGAAGGTCAAGGTCTTCGTCGCCGCCATGTTCGAGATCGGCAAGAACACCGGCGACCGCGCCGGCGAGTTCCAGCACTGGTACGAGCGCTACTGGAAGGACGCCAAGGCCATCACGGTGCCCGGCGCGCTGCAGCCCGTGTACTGCAACGCCGACGGCGTGTGCGGCTCGGTGCTCGGCATGGGCAAGGTGAATTCGTCGTCGTCGATGCAGGCCATCCTGCTGAACCCGCAGTTCGACTTCTCGCAGAGCTACTACGTCATCTCGGGCGTGGCCGGCACGCCGCCCTCGCGCGGCACCATCGGCGAGGTCAGCTGGGCCACATGGCTGGTCGACTACGACCTGGGCCACCGCTGGGCGCCCGAGGAGAACAAGCCCGGCGAGCCCACCTTCATGCCGCGCAAGGGCTACGAGGAATACCGCCGCTTCAAGCTCAACCCCGATCTCGTGAGCTGGGCCATGAAGCTCTCGGCCGACACGCCCCTGAAGGACTCCGAATCGGCCCGCAAGTACCGCCTGCGCTACCCCGACGCGGCCGCGCGCCGCGCACCCTTCGTCGGCACCGGCACCCACATGACCGGCGACACCTTCTTCCATGGCCCCGGCATGTCGAAGCAGGCGCAGTACATCGCCAAGCTCTACGGCGCCGACGACTACGTCATCACCGAGATGGAGGCCGCCGCCATCACCCTCGTCATCAAGCGCACCCACGGCACCGACCGCGTGATGAGCCTGCGCGGCGCCGTCAACTTCGACCAGGGCAACCCGAAGGAAACCACGCTGCAGCACCTCGACCCCGCACCGGGCGAGACGGCCGGCGGCTTCGCCGAGACGGTGGAGAACATCGAGCTGGTGGGCAGCCGCGTGGTCGATCACATCGTCGCGAACTGGTCGAAGTGGTCGGGCGGAGTGCCGAAGCCCTGAACGTGACGGACGATCCCGCCATGTGGCTGGCCGTGCAGAGCATCCGCTGCCTCTGGACGAAAGCCGGGCGCGATGCGGAGCAAGGCAGGCTGCGCAACCAGGCGCCGATGCGCCTGCCCCTCACCGGGCTCGAGATGCAACTGCTGGAGCCGCCCGTCGTGGGCGGCGTGCTGTGGCAGGAGATCTCGTTGCGTCCCGACGGCGGGGCGTTAGAGAGCCAGTCTGTCGCGCCAGCCGCCTGGAAGTCATGGAACGCGCACCAGCTGCGCGAGCAGGGTTATGAATGGCGCGCGCAGCCGGGCGGCATGGCCATCGGATGGTGGCACGGCGGCGCGGTGCGGCACACCGGTCGGCCGTAACCGCTGGGCGTCCTGCGGCCCGGCCAGTGGCTGCGCGTGGTGACGCACCGGCGTGCCAACGGGTGGGATGGCTGGGCCTGGGAGAGGCGCGCGACCAACCTCATGTGCGTGGATCGCACGCACGCGCTCGACGTCTTCGCGAGCACGCCGCCGGTGCGCGTGTTCAACGAGGAGCCGCACCTCTACTGACTTCTACCGGATCGCGCCGGGCCGCACCGGCTCAAGGTGCCACGTCACCGTGAAGTCGAACGGCGTCCAGCGGCTCGCGGTGACGCCTGCCTGCCTCAGGCCGCGGCCGGTCCAGGTGTTGCAGGTCTCGAAGAGGTTGTAGCCGCCTTCGGCCTCGTAGAAGGCGTCCTGGTTGTCGTAGTGCGCGCCCGCGATGGGTGTGGCGCGGCCCGATGGCAGCGCGGCGCGCACGTAGGCTGCGAGATGCGCGTACTGCGCCTGCGTGAGCGGCAGCGCGAAGGCGACTTGCCCCAGCTGGCCGCGCCGCAGGTAGCTCACGTGAAGCAGCGCGCGGTTGCCTCCGGCCAGGGCTGCGAGCGCGCGCGATGCGGTCAGGTCGGCCCAGGTGGGTGTGTTCAGGTAGAACTCGCGGTCGCCCCAGCCGATGGCGATGAATTCGGCGTCGGGTGGCGGCGCCCTGAAGTCCTTCAGCGGAAAGAGCTGCAGCCAGTCGACGGTGGCCGAGCGGATCGGGAACACGTAGTCGGTATGCACGCCGTTGCTCAGCACCCAGGCCTGCACCTCGGCGACCGCATTCTTCGGTGCTTCGGCGTTGGCGGGCCACAGCACCAGTGCGCAGGCCGTGGCCACGTACAGGCCCACGAGTGAGACGAAACCCAGCAGGGTGAAGACGATGCGCCGCAGCCAGCGTCCGGCCATCGCGCCCTCAGAAGAGCGACGCGGTGGTCGCCACCGGCTCGGCCGCCACGCGGTGCGTGCCGGTGGCGGCGGGCGCCAGGGCCTCGGGGCTGCCGGCCTTCGCCAGTGTGCCCACGCGCACGCCCAGCAGGCGCAGGGGGCGCTCCAGCGGCACGCGCTTCAGGCACAGGCCGCCGGTGTGGCGGATGGTCTTGGCGTCGTCGGTGAAGCGGTCGATGGTCTGGTCGCGCGTGGCGATCCTGAAATCGTCGTAGCGCAGCTTGATGCCGATGGTCTTGCCCACGTAGCCCTTGCGCTGCAGGTCCGCGGCCAACTGCTCGCACAGCCTGGTGAAGATCGCGCCCAGTTCGGCGCGGTCGCGCACCGCGTGCAGGTCGCGGTCGAAGGTGGTCTCTCGGCTCATCGACACCGGCTCGCTCTCGGTCACCACGGGACGGTCGTCGCGACCCCATGACACCTCGTGCATCCACGCGCCGGTGGCCTTGCCGAAGTTGGCGATGAGCCAGTCGCGGTCGCGCGCCGCGAGCTGGCCCACGGTCTCGATGCCGAAGCGCTTGAGCTTCTCGTCGGCCTTGGGGCCGATGCCGTTCACCTTGCGGCAGGGCAGCGGCCAGATCAGCTTTTCCAGGTCGTCCTCGTAGACGATCGAGATGCCGTTGGGCTTGTTGAACTCGCTCGCCATCTTGGCGATGAGCTTGTTGGGCGCCACGCCGATGGAGCAGGTGAGCCCGGTGGCGTCGAAGATGGCCTTCTGCAGCAGCCGGGCCAGCGAGCGCCCGCCCTCGCGCTGACCGCCGGGCACGTCGGTGAAGTCGATGTAGACCTCGTCCACGCCCCGGTCTTCCATGAGCGGCGCGACCTCCAGGATGATCTTCTTGAAGGCGCGCGAGTAGCGGCGGTACTCGTCGAAGTCCACCGGCAGGATGATCGCCTGCGGGCACAGCTTGGCCGCCTTCATGAGCCCCATTGCCGAGCCCACGCCGAACTGCCGCGCGGGGTAGGTGGCGGTGGTGATCACGCCGCGGCCGGTGTAGTCCTTGAGCAGCGGGAAGTCTTCGACCGGAATATCGGCCAGCGTGCCGCCTTCGGGCAGGTTGCGGATGGCCTCGTCCACGCGCCTGCGCCCGCCGCCGATCACCACCGCCTTGCCCTTGAGCTGCGGGTAGCGCAGCAGCTCGACGGACGCGTAGAAGGCGTCCATGTCGAGGTGCGCGATGCGGCGGATCTTCGGTGCCGATGGGGTCTGGGAGCTCACGGAAACAATTGTCTCGCGGCTGGGCGGTGCTTGCGCGTGCGGGGCGATTCGCCCGGCCCGGTCAGCGCGTCTCCACCGTCACCAGCAGCGGCGAGTCGAACATCGCCACGGGGGAGATCACGGGCTCGTCCATCGGCACCCTGTCGCCGTAGCGCTCGCGCATCTTGGCGCGAACGGCCGGGTCCTTCAGGTTGAATTCGCGGATCTTCTGCAGCTCGCCGATGCGCACGCCCAGCGCGCGCTGGTAGAGCTTCCACACGAGTTCGGAGCAATAGATGCGCTGGTCGGACCATTCGAAGGTCAGGTCGTAGGGGCGGCCTTCGAAGTCGGCCGTGCCGGCGCGCAGCCTTGCAACGGCGCCCGGCGTGAGCAGCGTGTCGGCATTGCGCAGCCGCTTGACCACGTAGTGCCCGCCGTTCCCGCGCGCCGTCCATTGCGCGAGCGGCGTGTAGCGCACGGTGGAGACCGCCTCGAACACGTAGGGCTTGCCGTTCCTCGTCAGCACGATGCCCATGTGGCTGTAGCGCGAGCCGGTCGCGCGCTGCACCGCGAGGCTCTGGGCCGAGCGCGAGGTGTGGAAGACGATGTCGCCGTCCTTCAGCCGCGTCGACGCGCGGGCGGCGCCGGCCAGAAGCAGAGACAGTGCGAGGGCGATGACTGCTGGGAGCCGGAAGGTCATGGACGCGCATTGTGCGTCACGCCATGCGTGGCTATTTCTCCTCTGGCGGCGGGGCGCTGTCGCCCGTATCGGGCGGCGCCATCTCGCGCATCAGGCGCTCCACCGCCTCCTCGTTCATCGGCCCGGCGGGCATGAGCGCGGTGGGCGAGGCGCGCAGCCAGCGCGTGGTCTGTGGCAGCGCCATCACCAGCGCGGTGACAGTGGCGAGCACCGCGAGATACGGCGCCAGCACCCGCGCGAGGGCGGCGGCCGGTGGGCGCGGCCTCACCTGTCCGCGCGCCAGCACCAGCGCGTAGCCGAAGGGCGGCAGCAGGAAGCCGGCCTGCAGCACCAGCAGCGTGAGCGTGGCGATCCAGGCCGCGTCGTCGAGCTGTGCGAGCACAGGCGGCATGACGATGGGCACGATGAGGAAGATCAGCTCGAAGGCGTCGAGCACGAAGGCAAAGGCGAGCAGCACCGCCAGCACCACCGCGAGCCCGATCATCGGATGCTGCTGCAGCGACAGCATCAGCCGCGCGATCAGCCCGTCGGTGCCGAAGCCGCGCAGCAGCAGCGAGAAGGTGGTGGCCGCCACCAGCAGCGCATAGAGCGCGCCGGTGAGCGCCATCGCGTCGTCGAGCACCTGCCACAGCACCGCACGCGTGAGCTGGCGCGACAGCAGGCCCCACGCCAGCAGCAGCACGCAGGCGGCAGCCGCGCCTTCCACCGCGCGCACCCTGCCGAGCGTGACCAGCACCAGCAGCGCGCCGATCAGCAGCGGCACCAGCAGCAAGGTCCAGCCCTCACCGCGGCTCAGCGGTTCGCGCGGCACGGCGTCCCTTGGCTTGCCGCGCGCGCCTAGCCATGCCACGGCGAGCCAGCCGACCAGCAGCGCGGCGGCCGGCACCAGCGCGGCCTGCAGGATGTCCTGCGTATTGACGACGCGGCTGGCCGTGCTCGCCGAAGGCAGCGCCAGTTCGCGTGCCATGTTCATGCCCTCGGTGTGCGCGCGCAGCATTGCGTCGCCGAGCAGCAGAAGCACCAGCGAGGGCGGCACGATCACGCCCAGCGTGCTGGTCACGGCCACGAGCGCAGTTCGCCGCGCCGGGGGCAGTCCCTCGCGCGTCCAGCCTTGGCCGGCGGTGCGGGCGAGCGTCAGCAGGCTGGCGCCCACCGAACCGTTCATCGGCGCGAGCAGCAGCCCCAGAACCATGCCGGCGAGCTCGGGGGCCGCGCGCGGCGCGACCAGGGCCAGCACCTTGCGCAGGCCGTGGTACAGGTGGCCGGCGAGCGCCAGCCGGTTGAGCAGTGCGCCCACCAGCGCATAGAGCGCGAGCGCCTGCAGCAGGTCGTGCTCCAGCAGCCCGACGATGCGCCATGGCAGGTTCTGCAGCAGCGCGAGGTCGAAGGCACCCAGTGCCAGGCCGGCCAGCGCGCCGATCGTGCATGTGCCCAGCAGCACGGCGTAGGTCGGCCAGCCGGTGGTCATCATCAGCGCCAGGGCCAGCGCGAGCAGGGCGAGTCCGAGCCAGGGCATCTACGGGCCGGGCTGTCCGGGTTGGCCGGTGTCTTCTGGCGGGTTCGCCGGGCGCAGCTCCTGCCGGAGGTCGAGCGCGCTCTGCACCGCCAGCAGCACGGCGAGCAGCAGCAAGGCCACCTTGATCATGAAATAGCCGGGGTTGAAGGTGTCGGGAAAGAGTTCGAGCGCCTCCACCGAGCGCATCACCGGCGCAGCCGCGGTGAAGACCAGGAACAGCGACCAGGGCAGCACGCACAGCGCCGCGCCGATGCGGCGCAGCCGCGCATGGCGCCCGGCGGTGTCGGCCGCCAGGTCGGGCCGGGCCACCAGGTGCGCGCCGCGCCGTCCGGCGTGCCTCAGCGCCACCGCCACATACAGCGCGAACAGCCACTGCGCGAGGTCGTTGGCCTGCGTCGGGCCGTTGCCGGAGCCGGCGAGGTCGCGCAGCGGCCACTGCGCGAAGAGCAGCAGCGCGATGGCGACGGCGAAGGTCATCGCGACGCGGTCGATCCAGTCGAGCCAGCGCGGCGCCGGCGGACCGGAGGGCTGCGCGGAGTCCGCGGGGGGAGGGGTGTCTGCCGGTGGCGTCATGCACGGAAATCGTCTCCCCCGAACCTGACTGGCACCTGCGGGGCGGCGGGTCATTGCTTGCGCCGCGCTGCATGCCGGTGCCATCATGCGCGCCATGCAAACGGTCGCCTCCATCCTCTGGCGCAGGCTCGACGTACCGGGCCACGATGCCTGCCGCCTCGAACGCAATGCCTCGGCCTGGCAACTCGACGGTGCAGCCGTGTTCCGGCTGGAAGACGGCCGCATCGGCCAGCTGCACTACCGCGTGCGCTGCGACCTGCTATGGCACACCCAGTGGGGCACGGTGCGCGGATGGCTCGGCGACTCGGCGGTCGACCTCTCGATCGCCCGCGACGCGCGCGGCCACTGGAAGCTCAACGACGAGCCCGTGTCCGACCTCTCGCACTGCATCGACCTCGACCTGGGCTTCACGCCCGCCACCAACCTGCTGCAGCTGCGCCGCCTGGGCCTCGCGAAGGGCGAGGGCGCCGACGCCCCCGCCGCGTGGCTCGACATCGACGGCGGCGGCGTGCTCAGCGAACTGATGCAACGCTACGAGCGGCGCAGCGAGAGCGAATACGCCTACGAGGCGAAGCGCTTCGACTACGCGGCCACGCTGAGCGTGACGGCCGACAGCTTCGTCGCCGACTACCCCCGGCTCTGGGTGGCCGAGAAGTAGTCATTCGAAGCGAACTCAGAAGTTCTTCAAGGTATCCAGCTGGGCTTGCGTGAGGCCGCGCTGGTAGGCGAAGTTCGTCCGGAAGTTGCTGGCAATGTCGGCGAGCTGCGTGTCCACTTCGCTGGCGCGTGCGTTGATGTCCGTCGCGGTGAGGCCTGTATCCGTGCCTGTCATCACCACGAAGTTCATCAGCGTGACGGTACCGCCTGCGGGGACGGTGATGTTGAACTTGAAGAGCGGATCGTCGCTTCCGTCGCGTACACCGAGCACGGTGGCGGACTTGTAGTCGACGAGGTCGGCTGCGCCGAATGCGAAACCGACGTCCCGGTCGCCGGACCTGCTACCGCTCGAGCTGCCATCCCAGGCGCTCAGTGCCTTTCCGGTGGCGCCGGGCGTGGGGTAGATGATGCCGAAGCCATCGGATCCGAGGTTGGTTTCGTAGGAAACCTCGGCCACGATCGGTGCAGCGGTGGGATTGTGGAAGACGTCGGTCATGCGTGCCCACAGCAGATTGGGCTGGGTATAGAACGTGCGCTGCACTTCCAGACCATGGAGCGTTCTCGTGCCCGTGCGCACGTTCTGCGCGGCCTTGGAGGCAAGCACGGTCCAGCCGGTGCCTTGGGCTTCGAAGTCGCCGTTGACGACGAACTCCGTGTTGGCGCTGTCCTTGACGGACACGTTGTCGATGGCCGTGCCTGCGCCGATCTGGTTATCTTCGTTCGGACTATTCGCCCAGACCCGCTGCTCGAACGAGAGCACCACGGTCTGCCCCGCGAACGCCGCGAGCGAGGCCGAGCCCCATGCCCCCGCGACACCCGAGCCGTCGGCCTTGAAGAGCGTTGCCAGCAGCGCCCCTGCCGTATCGCGCACGACCACCTGTCCGTACTGGTCCGGGTCCGACATCGGGTCGACCGTGTTGCCGGGAGCGCGTGTGCCGTTCCATGTCAGAGAGATCGCGGGGCCGACCGCGCCGGTCAGGTTCAGGGTCTGCTGCAGGCGCACCGTGAGGCCCGGATGCAGGTAGGCATACCGGCCTGAGCCGTTCAGGAAGGCCGTGTCGTCGGTGAACGTGACCGACTTGAGGCCGTCCGTCGGTCCCATCTCGGGGCCTAGGGCGGTCAGTTCGGCATAGGTCTGGTCCGAGGGGAAGTCGACGCGCGCGCCCTCGACGGCCACGGAGAGTTGCAGCGCGCCGTCGAATTGATCGTTGCCGCCGTCGATGATGGAGAAGCCACGGCTCAGGTCCCAGATGTTGGCCTGCCCCGGTGCGATCGAGTTGTCGCCGTCGGTCGCGGCAACGGTCTGCAGGAACCTCATGCCGGCCGGCAGCGATGTGGCCGTCGCGAGTTCGGGCGCGGGCGGGGCCACTGGAGCGGGTGCCGGGGCCGGAGGGGCGATGCCAGGAGCCGGCGCTGGAGTTGGAGCCGGAGCAGGCGGCGCAGCCGAGACCAGAGGAAAAGCAAATCCGCCGCCACCACCACCTCCTCCTCCACATCCCGCCAGCACAGCGGAACCGATCATCGTGAGCGAAAACTTTCTGCGATCCATTGCCTTTTTTCCTTGGTGATTTTTATGAAAGTCCCAAGCAGCCCCCAGCCTCGGACACCGGGCACTGGCCCGGACCGAAAAAACACTTGTTCCGGCATTGCCGGATGAGGGATGCAGCTGCAGGTCCACCCCGCCGATGCAGCTTGGGCATGCACCCGAAAGTGCACGTTAACAATTGAAACGCTTTTGTATGCAAACGGCCATCACCAGAAATGGTGATGCCGGGATAACGAATCTGGCGCAGCGGATGCGACCTAGTCGAACTGCGACCGATCCCCCGTCACCAGCTCCCGGTTGCGCCGCCTGTCCAGCGCGATCTCGTGCGCGAAGGCGTCGCTGCCGCCGCCCGCTGGCAGGTTGTAGGCCGCGCGCAACCGGGAGCGCACCGCGTCGCTTTCAAGCACGCGGTTGATCTCGGCGTTGAGCATCTGCACCACCGCGCCCGGCGTGCGGGCCGGCGCGAAGATGCCGAAGAGCGAATCGCGGTTGGCCTTCTCGAAGCCGAGTTCCGCGAGGGTCGGCACCGTAGGCAGTGCATCGATGCGTGCCGGAGCGCCCACGGCCAGCGCCTGGAAGCGGCCGCCTTCGACGTACTGCAGCTGCTGCGCGGCGACGTTGGTGGAGAGCACCTCGAACTGGCCGCTGAGCGCATCGTTGAGCTGCGGGCCGCCGCCCTGGTAGGGGATGTGCGTGATCTCGGTGCCGCTTTGCACGCGCACCTGCGCGAGCACGAGGTGACCGATGGTGGCGACGCCCGAGGTGGCCCATCGCACCTCGCCGGGCTGCCTGCGCGCCCGCGCGATCAGTTCGCCGAAGCCGCGGCCGGTGAAGGCGGGGGTGCCCACCACCAGCACCGGCGTGCGCATCACGCTGGCCACGGGCACGAAGGCGCGCATCGGGTCGTAGGGAACGCGCGCGAGCAGCGGGTGCAGCGTGAGCGGGCTGATGGCGGAGAAGGCCAGCGTGCTGCCGTCCGGGGCCGAACGGGCGAGCGTATCCATGCCGAGGCTGCCGCCGGCCCCGGGGCGGTTCTCGATGATCACCGGCACGCCGAGCGAACGTGCGAGCGGCTCGGCCAGCACGCGCGCCATGCCGTCGCTCACGCCGCCGGGCGGGTAGACCACGATCAGGCGGACCGGCTTGTTCGGCCACTGCGCGGGTGCCGCACGCAGCACGCCGGGCAATGCGCAGGCCGCGGCCAGCAGGGTGCCTGCGCGCTGCAGCAGGTGGCGGCGGCCCAGTCGTGTCATGAGCCGGGGTTCTCCTGCGCCAGCCTGCGCAGCAGCGCCGCGAAATTCAGCGCGGGCAGGTTGTCTTCCTCGGCGCGCGAGACCAGCGTGAGCGGCGCGTCGAGCTGCCCGCCGTCGGCCAGTCGCGCGTAGGCGATGGCGTGCGCGTGCACGCCGTGCATCGACGCAGGCACCACCGAGAGGCCGACCCCTGCGGCCACGAGATTGAGGTTGGTCATCATTCGATCGACTTCGGCCACCACGCGCGGGCGCAGCCCCTTGACGTGGCACAGCGCGAGCAGGTCGGCATACAGGCCCGGCGCGCCCGGACGCCGCACGAGGATGATGCCTTCCTCGCAGAGCCTGGCGAGCGGCAGCGCCCGCGAGTCCTTGTCGCGGCCACGGGCAAGGCGGTGGTCGCTCGGCATGGCGACCAGAACCGGCTCGCGCAGCAGCGTCTCGAACAGGAGCCCCACGGGCCGCGCGACCGGCACGCGCAGCAGGCCGCAGTGCAGGCGGCCGGCCGCCAGCGCCTCGGTGAGCTCGGCCGCGTTGTCCTCGCGCAGCTGCAGCTCGACGTCGGGGTAGGCGCGGCGGAACTCGCGCAGCGCGTCGGGCATGAAGCGGTGCGCCGCCGCCGAGCTGGTGAAGCCCACCGCCAGCCTGCCTGCCTGGCCCTTGGCCACCCGGGTCATGCGCTGCTTCATCGCATCCATGTCCTGCAGCATGCGCAGCGCCTCGGCCTGGAACAGCCGGCCCGCATCGGTGAGCGCCACGCCGCGCGGATGGCGGCGGAACAGCAGCACGCCCAGCTCGCGTTCGAGTGCCTTGACCTGCAGGCTCAAAGGCGGCTGCTGGATGCCCAACTGCTCGGCCGCGCGCGTCATGTGGCCGGTCTCGGCGACGGCGGCGAAGTAGCGCAGTGCCCGTATGTCCATATGTTTTTGATATGAGAAGTGCCTTGTTATTTTATTTGACCCTAGGTCACACCGAATCTATCTTCCGGCCGCCCATTCAAGAACAAGCGGTCCAACGAGGCCGCATGCCGGAGACAAGTCCATGCGCAAAGAGCGCCCTGCATCGAAGTACCTCGCCGTCGCCAGTGCGATCGGCATCTCATTGGCCCTGGCCGCTTGCGGCGGCGGAGGCGGGGGAGGAGGCGGGGGAGGAGGCGGCGGCTTCGCCTTCCTGCCCCCGACCAGCACGCCGCCCGCCGGCGTGGGCGACAACCCACCGGCAGGCGACCCGCCCGACAACACGCCGCCTCCGGCCGTGCAGCCGGTCGCATCCTGCGCCGACCTCGCAGGCCGGAGCCTGCCGGCCTCGCTGATCAGCCTGCCCACGCAGGGCGCCACCGTCACCAGTGCCACGCCCGTCGCCGCGAGCGATGCGGGCAACACGCTCGGCGACTACTGCCGCGTGCGCGGCACCATCCAGCCGGTCGACCCGAATTCGCAGTCCATCAACTTCGCGGTCAACCTGCCCGAGAAGTGGAACCAGAAGACCATCCATTTCGGCGGCGGCGGCTTCGACGGCGTGCTGATCGACGGCACCGAGGTCATCCGCTTCGGCCCCGCCGGCAAGCCCGCGCCGCTCGCGCTGGGCTACGCCACCTACGGCGACGACTCGGGCCACCAGTCGGGCAGCATCACCGACGGCAAGTTCGCGGCCAACGACGAGCAGCTCGCCAACTACGGCGGCAACTCGCTCAAGAAGACGCGCGACGTGGCTCAGGCCCTGGTGCTCGCGCGCTACGGCGTGGCGCCGAAGCACGCCTACTTCCTGGGCACCTCCACGGGCGGGCGCGATGCGCTGAGCTACATCCAGCGCTGGCCGCTGGACTACGACGGCGTGATCGCCAACGAACCCGCGCTCAACTACACCGGCACGCGCCTGTCGAACGTGGCCGTGGGCCGCGCCCTTTACAACAACAGCGCCGCAGGCTGGATGGACCTGAGCGAGACGCTGATGGTGCAGAAGGCCGCGATGCAGGCCTGCGACAAGCTTGACGGCGCGGCCGACAACATCGTGAGCAACGTCGAGAGCTGCCGCCAGCTCAATGCACAGCTCCTGGCCTCGCTGCGCTGCCCCGGCGGTACGAAGACGGCCAAGACCTGCCTGTCGGACGCGCAACTCGACACAGTGAAGGCCATCGAGTCGCCGCTCGATTTCACGACCTACTCGCTGGCCAACGGCGTGAAGCGCGCGGGCGGCTACAACCTGCTCGAAGGCGCGCTGGTGGCGGGCCCCTTCACCACGCGCGACCTGGGCACGCGCAAGGTGCCGGGCAACCCCGCCACGTCGGCCGACGCCAACATGTACGTCACCGGCGACCAGTGGGTGAAGTTCTTCGTCACGCGCATCGCGAACTTCGACACGCTGGGCTTCGACCCGCTGAACCCGGGCAGCTACGCGGCGCGCGTGACCGAGGTGTCGAACCTCACCGACGCGACCAACCCGAACCTCGCGCCCTTCTTCGGACGCGGCGGCCGCCTCATCATGCTGCACGGCCTGGCCGACGAAGTGATCAGCCCGAACTCGACCATCGACTACTACAAGCAGCTCGTCGCCACGCTGGGGCAGGCGTCGGTCGACCGGAGCGTGCGCTTCTACACCGTGCCCGGCATGGGCCACGGCACCGGCAGCTTCATTCCCAACTGGGACTCGCTGGCCGCGCTCGAAGGCTGGGTGGAGAACGGCCTCGCGCCCGCCACCGGCGTTGTGGTCGACGCGGTGGCCGGCACCTACGGCCGCACGCGTCCTCTGTGCCTGTTCCCGGCCTGGCCCAAGTACCGCGGCAGCGGCAGCCTTGACGCGGCCGTCAACTACAGCTGCGTGACGGAGGTCGGCGATCCGCTGGCCTGCCCGAACCTGCCTGCGGCCGTCACCACCTACAAGGGCGGCGACAGCTTCGGCGAGGAGCTGCGCGTGCAGATCGACCCGGGCACGATGGCCTACACGGTGACCATCGACGCGAGCCTGCAGCGCACGGCCGGCACGGTGCGCACCGGCACGCTGGTGTCGGAGGGCAACTGCAGCTATGCCAGCGCGGAGAGCGGGGCGGTGTTCAGCTTCGGTGCCGGCGGGGTGCTGTCGGGCGGCGTGAACGCCCCGAGCGGCGGCGGCTTCGCGCCCCTGCTGGCGTTCCAGAACACCTTCCAGAATGCGGCGACGCCGACGGTGTTCAACCCGGTGTCGAACATCTTCAATGCGGTGGGCGTGCAGCAGGGCACCGGCGGCACGACCGCGCAGGCGCTGGCGGTGCGTCTGCGCAATGCCGGCACCTTCCAGTACTGCCGCGATGCCGCCAACGGCTTCATGATCTACGACACGACCTGCGCGCAGACCGAGAAGGGCTACATCACCTACAACGGCACCCGCGACGCCTTCGACCTGTTCACTACATCGCCGACCGGCAGCGCCGTGACCACCGGCGGCACGCTCACCGGCTCGATGGTCATCGGGCTCGTCAACGGCGCGGCGATGCCGGTGCACCTGGTGCGCGAGTCGGCGGCAAACGCGGGCATGCGCCTCTTCGGCCTGCAGCAGAGCCTGGTCAGCGGCACGGCGGACGGAAGCTATGCGCTGCTCAGCGTCAAGGGCGAGAACCACGATGCCACGGTGGCCGGCAGCGGCTTCAATCTCGCAGGTACCGCGGCCACGCTGGGCTACGACACACCGGTGCTCGGCGTGGCACAGGCCGATGCCGGCCGGCCGGGCAATTTCATCTTCAACAGCGGCGTCCTCGCATTCGTTTCGACGGACGCGACAAAGGCGGCGCTCGAACTCGGAGTACGTCATTGAAAAACCCCCTGTCCCGCCTTGCGGTATCCACGGCCTTCGCACTGCTGGGTGCGGCATCCGCCATGCATGCACAGGCCGCACCCTCCGGCCCGAAGCCCGCAGCCTGCCCCTCGCCCGTGCCCGAATCGGCCCGCTGCTACACCGGTGAAGACGGCGCCGGCTCCTTCTACTGGATCGCGATTCCCCAGGGCTGGACGAGCAACGCCGGCCGTGTGCTCGTGATGCACGCCCACGGCGGCCCCGAGACCGGTCCGCCCAAGCTGGAGCGCAGCGAGGAAGACCTCAAGCGCTGGGCCGTCACGGTGAAGGCCGGCTATGCATGGGCCGCCTCCACCTACCGGCGCGGCGGCTACGGCGTGACCATGGCGGCGGAAGACACCGAGCGCCTGCGCCGGATCTTCGTGCGCCATTTCGGCCAGCCGCACCGCACGCTGCTGCACGGGCAGAGTTATGGAGCGGGCGTGGCGGCGAAGGCGGCGGAGCTCTATGCGCCGGGCGGCGGCGCCAAATCGCCTTACGACGGCCTGCTGCTCACCAGCGGCGTGCTCGGCGGCGGCAACAGCGCCTACGACTTCCGGCTCGACCTGCGCGTGGTCTACCAGTACGTCTGCCGCAACCATCCGCGCCCCGACGAGCCGCAGTACCCGCTGTGGATGGGCCTGCCGCTCGATTCGAAGCTCACGCGCGCCGACCTCGCCGCGCGCGTGAAGGAGTGCACCGGCATCGGCCTGCCCGCCGCGCAGCGCACGCCCGAACAGGCGGCGCGGCTCAAGACCATTGTTTCGGTCGTGAAGATCCAGGAACGCTCGCTGCTGGGCCATCTCACCTGGGCGACGTGGCTCTTCCAGGATCTGGTGCAGAAGCGGCTCGAGGGCCGCAATCCCTTCGGCAACATCGGCGTGGTCTACAGCGGCTCGGCCGACGACGCGGCGCTCAATGCCGGCGTGCTGCGCTACGCGGCCGACCCGCAGGCCAAGGGTGCGCTCGCCGCCGACAGCCAGCCCACCGGCCGCACCGCGCTGCCCACAGTGGGCCTGCACGCCATCGACGACCCCACGGCCTTCGTCGAACTCGAGAACTCCTACCGCCGCATCCGCGACGCGGCAGGCACCGGCGACCTGCTGGTTCAGAGCTTCAGCAACGAGCGCGAGCACAGCTACCTGAGCGATTCGGAATACCCCGCGCTCTTCGCCGCGCTGCTCGACTGGATCGACAAGGGCGAGAAGCCCACGCCCGAAGGCCTTGCGCAACGCTGCAAGTCGCTGATGCCGCGCTACGACACCGACGGCAGGAACGGCTGCCACATCCAGCCCGCGTGGCAGCCGCCCGCGCTCGAAAGCCGCGTGCCGTCACGCGCGCCCTGAATCCTTTTTCAATCCAACGTCACGGAGACATCATGAAGAAACTGTTCGCCCTCGCAGCGATCGCCGCCGCCGCAGTCGCTGCCCATGCGCAGGACTTTCCGGGCGGCAAGCCCGTCACCATCGTCGTGCCCTTCGCGGCCGGCGGCCCGACCGACCGCGTCGCGCGCGACCTCGCCGAGGCGCTGCGCAAGCCGCTGGGCGGCAGCACCGTCATCATCGACAACGTGCCCGGCGCGGGCAGCTCCATCGGCGCGACCAAGGTGGCGCGCGCCGCGCCCGACGGCTACACGCTGCTGCTCAATCACATCGCGATGGCGACCGTGCCGAGCCTGGTGCGCAACGTGCCGTTCAAGGTCGAGACCGACTTCGAGTACCTGGGCATCGTCAACGACGTGCCGATGACGCTCATCTCCAAGCCGAGCATCCCGGCCGCCAACTACAAGGAACTGAGCGGCTGGATCGCGGCCAACAAGGGCAAGATCAATCTCGGCAACGCCGGCGTTGGCTCGGCCTCGCACCTGTGCGGGCTGCTCTTCCAGAGCGCGACCAAGACCGAGATGACGCCCGTGCCGTACAAGGGCACGGCCCCCGCCATCACCGACCTGATCGGCGGCCAGATCGACCTGCTGTGCGACCAGACCACCAACACCACGCCGCAGATCCAGGCGGGCAAGGTGAAGGCCTTCGCGGTCACCACCTCGAAGCGGCTCGCGCTGCCGATGCTGAAGGACCTGCCCACGCTCGACGAGGCCGGCCTGAAGAACTTCCAGGTCACGATCTGGCACGGCCTGTATGCGCCCAAGGGCACGCCCGCGCCGGTGCTGAAGAAGCTCAACGATGCGCTCAAGGTCGCGTTGAAGGACCCCGACTTCATCCACCGCGAAGAGCAGCTCGGCGCCGTGGTGGCGACCGACAGCCGCATCGAGCCGGCGGGCCACAAGAAGTTCGTGATCGACGAGATCGCGAAGTGGACGCCGGTGATCAAGGCGGCCGGCGTCTACGCCGACTGAACGGAAGCTATGCCTGGCGGCTCATGGCGATCAGCGTCCAGACGATCGCCACGAGCTGTGCGATGTTGATCAGGATCGCGACCACGTGGGTTCTGCGGAACCCCGGGATCGCGTCCATGTAGTTCGCCTGGATCTGCGTGCCCAGCGCGTCCATCTTCGGGATGACCTTCCTGCGCAGCACCACGGCGATTGCCGCCAGTGCCGCAGCACCGGCCGCGATGCCCAGCCGGCCCGCCGACGCGAAGCTCACCGCCGTCGCGCTCGCGGTGATGAAGGCGGCGACGTAGTAGAGGTTGAAGAAGCCGCGCACGAAGCGCGCGTCCAGCGGCGTGTCGTGCTTGAGCACCAGCAGCGGGATCGAGCCCATGATGAAGTAGGCCGTCGTGACGAGCAGCGCCACCGTGAAGAACAGGGCGGCAAACATGGCAGCGGGCATCTCGGTTCACCTCCGTGCATCGGTCGGGCAGTGCGGCCCGGTGCGTCGCTGGAACTGTCACTCCCTGGGAATCTGGGCCTCGATTTCCTTGATTACAGCCTCTTTCTCGCGGTTGTATATCTGGGGATTGGCCGGATCGACGGCGTGGGCGCGGTCCTTGGCCTGCTCGTATCTGAGGCGCAGGTCGGGGCGGCGCTCGAGGATGTCGATGAAGGCCAGCGAATCCTTGTGGACCGGGTCGCCGCGGTGGCAGACGTGGATGTTGAGGTTGAAGCGCCGCCCCCCGTGCAGCACCGAACCGCAGACATACGGCTTCTCGTCGCGGTCGACCCAGACCGGGCGGCGGTGGAAGCCGATGCGCTCGAACGCCGCCTGCTCCTCGCGCAGGTTCTCGCGCGCGGTGATGGCGGCCATGTCGATCATGGGCTTGCCGCGCAGCCCGACGACGGCCGTGCTGCCGATGTGCACCAGCTCCACGCCGGGCAGCCTCGACTGCACGTACGCGCGGGCGTCGGCGAAGACTTCGGCGTAGGCCGGGTCGTAGGCGAGGATGTTGCGCTGGTCCAGTCCCTCGTCGAATGGCTCGATCTGCATGCTGCGCTCCGGTTGTCGTCGTGCGGCGGCTCTCGACTCTCTCTCACTCAGCTGGCGAAGCGCCTGCGGTACTCCACCAGGCTCACGCCCAGGCGGCGGCCGAATGCGCGCCTGAAGCCGTCCACGTTCGCATAGCCCACCGCGTCGGCCAGCCGCTTGGCCGGCAGGTCGGATTCCTCGGCCAGCCGGCGGGCGGCGTCGATCCTCGCATTCTCGACAAACTCGGCCGGCGTGGTGCCGGTCTCGCTGCGGAAGATGCGCGCGAAGTTGCGCTCGCTCATGCCGGCGCGCTGGGCGAGGGCGGGCACGGAGAGGTCGTCCTTCAGATTCGCGAGCACGTGGTCCTGTATCTCGCGCATGGCGGACCGCTCCGAGGTCTGCGCCGCCAGGTGGGCGCTGAACTGGCTCTGTCCGCCGGGGCGCTTGAGGAACATCACCAGCTGCCGCGCCACGCTCAGCGCGAGGTCGCGGCCGTGGTCTTCCTCCACCATCGCCAGCGCGAGGTCCATGCCGGCCGTGACGCCGGCGGAGGTGAAGAGCTGGCCGTCGCGCACGTAGATGGCGTCCGACTCGACGTTGGCGAGCGGGTAGTCCGATGCGAGCTGGCCGGCGAGCTTCCAGTGCGTGGCCACGCGCTTGCCGTCGAGCAGCCCGCTGGCGGCCAGGACGAAGGCGCCGCTGCACACCGAGCCGTAGCGGCGCACCGTGCGCGCCTGGCGCCGCAGCCACTCCTGCAGCTGCGTGTCGGCCGCCATGTCTTCCACGCGCGGGCTGCCCGCGACCAGCAGGGTGTCGATGGCGCCGCGATGCGTGGCGACCGTCGAATCCACGCCCAGCCGCAGCCCGCTGCTGCTCTTGAGCATGCCCTCGCCCGCGCCGATGACCTGCACGTGATAGGCGCGCCGGTCGCCCAGCTGCTGCGACGCCTCCGCGAAGACGTCGGCGGGGCCGGCCACGTCGAGCAGCTGGAAACGGGGGAAGGCGAGGATGGCGACACGCATGGCGGACAAGGCCCGGGGATTGGCGGAAAACGCCGTGAGTTGAGTGAAATGGCTTGGCGAGTCTGGCGGAAAATACCAACTAATGCAAATCCAGCCAAGGAGAACAACATGCAGGAACAGGCTCTGGACCCTCTGAATCCCCTCAATCCTTCCTCCCCGGCGGCCGCGCCGCGCGTGCAGGGCTCCGTGCGCAATCTCCCGGTCAACCTCTTCGCTTCCGTGATGGGCCTGTCGGGCCTGGCCCTCGCCTGGCGGCTGGCGCACGACAGCCTGGGCGCGCCGGCCATCGTCGGCGAGGCCATCGGGGCCTTCGCGCTGCTCGTGTTCTTGCTGATCGCGGCGGGCTACCTGACGAAGCTGGCGCGGCATCCGCAAGCGGTGCGCGCGGAGTTCCATCACCCGGTGGCAGGCAACTTCTTCGGCACCATCGCGATCTCCGTGCTGCTGCTGTCGGCCATCGTCGCGCCCTACAGCGCGCCTCTCGCGCACTTCGCCTGGACGGCGGGGCTGCTCGCGACCTTTGCCTTGAGTTTCATCGGCCTGTCGCGGCTGCTGAAGGGGCAGGTGGACGCTGCGCTCGCCGTGCCGGCGTGGATCATCCCCGGCGTTGCCACGCTGGACATTCCCGTGACCGGTGCGCACATGCCGATGGCGTGGGCTCCTGAAGTCAACCTGGCCGCGAGCGCGATCGGCGTGGTGCTCGCGCTCGTGCTCTTCACGATGATCGTCGGCCGCCTCGTGCACCGCGACCCGCTCGCTCCCGCGATGGAGCCCTCGCTGATGATTCTGGTGGCGCCCTTCGCGGTGGGCTTCCTGGCCTACACCAACATCGTCGGCGAGATCGATCGCTTCGCCTCGCTGCTCTTCTACTTCGGCCTCTTCATGTTCGCGGTGGTCGCGCCGAAGGTGTTCCGCCGCGGCGCCAGCTTCGCGCCGAGCTGGTGGGCGATCGGCTTCCCGATGGCCGCGCTCGCGAATGCCGCGCTGAAGTACGCCGAGTCGCATGCGAGCGCGCCGTTGTGGGTGATCGCCATCCTGCTGCTGGCCGCGCTGAACGTGGCGCTGGCGGTTCTCACGGTGAAGACGGTGCGGATCGCGCTCAACGGAAAGCTGTTCGCCTGAGCAGGGCGCGCGCTCAGGCGTTCGCCAGCAGCGAGAGATCGCGCGCGGCCTGCAGCATCAGCTCGCGCGCGCGGTCCAGCGACGGGATCGCATGCCGGTCGATGCGGCGGATGTATGGTGTGGTCAGCACCGCCAGCGCATGCCCGCGCGGGCCGAGGATGGGGCAGGAGATGTCGATCACGCCGAAGTACTGCATGCTCTCGCGCTGCCGGTAGCCGGTGGCGCGCACCGCCTCCAGCATGTGCTCCAGCTCGTCGGGCGGAATCTGCACCTCGCCGTCGAGCGCGACGTGCTCGGCCAGCATCTGCCGGCGACGCTCCTCGGACTCGCAGGCCAGCAGCACCTGGCCCGAGCCGGTGTCGAGCAGGTTCACGCGCGTGCCCGGCCGCACCGTCATGCTGCTCGCCGCGGGGCTGTTGACCTGCGCCACGATCTGCACGTTGCCCCTGTCGTACACGCCCAGGTGGCAGGACTGCTCGGCTTCCTTCACGTAGCGGTCCATCACCGGCAGCGCCTGGGTCACCAGCCTGTGGTTCGGCGGGTAGCGGTGCGCCAGGTCGAACATCTTCAGGCTCAGGCTGTAGCGGTCGCCGGCGAGCGATCGCAGCACGTATTGCCGCGCCACCAGCCTTTCGAGCATGCGGTAGATCTCGCTCGGGCCGCGGTCGAGCGCCTTCACGATCTCGCCGCGCGTCAGGCCCTCGGGCTGGTCGGCAAGCAGTTCGAGGATGTCCAGGCCCTTGTCGAGCGCGGGGGCGCGGTAGCGGTCCTGCTGTTCCTGGTCGTCGGATGGCTTGCTCAAGATGTCGTTTTGAGTTGTTTTGTTCACCAATGAATTTCAACAGCAAGAGACGGAGCTTGCAAGTTTCGTTCTACGGGTAAGCACTCATCGGATGAGGTTGACGCTGAAAGTTCGTATGTAAATACTCTGTTCACGAATGGACTAGAGAGGCAAGGCGAACGGCAGACCTGCCGTGGCGACCCGAAAATGATCCAGCGCATCGACTCGCATCAGCACTTCTGGCGGCCCGCGCGCGGCGACTACACGTGGCTGCGTGCCGACGTGCCCGCGCTGGCGCCGCTGCTGCGCGACTTCATGCCCGCAGACCTGCAGCCGCTGCTGCATTCCCAAGGCGTGAGCCGGACGGTGCTGGTGCAGGCGGCCGATTCCCTGGCCGAGACCGACTTCATGCTCGACCTCGCGGGCAGCCGCGACGAGATCGGCGGCGTGGTCGGCTGGGTCGACCTGGGCCGCGCCGACGCCGCCGCTTCACTCGAGCGGATGGCCCGGCACCCCAAGTTCAAGGGCGTGCGGCCGATGCTGCAGGACCTGCCCGAAGACGACTGGATCGCGCGCCGCCCGCACCCCGATGCGGTGGACGCCATGCTGAAGCTCGGCCTGCGCTTCGACGCGCTCGTGAATCCGAGGCACCTTCCGTGGCTCCTGCAGTTCGCGAAGCGGTGGCCACAGCTGCCGATGGTGATCGACCACGGCGCCAAGCCGCCGGTGGGCGCCCAGGACGGCGAAGACTTCGCCCGCTGGCGCGAAGACATCGCGGCCCTGGCGGCACTGCCCCAGGTCTGCTGCAAGTTCTCGGGGCTGTGGACCGAGGCGCCGTCCTCGATGCAGCGCGATGCGGAAGTGTTCACCCGCGTGCTGCGCCCGGTGTGGGACCACCTGCTGGCGTGCTTCGGCCCCTCGCGCCTCATGTGGGGCAGCGACTGGCCCGTGCTCACGCTGGCCGGCGACTATGCAGGCTGGATCGCGGTGAGCCAGGCCTGCATCGGCAGCCTTTCCGCGTGGGAGCAGGCCGAGGTGTGGCACGGCACCGCGCAACGCTTCTACGGCCTCTCGGCGGACTGAACAGCCATGCAACCCATCGTCACCATCCGCGACCTGAGCAAGTCCTTCGCCGGCGTGCGCGCGCTCGACAGGGCGCAATTCGAGCTGCTGCCCGGCGAAGTGCATGCACTCATGGGCGAGAACGGCGCGGGCAAGTCCACGCTGATGAAGGTGCTGGCGGGCGTGTACCGCAAGGATTCGGGCGAGGTGCTGCTCGACGGCCGGCCGGTCGACATCGAAAGCCCGCGCGCCGCGCAGGCGCTGGGCATCGGGATCATCCATCAGGAGCTCAACCTGATGAACCACCTGAGCGCCGCGCAGAACATCTTCATCGGCCGCGAGCCGCGCGGGCGCTTCGGCGTCTTCATCGACGAGGAAGCCATGTGCTGCGAGGCGCAGCGCATCTTCGAGCGCATGAAACTGAAGCTCGACCCGCGCACGCCGGTGGGCGAGCTCACGGTGGCCCGGCAGCAGATGGTGGAGATCGCCAAGGCGCTGTCGTTCGATTCGCGCGTGCTCATCATGGACGAGCCCACCGCCGCGCTGAACAACGAGGAGGTGGCCGACCTGTTCCGCATCATCGCGCGCCTGAAGTCGCGCGGCGTGGCCGTCGTCTATATCTCGCACAAGATGGATGAGCTGAAGCGCATCGCCGACCGGGTGACCGTGATGCGCGACGGCCAGTACATCGCCACCGTGCCGATGGCGAGCACGCCGATGGACACGCTCATCGCGATGATGGTCGGGCGCCAGCTCGCCGAGGCCGAGCACGGGATGCCCGACACCTCCGCCAACGAAGTGGTGCTGGAGGCCAGGGGCATCCGCAGGGGCGGCATGGTGCGCGACGCGAGCTTCGTGCTGCGGCGCGGCGAGATCCTGGGCTTTGCCGGGCTCATGGGCGCGGGCCGCACCGAACTGGCCCGTGCCGTGTTCGGCGCCGACCGCATCGACGCTGGCGAAGTCTTCGTGAAGGGCCGGAAGGCGGCCATCGCCTCGCCGCAGGACGCGGTGGCCCACGGCATCGGATACCTCTCGGAAGACCGCAAGCACTTCGGCCTCGCCACCGGCATGGACGTCGAGACCAACATTGCGCTCGCGAGCATGAAGCGCTTCCTGTCGGCAGGCTTCTTCGTCGACCAGGCTGCGCTTGCCTCGGCCGGCGAGCGCTACGTGCGGCAGCTCGGCATCAAGACGCCCTCGGTGCGCCAGCAGGTGCGGCTGCTGTCGGGCGGCAACCAGCAGAAGATCGTCATCGCCAAGTGGCTGCTGCGCGACTGCGACGTGCTCTTCTTCGACGAGCCCACGCGCGGCATCGACGTGGGCGCCAAGGCCGAGATCTACCGCCTGCTCAATGAACTGGCCGCGCAGGGCAAGGCCATCGTCATCATCTCCTCGGAGCTGCCCGAGATCCTGCGCATGAGCCACCGCGTGCTCGTGATGTGCGAGGGCCGCATCACCGGCGAACTCTCGGCGCGCGAGGCCTCGCAGGAAAAGATCATGCAGCTCGCCACCCGGCGCGAGACCGCACAAGCCGCCCCCTGAACACGACCGGAGACTGCCCTTGACGACCCCCACCGTGACCACCACCGCCGCTGCGCCGGGCTTCTCGCCGAAGACGCTGAAGGACCGGCTCCTGCGTCCAGCCACGCGGCAGAAGCTCCTGGCCTTCGCCAGCCTCGTCGTGCTGATGGTGTTCTTCAGCTTCGCCTCGCCGCAGTTCCTGCAGGCCGACAACCTCGTGGGCATCCTGCAGTCGACCGCGGTGAACGGCGTGCTCGCCATCGCCTGCACCTTCGTCATCATCACCTCGGGTATCGATCTCTCGGTGGGCACGCTGATGACCTTCTGCGCCGTCATGACCGGCGTGGTGCTCACCTACATGGGCATGCCGCTGTGGCTGGGCATCTGCGCGGCCATCTTCTTCGGGGCGCTCAGCGGCTTCGTCTCTGGCCTGCTGATCGCCAAGCTGAAGATCCCGCCGTTCATCGCGACGCTGGGCATGATGATGCTGCTCAAGGGCCTGTCTCTGGTGATCTCGGGCACCAAGCCGATCTACTTCAACGACACGCCGGGCTTCACCGCCATCTCGCAGGACTCGCTGATCGGCGACATCGTTCCGGCGCTGCCCATTCCCAACGCGGTGCTGATCCTCTTCCTGGTGGCGGTGGCCGCGAGCATCGTGCTCAACAGGACCCTGCTCGGGCGCTACACCTTCGCGCTCGGCAGCAACGAGGAGGCGGTGCGCCTGTCGGGCGTGAACACCGACTTCTGGAAGATCGTGGTCTACACGGTCAGCGGCGGCATCTGCGGCATCGCGGGGCTGCTGATCGCCTCGCGGCTGAATTCGGCGCAGCCCGCGCTGGGGCAGGGCTACGAACTCGACGCCATCGCGGCGGTGGTCATCGGCGGCACTTCGCTCAGCGGCGGCACCGGCACCATCGTGGGCACCATCATCGGCGCCTTCATCATGAGCGTGCTCACCAATGGCCTGCGCATCCTGTCGGTTGCGCAGGAATGGCAGACGGTGGTCACGGGCGTGATCATCATCCTGGCCGTGTACGCCGACATCCTGCGCCGCCGCAGCGGCAGCAAGGTGCATTGAACTTCCTGCCTCCCCGATCCGTTCGTTCCCCCACAACCACAGGAGACATCGCATGATCCAGAGAAGAACAGTCGTCGCTTGCGCGCTGGGCGCGGCCCTTGCCAGCGTGTCGGCGTTCGCGCAGGCACAGCAGGCGCAGGAGATCTACATCCCGCTCGTGTCCAAGGGCTTCCAGCACCAGTTCTGGCAGGCGGTGAAGCAGGGCGCCGAGCAGGCCGCCAAGGACCTGAAGGTGAAGGTGAGCTTCGAGGGCCCCGAGACCGAGGCCATGGTCGACAAGCAGATCGACATGCTCTCGGCCGCGCTCGCCAAGAAGCCGCAGGCCATCGGCTTCGCCGCGCTCGACAGCCAGGCCGCGATTCCGCTGCTGAAGAAGGCGCAGGCCGCGAAGATCCCGGTGGTGGCCTTCGACTCGGGCGTGGACAGCGACATTCCCGTGACCACGACCACCACCGACAACAAGGCCGCCGCGGCGCTGGCCGCCGACAAGATGGCCGAGCTCATCGGCAAGAGCGGCGAGGTGGCGCTGGTGGTGCACGACCAGACCAGCCGCACCGGCGTCGACCGGCGCGATGGCTTCGTCAGCCGCATCAAGACGGCCTACCCCAACGTCAAGATCGTGAGCGTGCAGTACGGCGGCGGCGACCAGCTGAAGTCCACCGAGATCACCAAGTCGATCCTGCAGGCGTCGCCCAACATCAAGGGCATCTTCGGCGCCAACGAGGGCTCGGCCATCGGCGTGGTCAACGGCGTGAAGGAGATGAAGCGCACCGGCAAGGTCGTGGTCATCGGCTACGACTCGGGCAAGCAGCAGAAGAACGCGATCATGGACGGCAGCATGGCCGGCGCCATCACGCAGAACCCGGTGGGCATGGGCTACAAGACCGTCGAGATGGCGGTGAAGGCCATCAAGGGCGAGAAGCTGCCGAAGATCGTCGACACCGGCTTCTTCTGGTACGACAAGACCAACATCGCCGACCCCAAGATTGCGGCGGTGCTGTACGACTAGGCGGAGCAAGCACAGCCGAACGCAGAACAAAGTCGAGGTGCGCAAAGGCCGCCAAAAAGACTGCAGATCATTTCTTGACTTCGTCTTTCGCGCCCCCTGCGCTCGGCTGCCCGGTCCCCTTCGATCTCTCCAGACAGATTCAAATGACCATCGTCCGCTCCATGCGCGTGCTCGACGTGCGCTTTCCCACCTCGCAGCATCTGGACGGTTCGGATGCGATGAACCCCGACCCCGACTACTCGGCGGCCTACGTCGTGCTCGAGACCGACCAGCCCGGACTGGAGGGCCACGGCCTCACCTTCACCATCGGCCGCGGCAACGAGATCTGCTGCGCGGCCATCGAGGCCATGCGGCATCTCGTGGTGGGGCTCGACCTCGCATGGGTGGCCGAGGACATGGGCCGCTTCTGGCGGCACGTGACCTCCGACAGCCAACTGCGCTGGATCGGCCCCGACAAGGGCGCGATCCATCTCGCAACCGGCGCGATCGTCAATGCGATGTGGGACCTGTGGGCCAAGTCCGAAGGCAAGCCCGTGTGGCAGCTGGTGGCCGACATGTCGCCCGAGGAACTGGTGCGCTGCATCGACTTCCGCTACATCACCGACTGCATCGCGCCCGACGAGGCGCTCGCGCTGCTGCGCGAGGCATCGAAGGGCAAGCAGGAACGCATCGCCACGTTGAAGGCCGAGGGCTACCCCTGCTACACCACCTCCGCCGGCTGGCTGGGCTACCCCGACGAGAAGCTGCGGCGGCTCGCGCAGGAGGCGATCGACGCGGGCTTCAGCCACATCAAGCTCAAGGTGGGGCGCGACCTGCAGGACGACATTCGCCGCCTGAAGGTGGCGCGCGAGGTGCTCGGGCCGGACCGGCACCTGATGATCGACGCCAACCAGGTCTGGGAGGTGGGCCAGGCCATCGACTGGGTGCGTCAGCTCGCCTTCGCCAGGCCGTGGTTCATCGAGGAGCCCACCAGCCCCGACGACGTGGAGGGCCACCGCAGGATCCGCGAGGGTATCGCCCCCGTGAAGGTGGCCACGGGCGAGATGTGCCAGAACCGCATCATGTTCAAGCAGTTCATCATGCGCGGCGGCATCGACGTGGTGCAGATCGACGCCTGCCGGCTCGGCGGCGTGAACGAGATCCTCGCGGTGATGCTGATGGCCGCGAAGTACAAGCTGCCCGTATGCCCCCATGCGGGCGGCGTGGGGCTGTGCGAGTACGTGCAGCACCTCTCGATGATCGACTACCTCTGCATCTCCGGCACTCGCGAGGGCCGCGTGGCCGAGTACGTCGATCATCTGCACGAGCATTTCGTGGAGCCCTGCGAAGTCCGCAATGCGGCCTACATGCCGCCGAAGCGGCCGGGCTTCTCCATCGAGATGAAGGCGCAATCGCTGGAGCAGTACCGCTTTCGCGGATAAGGAAAGGCATCGCACGACATGGATCTGCATCTGAAGGACAAGGTGGTGATCGTCACCGGCGGCGGCAGCGGCATCGGCGCGGCCATCTCGACGACGCTGGCGCAGGAAGGCGCGGTGCCGGTGATCCTCGGCAAGAACCCGCTCGATGCTTCCTTCGAGGAAGGGCTTCGCGGGCTGCAGCCGCGCACGCGCTTCTTCCAGCTGGAGCTGATGGAAGAGGCTGCCTGCGCCAAGGCCGTTGCCGACACGGCTGCCGAGTTCGGCCGCATCGACGGGCTGGTCAACAACGCGGGCGTGAACGACAGCGTGGGGCTGGAGGCGGGCCGCGATGCATTCGTCTCCTCGCTGGAGCGCAACCTCATCCACTGCTACGTGATGGCGCACCACTGCCTTCCGCACCTGAAGGCGAGCAGGGGCGCCATCGTCAACATCTCGTCGAAGACGGCGGTCACGGGGCAGGGCAACACCAGCGGCTATACGGCGGCCAAGGGCGCGCAGCTGTCGCTCACGCGCGAATGGGCCGCCTCGTTGCTGGAGGACGGCGTGCGCGTGAACGCGGTGATCCCGGCCGAGGTGATGACGCCGCTCTACCAGCGTTGGATATCCGCGTTCGACGAGCCCGACCGCAAGCTCGCCGACATCACCGACAAGATCCCGCTGGGCCGCCGCATGACCACGCCCGAGGAGATCGCGAACAACGTCGTGTTCCTGCTGTCGGAGCGGGCCTCGCACACGACCGGTCAATGGGTGTTCGTGGATGGCGGCTACACGCACCTGGACCGTGCGCTGACCTGATCGCTTCGCAGTCCTGACTGGAGTTGTGCATGCGCCATTTCCTTGCTCTCGATTTGAAAGACGACCCGGCACTGATCGCCGAATATGAGGCTTATCACCACGATATCTGGCCCGAGGTGCGCGCGCATCTGGATTCGCATGGCGTGACGGCCATGGAAATCCATCGGATCGGCACGCGGATGGTGATGCTGATGGAAACCGACGACGCCTGCTACGACGCCCAGGCAATGGCTCTCGCCACGCGCACCAATCCGAAGATCAGGCAGTGGGAAGAGCTGATGTGGAAGTTCCAGGCACCCACGCCATGGACGCCGGAAGGCGAGAAATGGACCGCGATGCAGCAAATCTTCTGCTTGTAATCAAAAGATTCAAGTTTGATCGAGCTTCGGTTTTTTGCCCGGGTTTACATTTACTGGGCACAATGCCGGCCATGCCAAACATTGCATCCATTCTTAAATCCGAGATCTCGCGCGTCGCCCGCAAGGAAGTTCGCGCGGAAATGGAAACCCTCAAGAAGGCATCGGTTCACCATCGTGCGGCCATTGCGGCATTGCGCCGCCAGATCAGTTCGCTGGAAAAGGAACTGCGCAACGTCGCCAGGGGCACCTCCCGCGGCGTACGGGCGAGCGCACCGGACGATTCCGGCGATGAAGGTCCCAAGCGCAGGTTCAGCGCCGGCCGCCTGGCTGCGCATCGCGCGAAGCTGGGCATCTCCGCGGCCGCCTACGGAAAGCTGGTCGGCGTTTCCGGCCAGACGATCTATCACTGGGAACAGGGCAAGGCCAGGCCCAGGGCCGCGCAGCTGCTGAGCCTCGCGGCCGTGCGAGGGCTAGGCAAGCAGCAGGTGGCACAGCGGCTGGAAGGGGCGGAATAGCCCCTTTTTTATTGCCCGCTTCAGTGATCGTGGTGCAGGTAGCTCGCCTGCCTCGGCAGCCTCAGGCTCACGAGGAAGGCGATGACCATCATCGCGCTCACGTACCAGAAGAAGGCCGATTCGTGCCCCATTGACTTGAGGCCCAGCGCCACGTATTCGGCCGAGCCCCCGAAGATCGCGTTCGCCACCGCGTAGGCCAGCCCCACGCCCAGGGCGCGCACTTCGGGCGGGAACATCTCGGCCTTCACGATGCCGCTGATCGAGGTGTAGAAGCTCACGATGGCCAGCGCCACGATGATGAGCACGAATGCCAGCACCGGGCTCGTGGTGTGCTGCAGCGCGGTGAGGATGGGCACTGTCGTCAGCGCGCCGAGTCCGCCGAACAGCAGCATGTTGTTGCGCCTCCCGATGCGGTCCGACAGCGCGCCGAACACCGGCTGCATGCACATGTAGACGAAGAGTGCGCAGGTCATCACGTAGCTCGCCGTCTTGATCGGCAGGTGCACCGTGTTCACCAGGTACTTCTGCATGTAGGTGGTGAAGGTGTAGAAGATCAGCGAGCCGCCGGCCGTGTAGCCCAGCACCGTGAGGAACGCCGGCGTGTGGTGCCTGAAGAGGCCGCCGATGCTGCCGGCTTCCTTGTTCTTCCTGGCCTCGTCGGTCTGCGTCTCGTGCAGCGTGCGGCGCAGCAGCAGTGCCACCACCGCGGCGATGGCGCCGATCACGAAGGGAATGCGCCAGCCCCACGCCTTGAGCTCGGCCTCGGTCAGCAACTGCTCGAGCACCACGATGACTAGCACCGCGAGCAGCTGTCCGCCGATCAGCGTGACGTACTGGAACGACGAGAAGAAGCCGCGCTGCCCGCGCAGCGCCACCTCGCTCATGTAGGTGGCGGTGGTGCCGTATTCGCCGCCCACCGAGAGGCCCTGGAACAGCCGGAAGACCAGCAGCAGGAAGGGCGCCCATGCGCCGATCTGCGCATAGGTGGGCAGGAAGGCGATGACCAGCGAGCCGCCGCACATCATCGTCACCGAGATCAGCATCGAGGTCTTGCGCCCCAGCCGGTCGGCCAGCCGCCCGAAGAGCCATCCGCCGATGGGCCGCATGAGGAAGCCCGCGGCGAACACGCCCGCGGTGTTCAGCAGTTGCGCTGTGGGGTCGGACTTGGGAAAGAAGGCCGGCGCGAAGTACAGCGCCGAGAAGGCGTACACGTAGAAGTCGAACCATTCGACCAGGTTGCCGGAGGAGGCCGCCATGATCGCGAAGACGCGGTGGCGTTTTTCTTCGGCCGTGTAGTGCGGGGGAGATGAAGCAGAGGCCGCTGGGCCTCCCGAGGTAGGCGTGACTGCGCTCATGGTGCCTTCTTGTGCCGTGCAGGCAATGTGTTGTTTCCAAAACATTCTGCGCCGGCATGTGACGCGCGCGTGTCGGCCGATGCCGCATCGGCCTCCCTCCGACATGGCTTTCCGGGGGGCTCGGGTGCTAGCTCAGAAGGTACCCGGCAGCAGGATGCTCGAGTCGACCTCGTCGATGTTCGTGCGGCCGCAGAAGGCCATCGTGATATCGAGCTCCTTCTGGATGATCTGCAGCGCGCGCGTCACGCCTTCCTGCCCGAAGGCGCCCAGGCCGTAGAGGAAACTGCGGCCGATGAGCGTGCCGCGGGCGCCCAGCGCGCGGGCCTTGAGCACGTCCTGCCCGCTGCGGATGCCGCCGTCCATCCACACCTCGATCTCGCTGCCCACCGCATCGACGATGGCCGGCAGCGCCGCGATGGAGGAGGGCGCTCCATCGAGCTGGCGGCCGCCGTGGTTCGACACGATGAGCGCGTCGGCGCCGCTGGAGGCCGCGAGGCGCGCGTCCTCCACGTCCATGATGCCCTTGAGGATGAGCTTGCCGCCCCAGAGCTTCTTGATCCACTCCACGTCGGCCCAGCTCAGCGCGGGGTCGAACTGCTCGGCGGTCCACGACGACAGCGACGACAGGTCCTTCACGCCCTTGGCATGGCCCGCGATGTTGCCGAAGGTGCGGCGCTTCGTGCCCAGCATGCCCATGCACCAGCGCGGCTTGGTGGCGAGGTTGATGAGGTTCTTGAGGGTGGGCTTGGGCGGTGCGGTGAGGCCGTTCTTGATGTCCTTGTGGCGCTGGCCGAGGATCTGCAGGTCGAGCGTGAGTTGCAGGGCGGTCACGTTGGCGGCCTTGGCGCGCTCGATCAGGCGCTCGATGAAGTCGCGGTCCCTCATCACGTAGAGCTGGAACCAGAAGGGATGGCGGCCGGTGTTCTCGGCGATGTCTTCCAGCGAGCAGATGCTCATGGTGGACAGCGTGAAGGGAATGCCGAAGGCCTTGGCGGCGCGCGCGCCGAGGATCTCTCCGTCGGCGTGCTGCATGCCGGTGAGGCCGGTGGGCGCGATGGCCACGGGCATCGCGGTTTCCTGGCCGACCATGGTGGTGCGCAGCGAGCGGCCCTCCATGTTCACCGCCACGCGCTGGCGCAGCTTGATCTTCTGGAAGTCGCTCTCGTTGGCGCGGTAGGTGCCCTCGGTCCACGCGCCGGAGTCGGCGTAGTCGTAGAACATCTTCGGCACGCGCCGCTTGGCGATCACCCGCAGGTCTTCGATGTTGGTGATCTTGGAAAGGTCGGGCACGGGCGGTCTCCTGGCGGGTTCTCTTGGTGGATCGGCGGAAGCTAACCGGCCATTATCTGCAGGCAGGGCGGGGCGCCACCTGAAAAAAGCCGGCCCTGCTGCTGAAAAAAATTCAGCCCGACAGCCTGATCAGGCCGCGCGCTCGCGCAAGGCCTCGCGCAGCCATTCGACGAAGGTGGCGCACTCCCACCGCTCCATGGCACCGGGCTTCCAGCACAGGAAGTAGGCGTTGGGCGAGGGCACGCTGCGCCGCGACAGCCGCACCAGCCGGCCGTTGTCGAGCCAGGCGCTGCCCAGGCGCAGGTGCATCAGCACCACGCCGAAGTCTTCCGCCGCGGCATCCAGCGCCAGCCCGAGGTCGTTGAACTGGTGGCCCGTGGCGGGCTCGGGCAGGCCGATGCCGCAGGCCTTGAACCAGGTGCGCCACGACTCCAGCGGCGTGCGCAGCAGCTGCGCGCGCGACACCTCGGCGTCGGTCTCGAAGCCTTCGAAGGGTCCGTGGCGTTCGAGGTAGGCGGGGCTGCACACCGGCGAGACGTCGTCGGCCAGCAGCTGGGCGAACTCGCGGTCATGGAAGGGGCCGGTGCCGAAGCGCAGCTCGATGTCGGCCTCTTCCGCCGTGGTGTTGCGCACCGGCATGGTCACCTGCAGCATCAGCTCGATGTTCGGGTACGCGTCGCGAAAGCGCGCCAGCCGGGGCAGCAGCATCTGGCGCGAGAAGGTCGGCGTGACCGCCACGCGCAGCCGCCGCACCTGCGACTCGGGCTCGCGCCCCGGCACCTGCCGCAGCGCAGCGATGGCCTCGCGCACGCGCGCCAGGTAGGCCATGCCGTCGGCGCTGAGGCTGAAGTCGCTGCCGGTGAAGAACTTGAGTCCGAGCAGCAGCTCGAGCTGGCGGATACGGTGGCTCACGGCGCTGGGCGTCACGGCGAGCTCCTCGGCCGCGAGGTTCACGCTGCGCAGCCGTGCGACGGCCTCGAAGGCCTGCAGGCCCTGTGTCGAGGGGAGACGCGGAGAAACCATCTTTTGTCGGAAGGGGTAGCGGGGTAGGATGGTATCGAACGCTTCCGGCCCTGCCCCGGCCGAAGCACCGGCTCAGAAGAATTCCCAAAACAACAGGAGACGAGCGCATGGTCTGGCAACAGGTTTACAACCCCTTCGGCAACATGATCGTATCGACGGCGCTGGCCGCGATACCGGTGGTGGTGATGCTGGTGTGCCTCGGGTTGCTTCACGTCAAGGCGCACTATGCGGCGGGGCTGGGCCTGCTGAGCGCTGTGCTCATCGCGGTGTTCGCCTTCGGCATGCCGGCCGACATGGCGGGCAAGGCCGCCTTCCTCGGCGGCATCACCGGCCTGCTGCCCATCGGCTGGATCGTGCTGAACATCATCTTCCTGCAGCAGCTCACTCAGCAGAACGGCAGCTTCCAGATACTGCAGGACTCCATCGCCGGCATCACGGAAGACAGGCGCCTGCAGCTGCTGCTCATCGCGTTCGCCTTCGGCGCCTTCTTCGAGGGCGCGGCGGGCTTCGGCACGCCGGTGGCGGTCACCGCGGCCATCCTCATCGGGCTCGGGTTTTCGCCGCTGGCGGCATCGGGACTCTCGCTCATCGCGAACACCGCGCCGGTGGCCTTCGGCGCATTGGGCACGCCGGTCATCACGCTGGCCAAGGTGCATGGCTACGACCTGATGGCGGTCACCGCGATGATCGGGCGGCAGCTGCCGTTCTTCTCGCTGCTGGTGCCCTTCTGGCTCATCTGGGCCTTCGCGGGGCGCAAGGGAATGATGGAGGTGTGGCCGGCCATCCTGGTGACGGGCGTGTCCTTCGCGATTCCGCAGTTCCTGGTGTCGAACTACATCGGGCCGGAGCTGGTGGACATCATCGCGGCCATCGTCTCGATGGTGTGCCTGGTCGCGTTCCTGCGCGTGTGGAAGCCGAAGAAGGTCTGGACCTCGGTGTCGCTCAAGGGGCACGAGGCCGATGGCGGCGAGGCCTCCGCGGCCGTCGCGCCGACGAAGCATTCCAGCGCCGCCGTGATCCGCGCCTGGACGCCATGGCTCATCCTCACCGTGTTCGTGTTCATCTGGGGCCTGCCCTCGGTGAAGACCTGGCTCAACGGCATCTTCGCGCCGAGCTTCCCGATCGACGGGCTGCACAACATGGTCGAGAAGGTGGCGCCGGTGGTGCCCAAGCCGACGAAGGAGGGCGCCGTCTACCAGCTGCTGCTGCTCTCGGCCACGGGCACCGGCATCCTGGTGTCGGCGCTCGTGGGCGGGCTGGTGATGAAGTACAACCCGATCCAGCTCGTGGCCGCCTACGGCCGCACGCTGTGGCTGGTGAAGTTCTCGCTGCTCACCATCGTGCTGATGCTCGCGCTGGGCACGCTCACGCGCTACTCGGGGCTGGACACCACGCTCGGCCTCGCCTTCGCCAACACCGGCGTGCTGTATCCCTTCTTCGGCACGCTGATGGGCTGGCTGGGCGTGGCGCTCACCGGCTCCGACACCGCATCGAACGTGCTCTTCGGCGGCATGCAGAAGGTGGCGGCCGACCAGCTCGGCCTGAGCCCGAACCTGATGGGCGCGGCCAACAGCTCGGGCGGCGTGATGGGCAAGATGATCGATGCGCAGTCGATCGTGGTGGCTTCCACCGCCACGCGCTGGTTCAACCACGAAGGCGAGATCCTGCGCTACGTGTTCTTCCACTCCATCGCGCTGGCCTGCCTCGTGGGCTTCTACGTGACGCTGCAGGCCTACGTGTGGCCGTTCACGCTGATGGTCGTGAAGTGACGGCTGCCGAGGCGGGCAGCGTCGCCGCCAGCGCCTGAAGCAGCCGGCGCAGGTCGTCGACCGCTTCGCGCGCGAGCGCGGCGCCGCCCATCTGCGCCTTGACGATGGCGCCGTCGACGCCCAGCGCGGCGGCCTGCGCAACGGCCATGCGGCGCGGGCTTTCCAGCGATTCGGGCAGCAGCCCGGCGATCACCTCGACCATCTCGCGCTTGTGCTCGCGCGAGATGTCGCTCGCGCCGCTCACGCTGCCGCCCACCTCGACCACCGAGTTGATGAAGGCGCAGCCGCGGAAGGCCGGGTCGGCGAACCATTCGGCCATGGCGTCGGCCAGCACCTCCAGCGCCTGGCCGCCGCCGATGCGCTGCTGCGCGCCGAGCCGGCCGAGCGCATCGACGAACCATGCCATCCACAGGCCGTGGCGGTGATCGAGGAAGGCCCGCACCAGGTCGTCCTTCGAGGGGTAGTGCCGGTAGAAGGTGACCTTGGTGACGCCAGATGCGGCGATGACGCGGTCGATGCCCGTGGCGCGGATGCCGTCGGCGTAGAAGAGGTCGTGCGCAGTGCGAAGGATGCGCTCGCGCGCCGGTAGTTCGGAGATGGAGGAGATGTCCATGGCGCGATTGTAGGCATGTAGACAGGTCTGTCTACATGTGGCACATTCCGGCGCATTCCCCTTCAACCTCGATCGAAAGAACCGCCATGGAATCACGCCCGCCGCTGCCGCCCTTCACCCTCGAATCCGCCACGCAGAAGGTGCAGGCCGCCGAAGACGCCTGGAACTCGCGCGACCCCGTTCGCGTGAGCCTGGCCTACACCCCCGACACCGAATGGCGCAACCGCGCCGAGTTCGTCAACGGCCGCGAGCAGGTGGTGGAGTTCCTGTCGCGCAAGTGGGCGCGCGAGCTCGACTACCGCCTCAAGAAGCAGCTCTGGGCCTTCATGGACAACCGCATCGCGGTGCGCTTCGAGTACGAGTGGCACGACGACGCGGGCCAGTGGTATCGCAGCCACGGCAACGAGAACTGGGAGTTCGCGGAGAACGGCCTGATGCAGAGGCGCTTCGCGAGCATCAACGACCAGCCCATCAAGGAATCGGACCGCAAGTTCCACTGGGCGCGCTGAGCCGCGCTGAACTGCGTTGCTCCCGCGTTGCCCTCCCCTCGGGGAGAGGGAGCAAGCCCCGGGCACGGCTGTTGCTTGCTTTTGGTGCATGGAGACGCCCGTACTGAACCCCGCCGCCAGCCACCCGCTGTGGCAGCACCAGCTCGGCCTGCTGCTGGAATCGACGGGCGAGGGCATCTTCGGCATCGACCTCGACGGCCACTGCATGTTCATCAACCGGGCTGGCGCGCAGATGCTCGGCCATGAGGTGGGCGACGTGCTCGGCTCCAACATGCACGAGCTCACGCACCACTCGCACCCCGACGGCTCGCATTACGCCGATACCGACTGCCCCATCTTCAACGCCTTCCGGCGCGGCCTGCCCTGCCGCATCGACACCGAGGTGTTCTGGCGGCGCGACGGCAGCGCCTTCGCGGTCGAGTATTCGAGCCACCCGATCATGGACGGCACGCAGGTGCGCGGCGCCGTCATCACCTTCGTCGACATCACCGAACGCCGGCGCCAGGCGGAGGCGCTTCAGCAGGCCAAGGACGAACTCGGCCTGCGCGTGCAGGAGCGCACCCGCGAGCTCAGCGATGCGCTGGCGCAGCTGCGCGAGCTCTCCGCATGGCTCGACAAGGTGCGAGAGGAGGAGCGCACCCGCATCGCACGGGAGGTGCACGACGAACTCGGCAGCCTGCTGGTGGCGCTGAAGATGGACGTCAACTGGATCGGCAAGCGCCTGGGCGAACAGCAGGAGCGTACGCCCGACGCGGCGCAGGCCATGCGCGAGCAGATGCGCTGCAAGTGCACGAACATGAGCCAGCTCATCGAGCGCGCGGTCGACAACGTGGGACGCATCATCACCGACCTGCGCCCCAGCATCCTCGACCACCAGGGCCTGTGGGCCGCGCTCGAATGGCAGGCGCACGAGTTCGTGCAGGCGGCCGAGCTGGAGCTGGACTGGCGCTTCGACGTGCCGCCCGGCGTGGAGCTGCCCGAGCCCGCGGCCATCGCGGTGTTCCGCATCTTCCAGGAGATGCTGAGCAACGTCGGGCGCCATGCCAGGGCGAGCAGCCTCGGCATCCGCATCGGCGTCGAGCAGGCGCGGCTGAGCATCAGCGTGCGAGACGACGGCGTCGGCGCGCCGGCGCAGGCCTTCGAGGCCGCCACCTCCTACGGCGTGCTCGGCATGCGCGAGCGAGCGCGCCACTTCGGCGGGCGCATCGACATCGAGAGCCGCGTGGGCGAGGGCAGCACCTTCCGGCTGCAGCTGCCGCTGCACGTGGATGCGCACGGAGGCGCGCAATGAGCGACATCCGCGTGCTCATCGGCGACGACCACCGCATCGTGCGCGAGGGCCTGAAGCAGATGCTGGGCGACCTCTCCAACGGACTGCCCGCGATGGTCGTGCGCGCCGAGGCGCAGACCGGCCCCGAGGTGCTGGAAGCCGTGCAGGCGCTCGGCGGACCCGAGGGCCTCGACGTGGTGCTGCTCGACATCGCCCTGCCTGGCCGCGACGGGCTCGACGTGCTGCAGGCGCTGCGCAAGCAATGGCCATCGCTTCCGGTGCTGATGCTGAGCACCTATCCGGAGAAGCAATACGCGGTGCGCTGCATCAAGCTGGGCGCATCGGGCTATCTCAACAAGAGCGCCGACGCCGACGACATGGTCGGTGCGGTGCGCAAGGTGGCGGGCGGCGGCCTCTACGTGTCCGCGGCCACGGCCGAGGCCTTGGCCTCGGCCGTGGGGCGAGGCGCCGGGCAGGGCGCCGAGGTGCTCTCGCACCGCGAGCACCAGGTGTACCGGCTGCTCAGCGCGGGGCACAGCGTGAGCGAAATCGGTGCGCAGCTGGGCCTGGCGCCCAATACCGTGAGCACATATCGCGCACGCATCCTCGAGAAGACCGGCACCAAGAACGACGTGGAGCTGGCCCTGTATGCCGAACGCCACGGCAAGCAGGGCTCTCCAGGCTGAAAAGAGCCCGAACGCGCCGCCGGCGTGCACCGGCTTGTAGTGCCAGCCCTACAAGGCCTCGACATCGGCGGCACGATCTGATGCCGCGAGCTCCGCAACGGCCTGCGCAGGGACTTTCCGGCCCGGCGCTTGCAACGGCGGCTGCATCTTTCCAACGAGGTGCACCACCATGTCCGACCCGCACGAACCGACCGCCTGCGATCCCTACGATGCCGACCGGCCGCTGAACATGCGCTGCGCCTGCGGGCGCGTGCATGGCGCGGAGCGCGCAGGCGTGCTGCCGCAGGACAAGCTGGAAGCCAGCCTCATGAAGGCGCTGTTCCCCGTCGACAGCGTGCGGCGCGGCTTCCTGCGCGCCGTGGGCGCGGGCACCGCGCGCGCGGCCATCGCCTCGGTGTTTCCGCTGGGCGCGCTGCAGGCCATGGCGCAGGAGAAGGCGCCGCTGGAGAAGACGAAGCTCAAGATCGGCTTCATTCCCATCACCTGCGCCACGCCGCTCATCATGGCGCACCCGCTGGGCTTCTATCAGAAGCAGGGCCTCGACGTGGAGGTGGTGAAGACGGCGGGCTGGGCGCTCATCCGCGACAAGATGCTCAACAAGGAGTACGACGCCACGCACTTCCTGTCGCCGATGCCGCTGGCCATCTCGATGGGCGCGGGCTCCAACGCGGTGCCCATGAACGTCGCGACCATCCAGAACACCAACGGCCAGGCCATCACGCTGGCCAACAAGCACAAGGACAAGCGCGACCCCAAGACCTGGAAGGGCCTGAAGTTCGCCGTGCCCTTCGAGTACAGCATGCACAACTTCCTGCTGCGCTACTACGTGGCGGAAGCGGGCCTGAACCCCGACACCGACATCCAGATCCGCGTGGTGCCGCCGCCCGAGATGGTGGCCAACCTGCGCGCCGGCAACATCGACGGCTACCTCGGCCCCGATCCGTTCAACCAGCGCGCGGTGTTCGAGGAGATCGGCTTCATCCACCTGCTGACCAAGGACCTGTGGAACGGCCACCCGTGCTGCGCCTTCGGTACGTCGAGCGAGTTCATCGAGAAGAACCCCAACACCTTCGCCGCGCTGGTGCGCTCGGTGCTCACCGCGTCGGCCATGGCGCGCGATCCGAAGAACCGCGAACTCATCGCCAAGGTGATCGCGCCCGCGCAATACCTGAACCAGCCCGAGACCGTGCTCACGCAGGTGCTCACCGGCAAGTTCGCCGACGGCCTGGGCAACATCCGCACCGTGCCGGACCGCGCCGACTTCGACCCGATCCCCTGGCAGTCGATGGCCGTGTGGATGCTCACGCAGATGAAGCGCTGGGGCTACGTGAAGGGCGACATCGACTACAGGCGTATCGCCGAGAAGGTCTTCCTGCTCACCGACGCGAAGAAGCGCATGAAGGACCTGGGCCAGCCGGTGCCCGATGGGGCGTACCCGAAGTTCACCATCATGGGCAAGGTGTTCGACCCCGCGAAGCCCGACGACTACCTCAAGAGCTTCGCCATCGCGAAGATGGCCTGAGCCATGCGGAAGAAGGCTCTTTCGTTCAAGGCGGCGCTGGTGTCGCTGCTGATGTTCCTGCTGCTGGTGGGCGTGTGGCAGGTCGCCACCGCACCGGCCGGCGGCACCTCCGCCGCGGCAGGCATGACAGCCGAGCAGATCGAATACCAGAAGATGCTCGGCAAGGACCCGACGCAGGGCCAGGTGAAGAGCTCGGGCTTTCCCACGCCCGCCGAGATGGCCGCCACCGCGTGGAAGCACCTGTCGAATCCGTTCTACGACAACGGCCCCAACGACAAGGGCATCGCCATCCAGCTGGCCTGGTCGCTGGCGCGCGTGGGCCTGGGCTTCGCGCTGGCGTGCATGGTGGCGGTGCCGCTGGGCTTCGTCATCGGCATGTCGCCGCTGCTGCACAAGGCCTTCGACCCTTTCATCCAGGTGCTCAAGCCGATCTCGCCGCTGGCGTGGATGCCGCTGGCGCTCTACACCATCAAGGACTCGTCGGTCAGCGGCATCTTCGTGATCTTCATCTGCTCGGTCTGGCCGATGCTGCTGAACACCGCCTTCGGCGTGGCCTCGGTCAAGCGCGAATGGCTCAACGTGGCCAGCACGCTCGAGGTGAAGCCGCTGCGCCGCGCGTTCCGCGTCATCCTGCCGGCGGCGGCGCCCACCATCCTCACGGGCATGCGCATCAGCATGAGCATCGCGTGGCTGGTCATCGTGGCAGCCGAGATGCTGGTGGGCGGCACCGGCATCGGCTACTTCGTGTGGAACGAGTGGAACAACCTGTCGCTCACCAACGTGATCTTCGCGATCCTTTTGATCGGCGTGGTGGGCATGCTGCTCGACCAGGCCTTCGCGGCGCTGCAGCGGAAGGTGACCTATGTGGAGTGAGCGCGCCGTTCCTGCCGCCCGAGGTGAAGCCATGACCCAGCCTGTCGTTTCCGCTGCCGTGGAGGCGCCGGGCGCCCGCGGCTTCCTGCGCGTGGAGGGCCTTGCCAAGGCCTTCATGCCCGCGCGGCCCGTGTTTGCCGACGTGTCGTTCACGCTCGATCGCGGCGAGTTCGTCTGCATCATCGGCCACTCGGGCTGCGGCAAGACCACCATCCTCAACGTGCTGGCGGGCCTCGACCAGGCGAGCGCGGGCCATGTCTTCATGGATGGGCGAGAGGTGGCCGGCCCCAGCCTGGAGCGCGGCGTGGTGTTCCAGAGCCATGCGCTCATGCCGTGGCTCACGGTGCGCAGGAACATCGCCTTCGCGGTGGTCTCGCGCTGGCCCGAGTGGTCGGCCGCGCAGGTCGATGCGCAGGTGGAGCGCTTCGTCGCCATGGTCGGGCTGCAGGCGGCCATCGACAAGAAGCCCTCGCAGCTCTCGGGCGGCATGAAGCAGCGCGTGGGCATCGCCCGCGCCTTCGCCATCAGCCCCAAGATGCTGCTGCTCGACGAGCCCTTCGGCGCCCTCGACGCGCTCACGCGCGGCACCATCCAGGACGAGCTGATGGCCATCGTGCGGCAGACGCAGCAGACCGTCTTCATGATCACGCACGACGTGGACGAGGCCATCCTGCTGGCCGACCGCATCCTGCTCATGAGCAACGGCACCGACCTGCCGCAGGGCGGGTACCGCGCGGGGAACATCGTCGAGACGGTGGTCAACCCGCTGCCGCGCGAGCGCACGCGCGCCTCGCTGCACCACCTCGACGGCTACTACGCGCTGCGCAACCACATCGTCGATTTCCTCGTCACGCGCGCGAAGGCGGCGTGACCTCGCCTTCACCCCTTCATCACGTTCATATCGATCAGGAGCAAACCCCATGAACCGCAACGACGTCACCGAGAAGATCATCGCCACCAAGGTCAGCAAGGGCATCCAGTGGGCCGACGTGGCCACGAAGGTCGGCCTCTCGAAGGAGTGGACCACCGCCGCCTGCCTCGGCCAGATGACGCTCGACGACAAGCAGGCGAAGATCATCGGCAAGATCTTCGGCCTCACCGCCGAGGAGCAGAAGTGGCTGAAGGTCGTGCCCTACAAGGGCTCGCTGCCCACGCCGGTGCCTACCGATCCGCTCATCTACCGCTGGTACGAGGTGGTGAGCGTGTACGGCACCACCATCAAGGAACTGATCCATGAGGAATTCGGCGACGGCATCATGAGCGCCATCGACTTCAGCATGGACATCCAGCGCGAGGCCGACCCGAAGGGCGACCGCGTCAACGTGGTGCTGTCGGGAAAGTTCCTGCCCTACAAGACCTACTGAGCGTATTCGGCCGGGCGCGGCCTCTGCTGCCTGGCAGGCGGGCGCATCGCCCCGGCCGTGATGCCGTAGCCCTCGATGGCGCCCGCGATCGAGCGTGCCACCGCATCAACGGGCACCGCGATGCGCCGGTTGGTGCGCATGCGTTCGCGTGCGTAGCTGGCCGCGATGCGCTCGGCCAGCGGATCGATGGGGCCGTGCACGTCGGGGCTCACCACCGTCACGTGCAGCCGGCCGGCATGCTCCTGCCGCAGGCCCTCGGAGACCGCGTTCACCGCGTACTGCGTGCCGTGGTACACCGCCGAGCCCGGCGACAGCCCATGCATCGCCACCGGCGCCACGTTCACGATGTGGCCCCAGCCCTGCTCCTGCATCGTCGGCAGCACCGCCGCGATGCCCAGCAGCACGCCGCGCAGGTTCACGTCGATCATGAGTTCCCACTCCTCGATCTTGCGGTTCCACAGCGGTGACATCGGCATTACGCCCGCGGCGTTGACGAGCACGTCGATCTGCTCGTGCGTCTCGAGCGCGAATTCGGCGAATGCTTCCATGTCGGGCCGGTGCGTCACGTCGAGGCGCTGGTAGCTCGCCGTTCCGCCCGTGGCCGTGATCTCCGCCGCGAGCGCGGCGAGCCTGTCGGTGCGGCGCGCACCGAGCACCACCTTGGCGCCGCGCCGCGCAAGCAGCCTGGCGGTCGCTTCGCCGATGCCGCTGCTCGCGCCGGTGATGAGTACGACTTTTTCCTGGATCGTGGTCATGGTGAACTCCTCGTGCTGATCTGTCTGCCGTGGGGCACACACTGGAATGAGCGTGAGCCGGGCATGCAGAGAAGTGTGCGTTTTCGCGGGCCCGAAGCGGTAGACGAATCGAACGCGGTTTTTGCCTGATCCTGCAAAACGCGATGCCGACTGCGTCCGCCGCTTCGCCCGGCTCAGCGCCGCGTAGTGCTTTCGCGGTAGAGCACCATGCCCGCGTGGTACAGCACGCCGTCGCGGAACTCGCCGTCGGCCGTGAAGCCGGTGTCGTCGACGTAGTCGATGTGGTTGCCCGTCAGTCTGTAGCTGCCCCGGTAGGCGCTCGGGCGCGTTCCGCGCGCCTCGTCGTAGCGGCCGTTGGGCAGCAGTTCGTGGCGGATGTGGCCGTCTTGTGTCACCCACATGCCCACGAAGCGGTTCGGGTCTTCGAGCAGCCTGGGGCGTTGGGGTTGTGCCTGCGAAGGGCCCGAGGCCATGGCAAGCGATAGCGAGAGCGCGGTGAGTGCGCCTGTGCGACGTGCGGTGTTCATGGTGCGCCTTGGTTCGTGGATGGAGCGTCCATTCTTGAAAAAGGCGCGGGTGGGGCGTTAGTCGCTTCGTGCGAGTTTCTTGCCTGATTCCCCGAAGCCGCATCGGCCGGTGCTGCCGGCCGATGCATCCATCGGTAATTCGCTTTGCACCATGTCGCAAGGATTGAGCAAGAGCCGGAAATCGCGGATGCTGCGCCGATGGACAACAAGCCTTCCCCGAACACGGCCCGCCCGCGCATCTACCTCGCGGGGCCCGACGTCTTTCGCCCCGACGCCAGGGCGCATTTCGTCAGGTTGTCGGCCGCCTGCGACGCAGCCGGCCTCGCGGCCCTGCTGCCGGCGGACGGCAACGAAGAGCAGACCTCCGACGCGCCCGAGAAGCAGATATACGAAGCCAACATGCAGCGCCTTCGCGGTGCGGACGGCGTGGTCGCCAATCTTGCGAGCTTCAGGGGCATGGAGCCAGATTCCGGCACCGTGTTCGAGGTCGGCGCGGCGATCGCGCTGGGCATCCCGGTCGTTGCCTACGGCGTGCCCGAAGGCAGCTACGCGGACCGCGTGCGCGCCGCGCTGCCATGCGAGGTCGACGCGAACGGCGTGCTGCGCGAAGCCGGCACCGGCATCGCGGTCGAGGACTTCGGGCAGCAGCTGAACCTGATGCTGGCGTGTTCGATCCACATCGAGGCGACGCCGGAGGCGGCTCTGCGGAAGATGGCGCAGGTGCTGGCTGTCCACCGCGCGACAGAAGCAGGAAACCCCTGATCGAATCGCCGCGCACCAGCCCCTAGGATCGGCTCCATCAATCACTGAATGGAGCACTGCATGCCGACCACCGAGACCCACTTCGAGCTCACCGCCAACGACGGCGTCACGGTGGAGGTTCATCGGTGGCTTGGCACGGTGACGAAGCCGCGCGCCATCGTCCAGCTCGCGCACGGCATGGGCGAGCATTCGCTGCGCTACCGTCATCTGGCCGAATCGCTGGTGCAGGCGGGCTACGTGGTCTATGCGAACGAGCATCGCGGCCATGGCAAGGGCGCGCAGGCGCGCGGCGAGCTGGGCGAGTTCGGTCCGCGCGCGTTCGCCGGGCTGGTGGACGACATGGCGCTGCTGAGCCGCCATGTGCGCGGCGTGCATCCGGGCCTGCCGCTGATCCTGCTGGGCCACAGCATGGGTTCGTTCGCGCTGCAGTACTACCTGGTCGAGCACGGCTCGCTGCTCGCGGGTGCTGCGCTGTCCGGCACTTCGGCGCTCGACCTGCTGGGAACCGCGCTGCAGTCGGGCTTCAAGCTGGAAGACATGAACGCCGCGCTGCCCGACGTGCGCACGCCCTTCGACTGGCTCAGCCGCGATCCGGCACAGGTCGATGCGTACATCGCCGATCCGCTGTGCGGCTTCACGGTCTCGCCGGAGGGGCTGGGCTCGATGTTCGCGAAGCTGGGCGACCTCACGCCGGAGGCGATGCGCAAGACCATCCGCCCCGAGCTGCCCCTGTACCTGTTCATCGGCGGCGAAGACCCGGTGAGCAACAAGGCCGAGTGGTTCTACCCGCTGGTGGAGCGCTATCGCCAGGCGGGGCTGCGCGACGTGTCGTGCCACGTCTTCGGCGGCGCGCGTCACGAGGCGCTGAACGAGACCAACCGCGACGAGGTCGAGGCGGTGCTGCTCGCGTGGATCGCGCGGGTGGTGGCGAAGGGCTGAAGGGCCGGATCGATCCGGCCACAGGAATGAATGGGGCGGGCAGGGCCGGGCAGCAGCTGCCGCCGGGTTGCCGCTACTGCCTTCTGCAGTCGCCCATGGTCACGGTGCCGTCCTTGCACTCGGTGATCATGGGTTCGTCCGCGCCCTGGGCCGGAGCCGGCTTCGGGGCAGAAGATGCAGGGATAGATGCGGGAGCAGGAGCAGGAGCCGTTGCAGCCCCCGCGTCCTTCAGATAGACGACTTTCTTCGTGCCGAGCTCGCAGCTGCCCACCACCTGTCCGTCGGCCGATGCGTTGGCATCGACGACGGCGACGGTGAAGCGCGCCACGCCGCTCGCGGCGATCTTCTGTTCGATGCGGGTGCGCAGGGCTTCGCAGTCCTCGGCCGCGTGTGCGCTGACCGCCGCGCCGGCCAGGGCCAGCACGGCGGGAAGCATCGCGAGCCTGAAGGGCTTCATGGCTGCCGCCCGCACGAGGTCGATCGACCTTCTTACGCCGAGGCCAGCGCCGCGTTCAGCGTGGCGCTCGGGCGCATGATGGCCGAGAACTTGACCGGGTCGGCCAGGTAGTAGCCGCCGATGTCCACCGGCTTGCCCTGCACGGCCGCGAGCTCGTCGACGATCTTCTGCTCGTTGGCTGCGAGCGTCTCGGCCAGCTTGGCGAAGGCGGCCTGCAGCTCCAGGTCTTCGGTCTGCGCGGCCAGTTCCTGCGCCCAGTACATCGCCAGGTAGAACTGGCTGCCGCGGTTGTCGAGCTGGCCGGTCTTGGGCGAAGGGTTCTTGTTGTTGTCGAGCAGCTTGCCGGTGGCCGTGTCCAGCGTCTTCGCCAGGATGGCCGCCTTCTTGTTGTTCGTCTTCAGGCCCAGGTCTTCCAGGCTCACGGCGAGCGCGAGGAATTCGCCCAGCGAGTCCCAGCGCAGGTGGTTCTCTTCCACCAGCTGCTGCACGTGCTTGGGAGCGGAGCCGCCCGCGCCGGTCTCGTACATGCCGCCGCCGGCCATCAGCGGAACGATCGACAGCATCTTGGCCGAGGTGCCCAGTTCCATGATGGGGAACAGGTCGGTCAGGTAGTCGCGCAGGATGTTGCCGGTGGCGCTGATGGTGTCCAGGCCGCGGACCACGCGCTCCAGCGTGTAGCGCATGGCGCGCACCTGGCTCATGATCTGGATGTCCAGGCCCGCGGTGTTGTGCTCGTGCAGGTACATCTTGACCTTGGTGATCAGCTGCGCCTCGTGCGGACGGTAGGCGTCGAGCCAGAACACCACCGGCATGCCGGAGTTGCGCGCGCGGTTGACGGCCAGCTTGACCCAGTCGCGGATCGCGGCGTCCTTGACCTGGCACATGCGCCAGATGTCGCCTTGCTCAACTTCTTGGCTCATCAGCACTTCGCCGGTGTCCAGGTCGGTGATGTTGGCGACGCCGTCCTCGGCGATCTCGAAGGTCTTGTCGTGCGAGCCGTATTCCTCGGCCTTCTGGGCCATCAGGCCCACGTTGGGCACGGTGCCCATGGTCCTGGGGTCGAAGGCGCCGTGCCACTTGCAGAAGTTGATGATCTCCTGGTAGATGCGGGCGAAGGTCGATTCGGGCATCACGGCCTTCACGTCCTTCAGGCGGCCGTCGGCGCCCCACATCTTGCCGCCGTTGCGGATCATCGCGGGCATGGATGCGTCCACGATGATGTCGTTGGGCGAGTGGAAGTTGGTGATGCCCTTGGCCGAGTCGACCATCGCCAGCTCGGGGCGGTGCTCGTGGCAGGCGTGCAGGTCGCGCTTGATCTCGTCCTGCGTGCTCTGCGGCAGCGTGGCGATCTTGTTGTAGAGGTCGACCATGCCGTTGTTGACGTTGATGCCCAGCTCGTCGAACAGCTTGCCGTGCTTCTCGAAGGCTTCCTTGTAGAAGATCTTCACGCAGTGGCCGAACACGATGGGGTGCGAGACCTTCATCATGGTGGCCTTCACGTGCAGCGAGAACATCACGCCGGTCTTGTGCGCGTCCTCGATCTCCTTTTCATAGAAGGCCAGCAGCGCCTTCTTGCTCATGAACATGGAGTCGATGATCTCGCGGTCGAGCAGGGCGACCTTGGGCTTGAGCACGATGGTCTTGCCGCTCTTGGTGATCAGCTCCATCTTGACGTTGCGCGCGCGGTCGAGCGTCATGGACTTCTCGCCGTGGTAGAAGTCGCCGCCGTGCATGTGCGAGACGTGCGAGCGCGAGGCCTGGCTCCAGTCGGCCATGCTGTGCGGGTTCTTGCGCGCGTATTCCTTCACGGCCTTGGGTGCGCGGCGGTCGGAGTTGCCTTCGCGCAGCACGGGGTTCACGGCGCTGCCGGTGCACTTGTTGTAGCGCGCGCGGATGTCCTTGTCCTCGTCCGTGGTCGGGTTCTCGGGGTAGTCGGGGATCTTGTAGCCCTTGCCCTGCAGTTCCTTGATGGCGGCCTTCAGCTGCGCGACCGAGGCGCTGATGTTGGGCAGCTTGATGATGTTGGCTTCGGGCTTGAGCGTGAGCTTGCCCAGCTCGGCGAGGTTGTCGGGCACCTTCTGCTCGTCGCTCAGGTAGTCGGGGAATTCGCCCAGGATGCGGGCCGCCACGGAGATGTCGCTGGTCTCGACGTTGATCCCGGCCGGATTCGTGAAGGCGCGAATGATGGGCAGAAACGCGTAGGTCGCCAGCAGGGGCGCCTCGTCGGTGAGGGTGTAGACGATGGTGGGTTGCTTCGAGCTCATGCGCTTGCTTCCGTAGATCCTGGTTGTCGGGTTGGCTGGAACTTCCGGCTGTCCGGGGGATGGCCCGTTTTTGCCGGAGCCCCCGATTGTCGCCCGCCGGGACCGTGTTTCGCCATGCGGGTTACCAAGCCCCGGCCGGAAGCGAGTCTTAAAGGGCCTCCGGCTGGCCGGAAACGGACTTTTCGAGCATTTCCCGGGCCAGGTCGACGAAGGCGCGCAGCTTGGGCGCCTGGGCCGCCCGGCGCGGAAAGTACAAGAAGAGCCCCGGCTCCCCGAAGGCCGAGCGCGGCAGCAGCTGGCGCAGCCGGCCTTCGCGCAGCTCGGCGCGCACCAGCGGCTCGAAGATGTAGGCGATGCCCACGTCGGCCAGCGCCAGGTCGCGGGCGTAGAGCGCGTCGGTGACTCGCACGGTGCCCGGCACCTCGACCGAGACATGGGCGCCGCCCTCGTCGCGCAGGTCCCAGGCGTAGACGCCGCCCGAAGTCACGAAGCGGAAGCCGATGCAGTTGTGCTGCTGCAGCGCCGCGATGCTGCGCGGCTCGCCGGCCGTGGCCAGGTAGCGCGGCGTGGCCACCAGGATGGCCTCGAAGGGCGGGGTGAGGCGCACCGCCACCATGTCCTGCGCGACGGTGTGGCCCAGCCGCACGCCGGCGTCGTGGCCGCTCGCCACGATGTCGGCCAGCCCGTCGTCGCAGGTGATCTCGATCACCAGCCCCGGGTGACGGCGCGCCATTTCGGCCACCAGCGGGGTCATGGCCAGCGGCAGCGCCACGTGAGGGGCGTTGACGCGCAGCACGCCGCTCACCCGCCCGAGCGACTCGCCGAAGCGGTCCACCGCGTCGGCGATCTCGCCCATGGCCGGGGCCAGCATGTCGATGAAGCCCGCGCCGGCCTCGGTCAGCCGCACGCTGCGGGTGGTGCGGGCGAAGATCGGCTGGCCCAGGTGGTCCTCGACGGCGCGCACCGCGTGGCTCACGGCCGAGGCGCTCATGCCCAGCTCGGCCGCCGCCGCGGCAAACCCGCCGCGCCGGTGCACCGCCAGCACGATCGCGAGATGCGGAAGCAGGTTGCGGTCCATTCATGCACTGTATCGCACAGTGCTTTCAATTTGAACTGGCTAGTCGTTGAGTGGGTTTGCTGGAACAGTCACGCCATGCCTTCACGGCAACCCTCAACCCCTCAAGGAGCCAGCCTCATGTCCAACGCCTCCAACATCGCCACCACCTCCTCGCAAGCCCGCCAGACCTGGTTCATCACCGGTGCAGCCTCCGGTTTCGGCCACGCCTTCGCCGAGCACGCCCTGGCCCTGGGCCACAACGTGGTCGCCACCGCCCGCGACGCAAGCCGCCTGGTCGACCTCGTGGCGCTGGCGCCCGACCGCGTGCTGGCCACCCCGCTCGACGTGGACGCGGCCGGTGCCGCCGAGGCCGCCGTGCAGGCCGCGGTCGCGCGCTTCGGCCGCATCGACGTGCTCGTCAACAACGCGGGCTACGGCGTGGTCGGCGCCCTCGAGGAAACGTCCGACGCAGAGCTGCGCGCGCTGATGAACACCAACTTCTTCGGCGCGATGGCTGTTACCCGTGCCGCGCTTCCGGTGCTGCGTGCGCAGAGGTCGGGCGCCATCGTCAACATTTCCAGCCTGGGCGGGCAGCTGTCGTTCGCGGGCTTCAGCGCCTATTCGGCTTCCAAGTTCGCACTGGAGGGCGCCTCGGAAGCGCTGGCGCAGGAGGTGGCGCCCTTCGGCATCAAGGTGCTGATCGTCGAGCCGGGCCAGTTCCGCACGCAGCTCGCGGGCAGCGGCATGCGCCACATGCCGGTGATCGAGGCCTACCAGCCGGTGGTGGGCGCCACCCGCGAGTTCGCGCACAGCATGCACAACACGCAGGCCGGCGATCCGCGCAAGGCGGCCGTGGCCATCGCGAAGGCGCTGCAAGCAGAGAACACGCCGCTGCGTCTGCCGCTGGGCGGCGACTCGGTCGACGCGGTGCGCGCCCATGCGCAGGCGATGCTCAAGGACCTGGAGGCCTGGGAAGCCCTGAGCCGCAGCACCGACTTCGACCCGGCCTGAAGACGGGTCAGCCTTCGCGCAGCGGCAGTTCGATGGTGGCCGCGAGCGGCACGGTGTCGATGCGCGCCGCGCTCGCCACGATCACCGCCTGCTTCGACTGCGCCGCCAGTTCCGAGAGCGTGGCCCACAGGCAGCGCGTGGAGGGCATGTCGAGCCCGGCGGTCGGTTCGTCGAGCAGGACGAGCGGCCGGCCCGAGGCAAGCCCGGCGGCCATCCACACCTTGCGCTTCGAACCGGTCGAGAGCATGAACATCTTCTTGTCGAGGTGCGGCGCCAGCGAGAAGCCGTCGGCGATGGCCTGCCACTTCGCGTGGTCGAAGCCGGCGTCGCCCTCGGCGAGGGAGGCCGTGCATTCGCGGGCCGTGAGCTGGTCGAAACGGTCGGTCGTCGGGTCGACGAAGAACACCTGGCGGCGATAGGCCTCGGGCGCGCTGTCGAGGCTCGCGCCCGCCACCGTCAGCCGGCCCGAGGAGGCGGCCAGCGTGCCGGCGATCACCTGCAGCAGCGCCGACTTGCCCGTGCCGGTATCGCCGTACAGCAGCGTGACGCCCGGGCCGACGGACGCGTTCCAGCCGGACACCAGCGCGGGTTGGTCGGGGTAGGCGAAACGCAGTGCGTCGATCCGGAGGAGGGCGGGAGAAAAAGGATTCATGGTCGCGTGCGACTTTATCAACCAGAAGCGCCGTCGCTGGCTACCATCCGGCTCCATGAGAAAGCTGCCGCTCCTGCTCGCCCTGCTGCCGTTCGCCGCTGCGGTGTCTGCCGCTCCCGATCTTTCCGCGCCGTCGGCGCAGGTGTTCGATGCGGTGAAGAAGCCCGATTCGATCGATGCGCAGTGGCGCACGCGGCTGTGCGCACTGCTGCCGCAGCCCTGCAACGCGCAGCAGCTGGGCCTCTACCGCCCGCGCGGCGCCGCGGCCGGCGACTACGTGGTGCTGTCCGCCGAGCCGCTCGCCATGGCGCGCATCAGGCGGGATGCAGGCGACGCGAAGACCTGGCAGCTCGCTCGTCTCCATGATTTCTCCGACTACGCGCAGGCCCTGAAGAAAGACAGCGACGCCAGCCGTTCCGAGGCGCGCCTCTCGCTCGCGCCGGCGCTCTACCCGGTGGCCGAGGGCCGATGGGCCGTGGCCGTGCTGCAGACGGTGTCGGAAGGCTATTCGGGCGGCGGCGCGTCGTTCGACACCGCGGACTTCGTGCCGCTCGAAGGCGGCAAGGCGGTGCAGGAGGGCATTCCCTTCTCGTGCTCCAAGATGATCCGCGCCTGCTTCAGCGAGAAGGAATACAAGACTTCGAAGCACTGCCACGACGAGAGCTTCGGCAGCCTGCGCATCGCCTATGGCGAGACATTCAAGCCCGGCGCGCCCTACGACTGGCAATACACCTGGGTGCAGACCGAGTGGCCGCAGAACGAGCCGCGCAGCGCGGCGACCACCACGCGCGTGCTGTTCACCGCGAAGACCACCGAGCGCGCCGGCTTCTGCGGCGGGCCGCAGTAGGCAGCGGGCCCGCGCCTCAGCGGCGCGGCACGGTCGTCGTGCCCACGTGCATCGTGCGGCCGGCCCCCAGCCCCGCGATCACGAGCGCGATGCCCAGGCCGATGAAGAGCCACGACGAGGCGCGGAAGCTCCCCGTCCAGCCGTGCAGCAGCCCGGCCACCAGCGGCCCGAAGGCCGCCACCATGTAGCCCACGCCCTGCGCCATGCCCGAGAGATGCGCGGCCACGTGCGAGTCGGGCGAGCGCAGCACGATCATCGTGAGCGCCAGAGCGAAGGTGCCGCCCTGCGCGATGCCCAGCAGCACCGCCCAGGCCCACACGCCGAACACGCCGCCCAGCGGCGCGAACAGCATCGCCAGCATCGCGCCGACCGTCAGCAGCGCCAGCACGACCGCGAGGCCGCGCTGGTTGCGCAGCTTCACCGCCAGCGCCGGTATCACGAGGCAGGTCACCACCTGCGTCATGACCGACAGCGAAACCACGTAACCGGCCGTCTCGCTGCCCAGCCCGCGCTCGCGCAGGATCGGCGCGAGCCAGCCCATCACGATGTAGGCGAGGGCGGACTGCAGGCCCATGAAGAAGGTGACCTGCCAGGCGAGCCGGTCGCTCCAGAGCCCGCGCACGGTGAAGCCCGATTCGCTCGCCACCGGCTTCACCGGCAGCGCCTGCGGCGCCCAGATCAGCGTGACCAGCGCAGCCGGGAGCGCCCACATCGCGAGCGCCATGGTCCAGCCGCCGCCCAGCGCGTGCTCGATCGGCACCGTGAGGCCGGCCGCGCTGGCCGCGCCACCGCAGACGGCCATGGTGTAGAGGCCCATCATCAGCGCCGCCTGCGAGGCGAAGTCGCGCTTGACCAGGCCCGACAGCAGCACGTTCGACACCGCGATGCCGCTGCCCGCGATGGCCGAGGCCAGGAACAGCAGCGGGATGTTGCCGGTGCCGCGCAGCACCGTGCCGACCAGGATCAGCACCATGCAGCCGAGCAGCGTGCGCTCGGTGCCGAAGCGCCGGCCCAGGCCGGGCGCGAGCGGCGCGAAGACGCCGAGGCAGACGATCGGCAGCGTGGTCAGCAAGCTGGCGGCGGTGGCCGAGAGGCCCGTGGCCTTGATGATTTCGGGCAGCACCACCGAGAGGCTGGCGAACACCGGGCGCAGGTTGAAGGCGATCAGCACCACGCTGGCGCCCAGCAGGATGCGGCGCGCGAGCGTCGGCGCCGGCGTGGGGCGCGGCGCGGGCAGGCTGTCGGCCTCCGCGTCGATCAGCAGTTCGTCGCTGGAGTGACGCGGCGAAGCGGGAGCGGCGGCGGCGTTGCGGCTTGCGAGGGTGGTCGAGTTCATCACGAGCCCAGCGCCAGCGCGTTGATCATCGGCGACATGAAGGTGCGCACCGCGGCGGCGGCCACGTCGGGGTCGCGGCTGGCGATGCCTTCGATGACGGCGCGGTGCGCCGCCTCGTCGGGCTCGGGCAGGGCGGTGCCCAGCGAGCTCGCGATGGTCTCCTTGATGTAGCCGGTGATGAAGCGGCACGTCTCGGCCAGCGCGAGGTTGCCCGAGATGTCGACGATGGCGAGGTGGAACGCGAGGTCGCGCTCGATGAAGGCCGCGCCGTTGTCGGCAGGGTCGAAGCTGCCTCGCTTGTCCAGCAGAGTGTGCAGGCGGCGCAGGTCGCGCGCCGTGTGGCGAACCGCGGCGAGCCGGGCGGCTTCCACCTCGAGCGCGCGGCGCACCTCGAACTGGTCGCGCAGGCTGGCGAGCCGCATCTTCTGCAGGCTGGACGACGGATCGAAACCCGAGCGCACATAGGTGCCCGAGCCCTGGCGCACTTCGAGCAGGCCGCGCGACACCAGCGTCTTGACCGCCTCGCGTACCGTGCCGCGGCTCACCCCCAGCAACTGGGCGAGCTGCGGCTCGATCGGAATGCGGGAGCCGACGGGCCAGCGGCCGGCGGAGATCTCGGCGCGGATGCTGTCGGCGGCGGTATCTGCAAGCGAAGTACGGGGAGCTTGGACAAGCATCGGGAGTAGGCCTGGTCGTTCAATGATTGGATGAATTTTGCCCCCAAACAGAGACCGGACTCCCCACGCGGCGATTGACCCGGAACGCCCCCTTTCCAGAAACCGAAGCGCCTTCGAAGGACCACGCAAGCCGTTTTCGCGGATTTGTCCTCAATAAGTGAATTTTTCCCGACCTTCAGCGACTGATGTCGAAAGTGTTGCTCCGCCAGACCTGACTGTCAGAAAATGAAACTAAAGGTAGCTTGTGAATCCGCAGGTTGCCTCCGCCAAGCAATCGGCCTCCTTCCGGCCGCTGGCACGGATTTGAGGGAGCGCAACAAGCAATGGGACCGCCTCGAGCGATGGAAGCATCATGAAGGACTTCTCTTTGTCGGACGTGCGGCTGTTCGCCAAGGCCGCGCAGCTCGGGGGGCTGACCCCCGCAGCCGAAGTGCTCAAGGTGCCCAAGGCTTCGGCGTCGCGCCAGCTCCAGCGGCTGGAGGCCACCGTGGGGCACCTGCTGCTGCATCGCGGCGCCACCCGCTTCGCGCTGACCGAGGAAGGGCGGGAGTTCCTGGCGGCGGCCCAGCACGCGCTGACGATCCTCGACGACGTCATGCTGAACCTGTCGTCCGACGGTGGCGCGGTCTCCGGGCGGCTTCGCGTGGCCGTGCCGCACTACTACGGCCGCGAACTGCTGATGAAGCACCTGCCCGCCTTCATGACCGCCTACCCGCGCCTGGAGGTCGCGATCGAGACCGGGACGAACCGTGCCGACCTGCAGCGCTACACGGCCGACGTGGCCATCCGCTGCGGACGCGACGACGGCGACGCGCTGGTGCTGCGCTCCCTGGCGCTGGAGCCGCTGATGCTGTGCGCCGCGCCGTCGTATCTCGCGCGCCATGCCCCGGTCGCGGACCTGCACGACCTCGCGGCCCACCGGTTCCTGACCACCGACGCCGACGGCCGCAAGCGCGAGATCGGCCTCGCGACCGCCGAGAAGACGCACCGCGTGCGGGTGGAAAGCGTGTTCCAGTCGGACGACCCCGAAATGGTCCTGCGCCTCGCGCTCTCGGGCCGCGGCATCGCGCTGCTGCCGCAGTCGCTCGCGCGCCCGCAGGTCGACGGCGCCGCCCTGGTGCAGGTGCTGCCCTCGCTCGCGCTGAAGCCGCACGACATTTATCTGAGCTACCTGCCCGCGCGCCGCAACACGCCGAAGATCCGGACCTTCGTCGACTACTTCCTCGACGTGTTCCGCGCGGCCTGAATCAGCGCCGCGCGCCGCCGTTGTTCTTCGCCACCACGCCCGCGCCGCGCACCTCGATCCTGCGCTGGTCGGCCACCTTGCCGCCTGCGTCCACCAGCTCGATCACGTGGCGGCCCGGCCATGGGAACCACTGCACGGTGTTGCCGCGCGCCAGCGGCTTGCCGTCGACGCGCCACTGAACGCCGCGGCCTTCCGAATCGAAGCGCACGCGCTGGCGCTGCGGCGGGATGTCGGGGTCCAGCGCGATGATGGTGCCGTCGGCCGGCGCAGTGATGCGCGCGGAGCCGGAAGCATCGGTCGCCATGCCGGTGTCGAGCGCGAAGAGCGGCTGCTCCGTGCCCTGCAGGAACCACTCGCTGCGCGATGCCTCCAGCGCATTGCCGTCGCCGCCAGGGCCGAAGCTCACCTGCATCTCGACCAGCCCTGCCGGCGGTGATGGCGCGCGGCTGGGCTCGCGCGCGTGCAGGAAGCGCATCACCTCGGCCCACACCGGCGCGGCGCCGCTGGTGCCGCTCACGTCCCACATCGACTCGCCGCTGGCGTTGCCCACCCACACGCCCACGGTGTAGCGCTGCGACCAGCCCACGGCCCAGTTGTCGCGCATGTCCTTGCTGGTGCCGGTCTTCACGGCCGTCCAGAAGCGGGTGGAAAGAATGCTGTCGAGGCCGAAGGTGCGCGTGCGCGCATTGGGGTCGGAGAGGATGTCGCCCACGATGAAGGCCGCGCGCGGATCGATCAGCGGCGCGGGCGCGGCGGAAGCGGCCTTGGGCTTCTCCGCGGGCTTCGGCGTCAGCGTCGTCGTCGCGTAGCGCCCGCCGTTGGCCAGCATGCGGTAGGCATTGGTGAGCGACAGCAGCGACACCTCGGCGCTGCCGAGCGCGAGGCTGTAGCCGTAGTAGTCGCCGCTCTCGCGCAGCCGCAGGCCGGCAGCGCGCAGCTCGCGCGCGAAGGCCTCGGGCGACACCATCACCAGCGTGCGCACGGCGGGCACGTTGAGCGATGCGGCCAGCGCGGTGCGCGCCGACACAGGGCCCTTGAAGCGGCGGTCGTAGTTCTGCGGGATGTACAGGCCGCTGGCGGTGCTGATCTGCGCCGAAGAGTCCTCGATCAGCGAGGCCGCCGTGATGCGCTTCTCGGCGATCGCCTGGGCGTAGAGCAGCGGCTTGAGCGTGGAGCCGGGCTGGCGCAGCGCGGTGACGCCGTCGACCTCTGCGGCCTGGCTCAGCGGACCGGAGGAGCCGACCCAGGCGAGCACCTCGCCGGTCGCGTTGTCGAGCACGACGAGGGCGCCGTCTTCCACGTGCCGGTCGCGCAGCTCGCGCAGGTGGCGCTGCAGCGTGTCGAGCGCGAAGCGCTGCAGCGGCGCGCGCAGGGTGGTGCGCACGCCGGTCTCCTTGTCCTTCTCCTTGCCCTTCGGCGCGGGCGCTGCGCTGGCGGCAGCGGGCGCGGCCGCCGCGTTCGCGTCGCGAATCTCGCGCAGCACCCGCCGCGCGGCATGCGGCGCGATTCCTTCGTTGGGCTCGAAGGCGCGCCGCTGAACCGCGGCGCTGGTGAACATGTCGAGCGCCTCGCAGTCGGTCTTCTGCTGCGGCTCCATGGTGCGCAGCACCTCGCAGGCGCGCTGCGCCACCGCGGCGGGCTTGGCGTTGGGGGCGCGCACCAGCGCCGCCGCCACGCTGGCCTCGCGTGCGTCGAGGCCGCTGGGCGCCTTGCCGAAGAGCGTGCGCGAGAGCGCGTCGATGCCCACGATCTCGCCGCGGAACGGCACGGTGTTGAGGTACGCCTCCAGGATCTGGTCCTTGCGCCAGTTGCGCTCCAGCTGCGCGGCCGCCACCGTCTGCCCGATCTTCTGGGTGAAGCTGCGTCCGCCCGAGTTGCGGCGCAGGTCGTCGTCGAGCAGGCCCGACAGCTGCATCGTGATGGTCGAGGCGCCGCGGGTGCGCGTGTTCCAGAGGTTGCCCCAGGCAGCGGCCGAGACCGCGCGCCAGTCGATGCCGCTGTGTTCGTAGAAGCGCTTGTCCTCGCTGAGCACCATGGCCGTGCGCAGCGCGGGCGACACGTCGGCCAGCGCGGTCCACTGGCCGCGGCGCACGGTGGGGTCGGTGCGCACGCGCTGCAGCAGTTCTCCGTTGCGGTCGAGCACGGCGGTGTCTGACGAGCGGAAATCGCGCTTCACCTCCTCGAAGCTCACCACCGCCCCGGCCGTGTGGGCCCATGCTGCGGCGATCAGCAGGGCTGCGAGGGACTTGCGGGAAAGAGCGAAGGGGGCTGGCTTCATCGGAGGAAAGGAACCGGTATCCAAAGGCAGGACTTGGCGCAAAGGCATGGGCGCCGCCATTCTCTCTCGGTGCGGGCCACGGGAACCGCGCCTACCGTGCGACGGGCTGCGCGCCGCCTTTCAGCGCCCGGGCTGCGAGGCAGATTGCAGATCGGGCTCCACATCCGGTAACGAACTTCACGCGAGGGCTTCAAAGCGGAAACCCGGCGCGTACCGGCGTGGTCTTCAATGCACTACCGGCTCGCAGGAGGCGAAGCCCGGTTCCACAAACATTCCAAGGAGAACTCGCATGACGAAGACATTGGCGATCCTGCTGGCCGCATCGGCCATCCTCGCAGGCTGCGTGGTCGCACCCTACGACCGTCCGCCGCCGCCGCGCCCTCACTACGGCGACCGCGACCGCGACGGCGTGCCCAACCGCTACGACCGTGACCGCGACGGCGATGGCGTTCCGAACCGCTACGACCGCAACCCCAACAATCCGTATCGCAACTGATCCGTGGCGTGACGAACAAAAGGCCGCGAAGCTCTACGCTTCGCGGCCTTTCTTTTGTTGGAGCAGGCGATCGCTCAGCCCGGTCGGCGCGCCATCAACGCCCAGATGCCTGCGGCGCTCAGCAGCGAGCCTCCTGCCAGGTTGAAGCGCCGCTGCGCGCGCGGCGAAGACAGCAGCCTGCGCGCCGATCCCGCGAACACCGCGTAGAGCGTGGCGTTGGTCGCGGCCAGCACCACGAAGGTGACGGCCAGCACCCACAGCTGGCGCGTCACGTCGGCGGCCGGGCTGATGAACTGCGGCAGGAAGGCCACGAAGAACACGATGCCCTTGGGGTTGAGCGCAGTCACCAGGTAGGTGTTGGCGAACAGGCGCAGCCGCGACGCGGGCGCCGCAGGCGTGGCGATCTCGGTGGACGAGATGCCTGCGCGCAGCAGCCTGACGCCGAGGTACAGCAGGTACAGCCCGCCGGCCCACTTCACCACCGTGAACCAGAAAGCGGAAGCCGCGAGCAGCGCGCCCAGCCCCAGCAGCGACACCACCAGCGCGGTGGAGTCGCCGAGCGCCACGGCCGCCACCAGCGGCAGCTTGGCGCGGCGGCCGTGAGACATCGAATAGCTGATCACCGTGAGGATGGTCGGCCCGGGAATGACGAGCATCAGGGCGGAGGCCGCGACGAAGGCGAGCCAGAGTTCGATGGGCATGGGCTTTTTCTCCGGAGTGTGGTTGTCGTGGGAATGGACCTTGTCGTCGTCAGATGCCGATGGCCGTGCGTGCGACGTGCCAGGTGCCGCGGTGGCCGTCCACGTAGCTGATCGGCGAGCTCGCAAGGTCGTCGAGGTCCACGTCGTCCAGGCAGGTCACGTTCACGCCGTAGGCGCTCTCGCCGGTCTGGGGCGAATGGCCCACGCCGAAGGCGCGCACGCCGCAGTGCCTGCAGACGATGTAGTGGCTGTTGCGGGTGTCGAGCATCTGCTCGCTGAGTTCCGACTCTCCTTCGATCAGCCGGAAGGCGTCGGTCGCGACGATGGCGGGCCAGAAGCGGGTCTGGGTGCAGATGGAGCAATTGCATCGCAGCGTGCCCAGGCTGAGGTCGATGTCGGCCTCGAATCTCACGGCGCCGCAGTGGCAGCCTCCTGTGTAGGTCTTTTTCATGTGCTCGGGCTTCGCATGATGGTGCTGGAAAGCACCATATCAAAGGCCGCGCAACGGCGCTGCGCTGTGGGCATGCGCATGGCCCGCCGTGCGCGCGGCGCCGGGCGCGCTCAGGCGGAAGGGCCGCTGCCGAAGCGCAGCGCCGAGCGGGTGCGGGCGCGCTCGGCTTCCACCGCACGGTCGCGCGGCTCGGCCGTGGTGACCAGCGAATCGATCAGCCGCGCCGCGGTGGCGGCCACCTCGTCGACGGCCCGGTTGAACGTCTCCTCGTTGGCCCTGGAGGGCACGTTGAAGCCGCTGAGCTTGCGCACGAACTGCAGCGCGGCGGCGCGGATCTCCTGCTCGGTGGCGGGCGGCTCGAAGTTGTAGAGGGTCTTGATGCTGCGGCACATGGAAGCACTCCATTCGGCGACGGTCGACGCCGTTCAGTTCAGTCTAGGGCCTGTTCGGGCTGTCGAAGCAGCGCCATCGCGTGGCAGTCGAGGTAGGCGCCGTCGATGCGCATCGCGTGGCGCAGGAGGCCTTCGTGCTCGAAGCCCAGGCGCTCGTAGAGCATCCTGGCTGGGGCGTTGTCGGTGCGCACCGAAAGCTCGATGCGCGTCAGCCCGCGCTCCCACGACTTGCCGATGGCCGCCTGCAGCAGCCGCGTGCCCAGCCCGAGCCCGCGTGCCTCGGGCACCAGCGCGATGCCCAGGACGCCGACGTGCTGGCGCGAATGCCCGAACACCGGCGACACGTCGCACCAGCCGACCACGCGGTCGCCGCCGAGCGCCACGAAGTGCGGGAAATCGCTCGAGATCACGCCGCGATAGAAGTCGATCGACTTCGCCAGCGGCGGCGCCTGCGTCAGCGCGAGGTATTTCTTCTCACGCGCGACGACGTCCAGCGCCCGGTGCAGGCTTTCGAAGTGGGGCTCGGCCGTCGGCTCGACGGTGCAGTTCATTCCTCGGACTCCTTGGCTGTTGCGCCATGCGCTGCAACGGGCCTGCGGGGCCGTCGGGGCCGGCCGGCGATGGCTGCGCGAATGGCAGGGCGTTGCACGATAGCCGATGCACGGCCCCGCCTCGCCGGACAGGTCCCACACGCAAGGGCAGCGCCTTCCCACCGAGCGCGGCGCGCGCCCGCCCAACATGCGTAGTGAACAGCCTGGAGGTTCATACCATCATGACCACGAAACATCAGCAAGGGCAGCCCCAAGACAGAGAAGACAGGAAGCCCCCGACGGCGGAAGCCCCGGAATCGCCGGGGAAGTTTCCCTTTCCCACCTCCGGCAATCCCGAGCAGGGGCGGGCCGAATCCGCCAAGCCGGTGCCGCAGCCTTCGAGCGAGGAGGCGCTGGACAGCGGCGTGGAGGAATCCTTTCCCGCCAGCGACCCGGTATCCGTCACCGTGACCAAGGTGAAGCTGCCTTCCTCCGAGCAGAAGAAGGACGCCGAAGAGAAGCAGGCCGGCAAGGGCTGAGGCCCGGCGGAACGAGCCATCGCCGTGGAAGCGCTTTCTCTGGCCGAGCCCCGGCTGGCCGATGCGGCCGCCGGCCCCTGCGGCGTCGTCACCCTCGACGTGGATTCGCGCGGCTACTGCAGCGAGCATGAGCACGCCACCCGCGCGCACTACGGGCAGCGGCTGGCGGCGCTGATCGGCTGCGCCTTCGAGGGCGAGTACGCCGCCGCCGCGCCGCCCGGCTCACGGCACTACTTCGTGCCCAGCGACACGCTTTCCGACCCGGCCCGCGTGCGCGCCCTGGGCATCCTCGGCGTGGACGACCTCTTCGGCGGCGTGGTGCCGTATGCCTTCGTCGCCACAAAGGTCATCAGCCATCCGCTGATCGGTGGGGGCGATGCAGCCCGGCCGCAAGGCTGGTCGACCCGCTTCGCCGGCGAGGTCGGCGGCGCCACGCTGCCGGGCTTCTCCTGCTTCGGCGCGGACGAGGCGATGAGGGCCGGACGCGCGATGCTCGGTGCGGGCGCCGTGCGCCTGAAGCGGGTGACCGCGACCGGCGGGCGAGGGCAGATCGTCGTGGACAGCGCGCAGGCGCTCGACAGCTGCATCGGCGCGATGGACCAGGCCGACATCGGGCGGCACGGCCTCGTACTCGAGGCGAACCTGCAGGATCCCATCACCTGGAGCGTCGGCCAGGTGCTGGTGGCGGGCATGGTCGTGAGCTACTACGGCGTGCAGCGCACCACCAGCGACAACGCCGGCGAGGAGGTCTATGGTGGCTCCGACCTCGTGATGCGGCGCGGCGACTTCGACGCGCTGATCGCCGGCATCGTCTCGCCCTCGCTTCGCCGGGCGGTCGAGCAGGCGCGGCGCTATCACTGCGCGGTGAGCGACTGCTACCCCGGCTTCTTCGCCTCGCGCGTGAACTACGACGTCGCGCAGGGCGCCGACCGCAGCGGCCAGTGGCGCTCGGGCGTCCTGGAGCAGTCGTGGCGCGTGGGCGGCGCCACCGGTGCGGAGATCGCGGGGCTCGAGGTGTTCCGCGCCGACCCCGGGCGACACGAGGTGCGCGCTTCGTGCTTCGAGGTCTATGGCGCTTCCGCGCCCGTGCCCGCTGGCGCCATCGTGGCCTATCAGGGGACGGACAGCCGCGTCGGGCCACTCGTCAAGTACACGACCCTGCCCGGAGAGCACCATGCCGACGCGCCGTAGCACCATCGACATACCGGTCGACGGCCAGCACATCGAAGGCACCTTGTTCGCCGCCTCGACCACCGTGCCCGGCGTGCTGCTGGTGCACGGCTGGGACGGCAGCCAGGAGCAGTACGCCAAGCGCGCGAACGAACTCGCCGCCCTGGGCTGCGTGTGCCTGACCTTCGACCTGCGCGGCCATGCGCGCCATGCCGCGCGGCGCATGGAGGTGACCCGCGAGGACAACCTGCGCGACGTGCTCGCGGCCTACGACGCGCTGGTCAGCCACCCGACGGTCGATCCGGCGGCGATCGCCATCGTCGGCAGCAGCTACGGCGGCTACCTGGCGGCGCTGGTCAGCGCGATGCGGCCGGTGCGCTGGCTGGCGCTGCGAGCGCCCGCGCTCTACCGCGACGGCGAGTGGGACACGCCCAAGGGCGCGCTCAGCCGCTCCGACCTGGTCGCCTACCGCCGCTCGCTGGTCGGCCCCAAGGACAACCGCGCGCTCGCGGCCTGCGCGGCCTTCGCGGGCGACGTGCTCATCGTGGAGTCGGAGCACGACCAGATCGTGCCGCACCCGGTGGTCGAGAACTACCTCGGCGCCTTCAAGCGCGTGAAGTCGGTGACCTACCGCGTGCTCTCCGGCGCGGACCATGCGCTCTCGAAGCAGGAGTGGCGCCAGGCCTACGGTTCGCTGCTGGTGTCGTGGCTCACGGAGATGACCCTGGGCGCCCAGGCGACGGCCACCATGACCAAGCCGGTGACCAGCGCGACCGCCTGAGAGGCGGTGTCGCCGAGCGGGGAACGGACGCGGCAGGACACCCCATGCGAATGCTGCGCGCGGCTTGAGCGGACCGGCCGTCAGCCCGTCGTGCGTTGCTGCAGCGCTGCTTCGGCGGCCAGCGCCACCGCGGCCAGCCGCGCATCGTCGCCGCGCACCGACGCCAGCATCAGCCCCACCGGCAGGTCGCCCTGCGCGTGGCACGGCAGGCTGAAGGCGCAGCCGTCGAGCAGGTTGATCGCGAAGGTGTTGCGCAGCAGCAGGCCGTTGGCCTTGAAGAAGGCCGCGTCTTCCGCCAGCGCCGCGATCGGCGGAGCGACGATGGGCACGGTCGGGCACAGGAGGGCATCGAAGCCTTCGACGGCGCGCTCGACGCGGCCGATCCAGTCGCGCCGGCGGTCCTGCATGGCGATGTAGTCGGCCGCGCGCACCTCGGTGCCGAGTGCGATGCGGGCGGCCACGCGCGAGTCGAAGCCGTCGCGCCTGGCCGCGAAGCGCTCGCGGTGCACGGCCGCCGCCTCCACCGGCGAGAAGCCGCCGGGGGCGTTGACGGTGGCGATCTCGGCGAGCTCGGCAAGGGTGATGTCCACGATCTGCGCGCCCGCGGCAGACAGCGTCTGCAGCGCACCTTCGAAGGCGCGTGCCACGGCGGGTTCGATGTCGTCGAACATCAGCGTGCGAGGCACGGCCAGGCGCATGCCCTGCAGCGGACGGCGGCGCACCGCGAGCGGCGCGTCGGCGATGGCGGCATCGGCGGTGAGGCAGTCTTCCACGCTGCGCGCCATGGCGCACACCGTGTCGAGCGAGCGCGCGAGTTCGAAGGCGCCCGTGCGCGGCACGCGCGACTGCGTGCTCTTGAAGCCGACCAGCCCGCACAGCGCGGCGGGGATGCGGATCGAGCCGCCCGTGTCCGAGCCCAGCCCCGCCACCGCGAGACCCAGCGCCACCGACACAGCCGCACCGGAAGACGAGCCGCCCGGAATGCGTGCAGTCTGCGCGTCGGCCGGATTGCGCGGCGTGCCGTGGTGCGGATTGATGCCCACGCCCGAGAACGCGAACTCCGTCATGTTGGTCTTGCCGACGATGGCCGCGCCCTGCGCGCGCAGCCGCGCCACGGCAGTCGCGTCGTGCGCGGCCGGCGGCTCGCCCGCGCAGACCGCGGAGCCGGCCATGGTGGTCTCGCCGGCCACGTCGTAGAGATCCTTGACCGAGACGGGCAGACCGGCGAGCGGGCCGAGTTCGATGCCGGCCTTGCGCGCCGCATCGGCATGGCGTGCGGCGGCGCGGGCGCCGTCGGCGTAGAGCCGCGTGAAGACATGCGCCGCGGCGGGCTGCGCCGCGGCGTCGAGCACCTGCTCGACCAGCGCCTCGTGCGACAGCTCTCCACGCGCGATGCGTTCGCGCAGGGCCGAAATGGTGAAGCCGTTCTTCGTCGTCATCACGCCACCACCGGCAGTGCTTCCACCGCATAGCGATGCACGATGCGGCGCCGAAGCTTCGGGTCGTGCAGTTCGATTTCCATCTGCGCGGCGGGCCGGATGCCTTCGCCCCTGGCGTTGGGCAGCGCGCCCAGCGTGCCGCAGGTCATGAAGAGGCCTTCGGGCGCGGAGCCTGCGCCCGGCATGCCGTCGCGCAGGCCGGCCAGCGGCCGGATCGAGGCGAGCGTGCCGCGCTGGTAGTCGATCCAGCGGCCGTCCTCCAGGATGCGCGAGCGCAGCTCCAGCGTGTCCTGGTGCGCCTGCACGTCGCGCCAGCGCCAGGCGGCCTCGGCCACGGGCTTGGCGCACATCTGCTTTGACACCGCCACCGAGTAGCTCTCGACGTGGCGGTCGGTGTGGTCCGAGGCGACGCTCAGCCACCACTCGCCCTGCGAGAAGAACAGCACCGGCTCGGCCTCGCCGGAGCTCTGGTCGCCCAGCGCCTCGATGGCGGGCGATTGCGTCAGCAGCTGGGCCGCCACGCGGTAGTACAGCGGCACGCTCGAAGGGCGCGGCACGCCGAGCGCTGCGAGCTCCTCGATGTGGTGCTCGATGGCGGCGATGTCGCGGCCGGTCCAGCCGGCCACCACCAGCGCGCGGGGCGCGACGAGGTGGATGGCCGCGCAGCGCGTGCCGTCGTCGGCGATGCTCTCGCAGGCGAAGCGCAACAGTGAATTCATGTTGTTCGTGCTCGCCATCGATCAGCTCTCCAGCGGGCGCTTGGCGGTCTCACGCGCCACCACCAGGGCGATCAGCGTCACGCCCAGCGCGGCCACCACGTAGAACGACACGGCCATCGTGCTGCCCCAGGACTTGAACAGGCTCGCGATGATCAGCGGCGCGAAGCCGCCGCCCACGATGCCCGCCAGCGTGTAGGCCAGCGAGGCGCCGGCGTAACGCACGCGGCCGGGGAACTGCTCGGTGACGAAGGCGGCCTGCGGGCCGTACATCATCGCGTGAATCAGCAGGCCCACCACCACGGCCGCGCAGATCGCGACCGGGTGTGCGCTGTCCATCAGCACGAAGAACACGAAGGCCCACACCATGCCCAGCAGCGCGCCGGCGATGTACACCGGCCTGCGGCCGATGCGGTCGGACAGGCTGCCGAACCACGGCACCGCGATCGCGTTGCAGGCCGCGCCGATCATCGTGGCGGTGAGCGCCAGCGGCCGCGACAGGTGCAGCACCGTCGTCACGTAGGTCAGCGTGAACACCACCACCAGCGCATACAGCACGTCGGAGCCGATGCGCGAGCCGCCGGCCACCAGCAGGCGGCGCCAGTGCTGGGTGAGCACTTCCTTGATGGGCGTCTTGGCGGTGGCCTTCTTCTCTTCCATCTCGCGGAAGACGGGCGTCTCGTCCACGCCGCGGCGCAGCCACAGGCCGAACAGGACCAGCGCGACGCTGGAGATGAAGGGAATGCGCCAGCCCCAACTCTGGAAGTCTGCCGGGCTCAGCCATGCCGACACCGCGGCGATGAAGCCGGTGCCGATCAGCGTGCCGCACGAGGGGCCCACCTGCGTGAACGAGGCGTTGCGGCCGCGCTCGTCGGGCTTGCCGTGTTCCATCGACAGCAGCACCGCGCCGGCCCATTCGCCGCCGAGGGCCACGCCCTGTACGAAGCGCAGCGCCACCAGCGCGACGGGCGCCCAGATGCCCCAGCTCGCGTAGGTCGGCAGCAGGCCCATCAGGCCGGTCGATACGCCCATGATGACCAGCGTGGCCACCAGCACGAAGCGCCGGCCCAGCCGGTCACCGAGGTGGCCGAACACCACGCCGCCCAGCGGACGCGAGATGTAGCCGACCGCGTAGGTCGAGAACGCGAGGATGGTGCCCGTGAGCGGGTCGAACGAGGGGAAGAACACCGCGTTGAAGACCAGCGCGGCCATGATGTTGTAGACGGTGAAGTCGTACCACTCCAGCGTGGTGCCGATGGAGCTGGCCATGGCCAGCCGGCCCATCCTGGCGGACTCGGGGGCGGGCTGGGCGCCCGTCCTGGCCGCGGCGCTTGCCGTGCCTGCGGTGGGGAGAACATGTTCGGTCATGGAAGTACCTTCGTTCGGTGAAGACATGGAAGTCGGTTCAGGCCAGCTCGCCCGCGCCCAGCTTCCAGCCGAGCGAGAGCAGCCAGCCGGTGGCGGGATCGGCGTCGAGGGCGGAGGCGGCCGCGGCGCGCGCGGCGCGTGCCGCGTCGGCGCTGCTGGTCTCGATCACCAGCATCGGCTGCAGCACGCGGCCTTCGGTGGATTCGCGCGGCAGCGGCGTGCTGAGCGCGGCGTCGGGCATGAGCAGGTACGACTGCACGAAGCCTGCCTGCTCCTTCTTGAGCTGTTGGCCGATGCGTTCGGCGCCTTGCACCAGCGCCTCGGCATCGGCGGCTGCGGCCAGCGGCAGCACGACCACGTGGCTGCCGCTGCCGAAGCCGGTCACGGCGCGCACGGCGCACACCCGGCGCACCGGCTGGCGCATGCGGTCGAGGTTGGCGAGCGACCATGGCGTCTGCTTCTCGAACGCCGCGCGGTAGCCGGGCGAGCCGAACACCGCGAGCGATTCGGTGCGGTAGAGGCCCAGGTACTTGCGCCCGCCCTCGAGCGAGAAGTAGCGCGCACCCGAGAGGAAGCCGGGAATGCGCACGCGCTCTTCCACGTGCTCCTGGTCGTACCAGCGGTTGAAGTCGGCTTCGTCGGCCGGCTCCACGTCGGATGCGACGAACAGCATGCCGTTTGCCGTCGCTGCAGCGGAAGAAGAGGAGTCAGTGGTGTTCATGGCGGCAGAAGAGAGTCGGGCCTTCGAAAAAATGAAGGCGCGATCTTCCGTCGCAGGGGCGGACTGTCACAAACGAGTTTTTCTGGGCGACAGCCACAAGAATTACTGGCCCCTTTTCGGGGCCGGATGCGCCATTCCGAGGGTTAACCCTCTGTGGACGCGCTCCATGTTGGTGCGACGGCCGAGGTCGTGAACTGGTCGGAGGCCCGGCAGGCAAGTTCGGCCACGAGCCGGATGGCGTCGGAGTCGGCGGCTTCGAGGTGGCTCACCACGATGCGCTGGGGCGAGATGAGCGCATCGCACTCGATGATCTTCACGTCGCCGGTGGCCACGTATTCGTAGCAGGGCGGCAGCGGCACCAGCGCGTTGCCGAAGCCGGCCTTCACCAGCCGCGCGAGCGCCGAGATCGAACTCACGCAGTGCACCTTGCCCAGCGGAATGCCCGCTGCGCGGAACAGGTTCTTCAGCGCCTCGTGCGGCTGCGAGCCGGGGCTCATCGTGAGCACGGGCTGGCGCAGCAGCTGCTCGACGGTCTGCGTGCCCTCGGCGCCGGGCGGCCCGACCCAGCCCATGGGCATCGGCAGGCAGGGCGTGCTCACGATGCCCGCGCCGGCGATGTGGTCGGTCTGCAGCGCGATGTCGAGCGCGCCCTCGCGCAGTCCGCGGTGCAGCGCCAGCGTGGTCTCGGAGGTCAGCTGCACCTCGATGCCCGGATAGGTGGAGCGCAGGTTGGTGAGAAAGCCCAGCAGCCAGGTGTGGACCACGGTCTCGATGGCGCCGATGCGCACCAGCCCGAGGATGTCGCCGCGCGGGCGGCCGAGCGAGACGATCTCGCGGCGCAGCTCCAGCAGCCGCTCGCCGTAGTCCATCAGCCGCACGCCGACGGGCGTGAGCCGCAGCTCGCGCGCGTCGCGCTCGAACAGGCGCGCGCCGATGTCTTCTTCGAGGGAGGCGACGCGGTTGGACACCGCCGCCTGCGTGATGTGGAGCCGGTCGCTCGCGGCGCGGAAGCTGCCCAGCCGCGCGGCCCAGAGGAAGGCTTCTACAAATCTTGTGTTCATGAGGGCACCTGCGGACCATTCTGCCCGCATCGCGCCTGCACGAGAACCTGCTGCCTGCCGGACCCGTACCGGTGTCGGCGCGCTGCAGCCCTTCGCTAGCCTGCGTCGTAGAAGAACTCTTCGCGCACGATCTTTCCGTCCTTGACGGTGTAGAGCGCCATTTCCTCCATGGTGAAGCGGTGGCCGTTGGCCTTCATCGTCACGTCGAAGCGGAAGCCGACGATGAAGCGGTCGTCGTGCGGCCACGGACCGGCGACCTGCATCGAATGCACTTCATGGTTGGCGGTCCACCACTCGCCCTTGGCCCTGATGGCCGCGAGACCGACCGCCTCGCGCGCCTGGCCGGGCGGGGCGCTGGCCTCGACGCTCACTGCCTCGGGTGCATAGAGCACCTGGGCGCCTTCGAAATTTCCGTCCTTGCAAAGCGCCACGAGCCTGTCGGCGATTTCCTTGGTGTTCATGAGTTTCTCCTGTGAACGTTGGGAGGGAACGAGCGAGCGAATGAACGAATGAACGAGCGAACGAAGACCGGGGCGCAGTTTAGGCCTGGCGGAAGGCGTCGAGGCTGCAGGGCTGGAGCCGGTAGGTTCGGATCTCGAGCAACAGCTGCTTCATCGCGGCGGCATTTCTCCGGCGTCGGACCTGCGCGGCCGAAGCACCCAGCCGAGCGAGAACACATAGCGGCTGCCGCCCACCACCCGTGTCACGCTGTGCTCGCAGGCATCGGGACGGAACAGCTTGATGCGCCGCGTCGCGAAGATCGGCGTGGCGCAGACGAACTCGCCGCCCGAGCGCGGCGACTTCAGCACGATGTTCAGCCGGTAGTGCCGTCCGGCCTGAACCGGGTCGGTGTGCGGCGGGATCTCCGAGCCTTCGGGGTAGCGGATGAGGTAGCTGTCGAACGGCAGCGGCCAGCGCGCCGTGAGCAGCAGCATCTTGTCGTAGCCCGTGCCCTGGCGGCCGCGCTGCCAGCGGAAGGCCAGGGAGAAATAGTTGCGCAGTTCGGTGGCAAAACTCATGCGGGATGTATGGGAGCCTCCAGGCCGCGCATTTTGAGCCGATTCAGCAGAAGACGATCGCGGTCCTGTGCTCGATGCTCAGGCGAGCCGATTCGTACAGCAGCAGCCAGGAGACGTATTCGCGATACAGGCCGTCGTCCTCGTCGATGAGCGCATCGATGCGTTCGGCTTCCTCGTCGGAGAGCCTGCCGTCGTCGAGGCGGATGCCCAGCGCGGGAGCGACGAACACCAGCTCCTCGAGCAGCCGCTGGGAGGAGCCCAGCATGCCGCCGGGAAGGCCGGCCGGTTCCTCGATGTCCGCGTCGCCTTCGGCTTCTTCCTCGTCGCCGCCGTCCCCGTCGAACAGCACCTCGTCGAAGTCGACGGGAACGTAGAAGCCCTCGGCGTCGGAGTGGCACAGCAGGTGGCTCTCGCAGCCGTCGAGCAGCGCCTGGATCTTCGGGTCGGCCGTGGGGTCGACATCGTCCGCCAGCGGCGTGGCCATCCAGTCGGGCGACAGCACGCGGTGCGCATAGGCGCGGCGCAGGTAATGGATGAAGGAGTACGGAAAGCCGTCGATCGAGGCGCGCGAGTCGAGTTCGAGCGGACCGCGCGGCTCGGTGTGCGGGGGAAGCCCCGCGGCGGCGAGCACGCGGTTGACTTCGGCCAGTTCTTCCTCGAAGCCCTCGGCGCTTTCGGGATCGTCCTCGAGCAGTTCGGCGAGCATGCCGACGCAGACAGCCAGGCCCATGGTGTTGTCCTCCAGGTTGTGGGTTCGCCGCGATGGTGAGGGCGGCCGGTGAAGGAGCGATGACCGGTCGATGCTCCTTCGCCGTTCCCCCTGTCAGGCACTCGCCGCAGCCGGGAAAGGCCTGGATGCGACGGGGCCGGGCGTTACCGTTACCAGCTGCACTTCTTGCCGTCGTCGGAGGCGATGTCCTGCGAGAACGAATACTGCTTGCCGTTGCGCAGGTTCTTGTAGTCGAAGCCGTAGATGTTCGCGCCCTGGGTCGTCACGACGTACTGGCCCGCGATGCGGCCGTCGACGATCTCGGCCCAGGTGGTGGTGTATTCCCACGGACGGCCCTCGGGCTTGTCACCGACTTCGGTCTTCACCGGCACGATGGTGATCACGCGCGACGCCCCCTTGTACCTGACGTATCCGCCTGACCAGTTGCTGTTCGGGTCGGAAAACACGCGCCATTCCAGGCGGATCGATTGCGCGGAGGATTCGGTCAGGCAGCGGTAGTCGACCGAGACCGGCGCATCGCCCGATGCGGCCAGTGCCGACAAGGGCAGCAGGAGTGCTGCGAGCGCAAGGCGGGTGTGGTTCATGGCAGGCAGCCGAAGCCGGTGAACTGAACTGCTCAGTTGAAAACGATCGCCGTCTTGTGCGCAATGCTCAGCCGGGCCGATTCGTAGAGCCGCAGCCACGAAACGTACTCCCGATGGAGGCCCTGGTCGGCGTCGATGAGCCTGCCGATCCGTTCGGCTTCCTGGTCAGACAGCTCGCCGTCGGCGAGTTCGATGCCCAGTGCGGGGGCCACCAGCACCAGTTCGTCGAGCAGGCGGTAGGACGAGCCGAGGATGCCGCCGGGCAGTTTCTGGTCGGGCTCGGCGTACAGCACTTCGTCGAAATCGACGGGCACGTAGAGCCCTTCCGCATCGGAGTGGCAGATCAGGTGGCTCTGCGTGTCGCTCAGCGCGTCGTCGACCGCCGGATCCTCCGAGGGGTCCACACCGTCTTCCACCGGAGTAGCCATCCAGTCGGGCGAATTCGCGCGGTACGCATAGGCCCGGCGCAGGTAGTGGATGAACGAGTACGGGAAGCTGCCGATCGCCGCACGCGAGCGCAGCGGCGGCAGCTCACGCGGCTCTGCGTGCGGCGGAAGGCCCGCCGCCGACAGCACCTCGTTCACCACCGCCAGATCTTCCTGGAGCCATTCGGCTCCTTCGGGATCGTGTTCGAGCAGATCGACGAGCACGCCGATGCTGATGGCCAGGCCCATTGTGTTCTCCCTGTTTGCTTTCGAATCGGCAAATGCGAAATGCGAAATGGCTACTTCGCCGCCTCCACCTTCACCCGCGCATTCGGCGCCTCGCCGAACATCTCGGGCGCGTACATGGCCTCCACGCGGCTCGGCGGCAGCGCGAAGTCGCCGACGTTGTTCAGGCGCACGGTGTATTCCATCTTCACCACGCCCTTGGGCAGGTACTCGTAGTAGCTGCGGAAGGCCTCGAAGCTGCGCTCCTCGAAGGCCGGCCAGCCCGCGCCCGACTTCTTCTCGCCCTGCGTGGCGATCTGCGAGTCGCGGCCCAGGCCGCCGCCGAGGATGGTGGCGCCGCCAGGGATCGGGTCGCTGATGACCACCCAGGTCATGTCGGCGCTGGCGTTCACCTCCAGCGTCACGCGCAGCACGTCGCCGCGCGTGTACTTGCCGGCGGTGGCCTGCTCGACCGGGGTGATGGTCTTCTTGATGGCGTAGCCGGCCGCGAACGGCGCCTTCAGCTGCACGGCGGCGATCGACTGCAGCGTGAGCCACGGCTTGCCGGTGCCCTGCTGCGTCACCAGCAGCGTGTCGCGCACCGGAGCACCGGACGGCGACGATGCCCACGGCAGGAACATCGTGTTGTTCTTCAGGTTGCCCGGCGAGGCGGGTGCGCCGAAGAAGGTGCTCTGGTTGGGCGCGCCGGCCGCGTCGCTGGTCTTCACGCGCTCGACCTTGCTCCAGTCGACCTGCGCCTTCACGGCGCCGAGCGTGGCGGCGGTGACGCCGGCCACCGGCGTGCTCTCGAACACCTTGCTGAATTTCTCCAGCGCCAGTCCGCCCCACAGGTTGGCGGTGGTGGTGTGCCAGGCGCCGTTCTGCTGGCGGCCGATGAAGCCGTTGGCGAGCTTGCCGATGTCGTCCTTCCAGGCCGGGTCGTCCATCACGCTGAGCAGCAGGCGGGCGGTGTTGACGTCGCCGTTGGTCATCAGCCACCACCAGTAGTCGTCCTGCTCGGTGCTGAAGATCAGCTTGGTGCCCTGGTACGACAGGCGCGCCTTCAGCACGTTGTTGGCCTCGTCCAGGCGCTGCTGGCGCTGCGGCACGTCGTTCACGCGCTTGAGGATGTTGAGCCAGTCGATCACCGCGCTGGTGGGCCACTGGTTCGGCGCGATGGTGATGCTGCCGACCATGCTGCCCTTGGCCTTGCCGTAGCGCGAGAGCGCTTCGAGCGCGGCCAGCTTGCGCACGTCGAGGTCCTTGCGCGGGCTCCAGAACTCGCGGGTGATGCGGCCTTCGACGAAGGCGATCAGGCCCGACTCCATCGGCGCGCGCACGTCGTCGGCGAGCGCGAAGGCGGGGTTGAGCTGGGCCGCTTCGTTCGTGGCCGCGAGCAGGTACGAGGTGAGGATGTCGCTGCCGCGGTTGGCCTCGCCGTCGCGCGGCGGGAAGTAGTTGGCCAGGCCGTCGCTGTCCAGGTAGGTCGGCAGCTGGGCCAGCACGCCCTGCCACATCTTCGCGTCGCGCAGGCCGACCGACTTGCTGGTCTTCTGCTCGAGGCAGATGAAGGGGTAGTTGGCGAACCAGTCGCGCACGCCCGGCAGGCCCTCGGCCAGCTTGGGCTGCAGCGAGAGCTTCAGGCCGCCGCGGCCGGGCAGGGCGTCGGCGGGCGGCGCCACGTCGAGCGTGAACGGACCGTCGACCTGCACCAGCGTGCCTTGCTGCACCGTGAGCGGCACCGAGGGCACGATGCGCTGGCGCACCTTCAGTGCGTCTCTCGCACCTTGGGCGCCGCCGCTGATGTCCTTGGCCTCGATCTCCCACAGGATGGCTTCGGCGCGTGTCTGCCCGAGCTGCGCGGGCGCGGTCACGGTCCATGCCACCTCGCGTGCCTCGCCGGCCGGGATGTCGACCGTCTGCGGCTCCAGCGTGAGCAGGGTGGCGCGCGGCGTGGCCTCGACCTTCATCGGCTTCTGCGTGGTGTTGCGCAGGGTGATCTGGGCGCGGAACTGGTCGTCCTCGCGCACCAGCGGCGGCAGGCCGCTGATGATCTGCAAGTCCTGCGTGGCCTGGATGCTGGCCTGTCCGGTGCCGAACAGGTTGGCGCCCGAATCGGCCACCGCCACGATCTTGAAGGTGGTGAGCGCGTCGTTCAGCGGCACCGTCACCACGGCCTGGCCGTTGGCGTCGAGCACCACCTTCGGGTTCCACACGAGCAGGGTGTCGAGCAGTTCGCGCGTCTGCCCCTTGCCGCCGCCGCCGCCCGCGGGCACGGCCTTGCGGCCGTAGTGGCGCCGGCCGACGATTTCCATCTGCGCGGTGGAGGTGCTCACGCCCCAGCTGCGGCGCTGCAGCATCGCGTTGAGCAGGTTCCAGCTGTCGTTGGGCATCAGCTCCAGCAGGGCCTGGTCGACCGCCGCGAGCGCCACTTCGGCGCCGGCCGCGGGCTTGCCGTCGGGCAGCTTGGCGCTGATGGTGACCTGCGCCTTGCTGCGGATCGGGTAGCTGGGCTTGTCGCTGGTGACGGTCACGTCGATCTGGTGGGCGCGCGTGCCGACGCGGATCTCGGCCATGCCGAGGCGGTAGGCGGGCTTGCTCAGGTCGACCATGGCGGTCGGCGCCACGTATTCCTTGCCCTCGTACCAGAAGGCCGTCCACCACTCGCGCGGCGACCTGAAGCCCCAGGTGAAGAAGCTGTACCAGGGCACCTCGCGAAGGCGGCCGCGCAGCGCGAGCACGCTCACGTAGGCGTTCGGTCCCCACTCGGGCTTCACCTCGAGGGTGACGGTCGGGTCCTTGCCGTCGAGCTTGACCACGTGCGTCTCGATGATGCCCTCGCGTTCCACCGCGACCAGCGCGGTCGCGAAGCGGAAGGGGCTGCGCACCTGGAACTTGGCGATCTCGCCGGGCTGGTAGCTCTTCTTCTCGGGCAGAACGTCGATGCGGTCGTTGTCCTCGCCGCCGAACCACAGTTCGCCCTGCTTGGTCACGTAGACCGAGCTCACCGCCCTGGCGTCGCGGCCTTCGCTGTCGGTGGCGCTGGCGATGAGTTCGACCTCGCCGGCTTCCTTCAGCTCCGATTCGCACAGCAGCAGGCCGCGCGCGTCGCTCTTGCCGCTGCAGACAGTGCCGATGTCCTTGGTCTCGGTCTTGTTGTCGTAGGTGTAGAAGCCGCCCACCATGCGCTTGCGGCTGGTGGTGGTGATGCGCGCCACGGCGCGCACGTTGAGCGTCACGTTGGCCTGGGGCTTGCCCGAGAGGTCGAGCGCGAGCGCCTGGAACTTCAGCTTCTGGGCGGTGGAGACCCAGCCCTCGGTCTTGATGCCGGCGATGACGGATGCCGGCCACAGCGTCTGCGTGCTGCGGATGGTCTGCACCTCGCCGTTCGGGTCGGCGTAGGTGGCCTCGAGCAGCAGCTCGCGCGCGGCCTTGACCTTCGGCACCTTGTCGATGGTGACCTTGCCGGCGCCGTCCTTGTTGAGCGTGAGCGGCAGCTTGTCGGCGATCACGCGGGTGTCGTTCACGCTGTTGAGGTCTTCCTCGCCCGAGCCGGCCTCGGCCGCTGCGGTGACGGCCGTGGCCGCCTCGCTGCCGTCGCCCTGCGAGGCGCGCGGCGGGCTGAAGCTGAAGGCGTCGTAGTCGGAGAAGCTCAGGCTCTTGCCGCGCACCATGGCCGACACGCGCACCGGCAGGTTGGCCGCGCCGCCGCCGGAAACGTAGTTGATCTGCACGTCGGTGGGCACGCTGGTGGCCGCCACCAGCGGCTTCTTGTCGGCCGGCGTGATGCGGCCCTCGAGCACGGGCAGGCGGAATTCCTCGACGCGGAAGCTGCCGGTGGAGAAGCTGCGGCCGTAGCCTTCGTCGCCATCGCCTTCACCCTCGCTGTTGCTGTCGCCGTTGGCGTCCTTGCCGCCGGTGCGCAGCATCACCTCGTACACGCCGAGCTTGGCGGCCGGCGGAATGGCGAAGCTGTTCTCGGCGCTCAGGCCGCCGGTGGCGGTCTTGCGCCAGTTCAGCGGCTGCGTGAAGCGCTGGCCGCTGCCCACGTGGGTGATGACCAGCGTGTCGGGGCGGTTCTCGGGCAGGCCGAACCCCTTGCTGGTCTGCGTGCGGATCAGGCTCTTCATCGACACCGTCTCGCCGGCGCGCAGCAGCGTGCGGTCGAAGATGGTGTGGGCGACGCGGTCGGCCTCGGGCTGCAGGCTGGTGGGCACGTTGAAGCGCCAGGGCTCGATGCCGCGCTGCCAATCGCTCCAGGTGAAGGCGAGGTCTTCCACGCCCTTCTCGTCCTTGGCGCGGGCGCTGACGAACCAGGCGCCGCTGTCGTATTCGTTCGGTCCGTTGCACGAGGGCGCCTGCGGCGAGATGCCGCTGAGCATGACCACGCCGTTGGCGTCGGTGGTACCGGTGGCCACGGCCTTGCCGTCGCAGCTGGACACGCGCACCTCGGCGCCAGCCACGACCTTGCCCTTGTCCAGCGTGGTGACCCAGGCCATCGAGTTCTCGCGGCCCAGCTTGAAGTGCACCGCCAGGTTGGTGGCCAGCGCGGTGGTGCGCACGTACATCGTGCGCCCGGCGTTGTAGCGCTCGTCGAGCAGCGCCTCGCCCAGCTTCTGCGAGGCGATCTCGAGCACGTGGAAGCCCGGCGTCAGCGGGATGCCGATGACCTCGAAGGGGCGCGGATCGCCGCTGTCGGCCTTGGGCATGTCGAGCGCCTTCACACCGGGCTGGCCGGCCAGCAGCGACAGCATGCGGGTCTGCAGCGTGGTGCGGTCGTCCTTGTCGATGACCGGGGGCAGCGGGCCCTTCACGTCCCTGCGCGCCTGTTCGCGCGAGACGGTGAAGTTGTCGTAGCGGCGCACCTTGCGGAACCACGTGATGATCTCCGCGTCGGTCTTCGGGTTCATGTCGCTCACCTTGCCGGGCGTGAGCGCGTTCACCATCAGCTTCGGCTCCACGCGGCGCACGGTGACCGGCATCATGGCCGGCGTGTCCGGTTCGGCCAGGCGCTCGACCACGCCGAAGGGCGAGGCGGCGAACTTGGCCAGCGGCGGCATCGCGCCGGTGGCCACCTTCATCGGGAAGTTGCCGGGCGTGGCCAGCGGGCGGCCCGAGGCGTCCTCGAACTTCGAGGGCAGCTCGATGCTGTACTGCGCACTCTCGGCCAGCGGCGGGCCGAAGTACACGCCGTTGACCACGTCGTCGTCGCTCTGCGCGCCGCCTTCGATCTGGGCCTTGACGGTTTGCCCGTTGCCCTTGAGTTCGATCTGCGCTGCCAGCTTGCGCGTGACCGGCGCGTTGAACGTCAGCTGCATCGGGCGCAGCGGCAGGCAGGCGGCCTGCGCGTTCTCGCGCTCGCAGGTGAAGGACGCGGCGAAAGGCTCGCGCACCTGGAACTCCAGGCGGCGCTCCACGTTGTTGGCCACACCCGAGGGCGTGGCGACGCCCTTGCCGTAGACGACCTGCACCTTGGCGCCGGGCGTCAGCGTGCGGTTGCACTGCATCGTGACGAAGCGCAGCGGGTCTTTCTCGGCCGACTTCTCGCGGCCGAAGGCCTTGAGCAGGCCGGCGCGCTGCTCGCCGTCGAGCAGCTTGACCGGGATGCGCTCGCCCACGCCGTCGGCCGTGCACCAGACGTTCTGGCGCACACTCTCCAGCGTGGCCGCGCCGTTGAGCTCCAGCATGAACATCTGCTGCTCGTCGATACGGCTGTAGCTGCCCGGCATGTAGTTGCGCACGAAGGGCCCGCCGGTGTTGAACTGGTAGCGCTCGGGGCCGGTGAGCTCGCCCGAGGCGGGCTTGAAGGTGGGAATGCGGGTGACCGTGCAGCGCACGCCGGGCGGCAGGTCGTTCTCGAAGTCGTAGACCCAGGCCTTGGCGTCGGTCCAGCGGCCGGTGCCCTTGGCAGCCTGGGCGTCGTTGCAGCTGACGGCGAGCGGGGCGGGGGCCTTGGGGTCGCCGAAGTTGACGGCGGGCTGGTCGAACTTGGCGACCACCTGCCGAACCCGCGCCACTTCGCCCTGCGGCGAGAGGCTGACGATCTGGAGGGCATGGCCCGGGCCGGCCGCAAGAGCGCCGCCGGCCAGGAGCAATGTTGGAAGGAAACGGTTCACTTTTTTATATCTCCACCTGAGAGGCAGCGCGCAGGGTAGCCGATTTGCACGACGGTTCGGGAGTGCCAACAGTCATAGGCCGTCGGCCCGGCCTTCCGGCGCGGCCGGCTTTACACAGCTCTTCTTACAATCGGGGCCGTCGTGCGTGCGCCGCGCGGACCGCCACCAAGATCTCGCCGCCGACCGATGAAACGCTACTGGGAAATAGACGCCTTGCGCGGGCTGATGCTCGTGCTGATGACCGTCACCCACCTGCCCACCCGGCTGACCGACCCGCTGGGCCAGCCATTCGGCTTCGTTTCGGCCGCGGAAGGTTTCGTTTTGCTTTCCGCCTTCGTCGCCGGCCTGGTGTACAGCCGCATCGGCCACGTCCGCGGCGTCGACTCGATGCGCCAGGCCTTCTGGCGGCGCGTGCTCAAGGTCTACCTGGCCCAGGCCGCGACCCTGCTGTTCCTGTTCACGGTGATCACGGCCGTGGGGCTGCACATCGACCAGCCGGCGGTGAAGAACCTGGTGTCCTACTACCTGGCCGAGCCGCGCGAGGGCTTCATCTACGGGCTGCTGCTCATCTACGAGCCGGCGCTGCTCGACATCCTGCCGATGTACATCTTTTTCATGCTCATGAGCCCCTGGGTGCTGGCCTTCGCCATGCGCCACGGCTGGACCTGGGTGATGGTGGTGAGCGCCACCGTGTGGGCGGCCGCTCAGTTCGGCATCAGCGAATGGGTCTACGGGCTGGCGGTGCACTACTTCGGCGTGCCGGTGCCCTTCCACGAGATGGGCGCATTCAACACCTATGCGTGGCAGTTCCTGTGGTTCGCGGGGCTGTGCATCGGCGCGACACGCAACGATCCGGGCGCGCGTCCTCTGCACTTTCCGGGCTGGCTGCTGGCGCTGGCGGCGGGCATCGCGCTCTACGGCCTCTACTGGCGCCACACCGGCATCAATGGGCAGGCGCCGTTCGGCGGCGACGTGGAGCTGAACCTGTTGTTCGACAAGTGGCAGCTTGGCCCGCTGCGGCTGGTGAACCTGGTGGCGCTGGGCATCCTGGCGGTGCGCTTCGGGCCCTGGCTGATGCACCGCATCCCGCGGCTGCGCTGGCTGGAGGCAATGGGCTCGGCCTCGCTGCCGGTGTTCTGCGCTCACCTCGTGGCGGTGCTGCTGGTGCTGGCCTTCTACGGCGACAGCCAGACGGCGCGGCCCTGGTGGGGCGACGGCCTGCTGCTGGCGGCGGTGTTCTCGGGGATGTATTTCGTCGCGCGCTTCACGCGCGGCGCCGACGTTCCGCCGCCGGCCGACGACGTGCCGCCGGAGCCCGTTCGGGCCTGATTTCGGTCCTCGGGCGTCGCACCCGGCAGGGGCGACGAAGCGCGCCGGGCTTCGGGCCGGCTCAGGGGTTCTGCAGGTGCGGCGCGATCACCGAGTGCCAGAGGCGGTAGCCCTCGTCCGTCATGTGCAGCTTGTCGCTGCGGAAGAGCTCGGGGCGCGGGCGGCCGTCGGCGCCCAGCATCGGCGTGTAGATGTCGATGAATTCGCTGTTGGGCAGCAGGTTCAGGTAGGCCGAGATCACATGGTTGGTCTCGCGGATCTGCGGCAGCAGCTGTTCGCGCGAGGGGCTGGGCTTGACCGAGATGAAGCTGATGCGCGCCTCGGGCAGCTCGGCGCGCACCGCGTTCGCGAAGCGCGCGAAGCTGTCGAGCACCTGCAGCGGCGTGCGGCCCTCGGCCAGGTCGTTGTCGCCCGCATACACCATCACGTGGCGCGGCTTGTAGCGCACCACCAGGTCGCGCGCGAAGAGGGCGCAGTCGGCCAGGGTGGAGCCCCCGAAGCCGCGGTTGACGACGCCGCCGGGCACCTGCTGGGCGAAGTCCTGCGACAGGCGGGTCCACATCCGCACCGTGGAACTGCCGACGAACACCACGCCGCCCGGCGCCGGAAAGCGCTCCTGGTCGGCGCGCGCGAAGGCGGCGAGCTCGTTGTGCCAGCGGCTCTTGGCGGCCAGGTAGTCGCGGGCGGCGGCAGCCTCGGCGGCGGCCGTCTCTGATTCCTGGGGAAAGAAGCTGGACTGGGCGCTGGCGGACAGCGCGGCGGCCAGCAGAGCGACCGCGGCGAGCGCGGTTTTCATCGGATGCATCGGAAGGACGGAAAAGAATGCGGAAGGCGGCGAATGGGCGATTTTCCCTTACGACGCCCCAGCAGCCGCGCTCGTTGACAGTCAGGCCCCGGCTAGAGGGTTTTCTCGATGAGCGCGCCCTTGAACAGGATCGGCCCCTTCGGCCCGCTGCCCGGCGGCACGCCGCCCTTGGCCTCGAGCGAGATGGCCAGCGCGGGCACGGCCTGCACGTCGGATTCCGAAGCCGTCAGGCGCAGGGCCGGCGCGTTGCCGAGCACGCCCAGCGAACGCGGCGCGCCGCCCGGGGGCAGGGCCCAGAGCTGCAGCGACTTGTCCGCGCCTTCCTGGTAGCCGCCGACGCGCTGGAGCACCAGCTGCTTCTTCTTCGGATCGAAGGTCACGAGCATCGAGGCGGCGGCCTTGTCGTCGTTGAGCACGGCCACGTACTGCACCGCGGGTGCGTTCTGCAGCTGGTCGCGCAGGTTCAGGCCGACCGTCACAGCCACCACCGTGGCCAGCGCGCCGGCCGCGGCTGCACCGCGCCACAGCGCGAGGCTGCGCAGCCAGCCGCCCTGGCGGGCCTCGCCGGCGGCCCTGGCCGCATCGCGCTGGCGCTCCAGCGCGAGCGCCGACTGTTCGGCGTCGATGATGTTGCGGATGCGCGTCCAGACCGCCGGGTCGGGCACGACGGGCGACTGCAGCTCCGTCATGCTCGCCAGCCGGCCCTGCCAGACCAGCGCGGCGGCGCGCACGGGCGCCTGCTCGCGGGCCAGGGTCTCGAAACGGCGGCGGGCGCCGCCGCGCAGGGTGCCCAGCGCATGGCTCGCGGCCAGCAGCTCGAGCAATTCGGGGTGTGCGATGAGGTTCATGATGGGACAAACGCCTTTTGAAACGCCTTCTTCGTCGTCACCGCGCTCACGCGAAGCGTCCCATGCACACGCGCAGCTTCTCGAGGCCGCGCCGTATCCAGGTCTTGACCGTGCCCAGGGGCAGCTTCAGCTGCTCGGCGAGTTCGCCGTGGCTCATGTCGCGCAGGTAGGCCAGGCTCACCACTTCCCGCTGGCGGCCTTCCAGCTGGCTCAGGCACTGGTGCAGGGCCCAGGCCTGCTCGCTCGCATCGGCGTTCTCGGCCGGGCCGGGGGCGTCTGACTCGAGCTGGTCGGCCATCTGCTCGTCGAATTCCTGCGTGAGCTGGGCGCGGTCGGCGGCGCGGCGTCGCAGCAGGTCGAGTGCCCGGCTGCGCACGATGAGCCCGAGCCAGGCCAGCGGCGGGCTCAGCGAGGCGCGGTAGTCGCCCGCTACGCGCCAGACGGTCAGGAAGCTCTCCTGGAGCACGTCTTCCGCCCATTCGCGCTGGCGCACCACACGCATCGCCAGGCCCATCAGCCGGGGAGAGGTTCGGTCGTAGAGCTGCCGCAGTGCGGCTTCGTCGCGATGGCCGATCCGGTCGATCAGCGCCATCAGTTCGGCGTCGGGGCTGGGTGCAGGCATCCACTGATTGTGGGGCATCGGTGCGCATGCCCGATGTACGGGGCAATCCCGTGGACGGATTCAGCGCGCCGGCCAAATGAAGTCTTTTGGAAACATTTGTGAACGTATACTGCGCCGCAAAAACCGAGGGACCGCGGGTGCGCGGACGGAGAAGATGAAGCAAATTGCGATCGTGATCGCGCTCTGCGTGGGCGCGTGGTACTTCTTTATCGGCGGGCGCAAGCTCGACGAGCCGATGGTGCGCGACTACTACCAGAAGGAAGCCCACGCCATCTACTCGCGCGACCCCGAGGCGCTGTGCAAGCAGCTCAGCCGCAATGCCCGCATCGAGAGCAGGACCACGATGATGGGGAAGACGCTCGAAAGCTCCCACAACCGCGACGAGGCCTGCCAGGCGACCCGCGATACCTTCCAGACCTTCAGCAAGGTCGGCGAACGCATGGGCGGCATCCTCACCATCGAATACGAGTACCACATCGACGACATCGAGGTCGCCCCCGGCCGCAAGAGCGCCGTCGTCAAGGGCACCAGCGTGCTGAAGATGGGCGAGTCGCTGCTGCAATACAAGACCAGCTTCACCCAGCGCCTGGAGCGCGAGCTCGGCCAGATGCGCCTCGTGCACGCGGACGAGGTCACGGTGATGCGCCTGGGCGGCGCCGGCGCCATGAGCCAGAGCGACTTCTTCCGCAAGTAGGAAGAAGACAGGACAGACAGCAAAAGGAAGAAAAGGGAGGTCGCCATGATCGTCGTCAAGGATGCGCTGCCGCCGCCACCGCCGTTCTGGCACCGGCTCAACAGCTTCTTCGCCTTTCCGTTCCAGATGCGGCCGCTGGCCTACGGCCTGCTGCTGTCGTTCTGCAGCCTGCTGTTCGACGCCGTCTTCTTCCTGCCGCAGGCGCTCGCCCTCTTCGTGATCGAGGTCGGCATCATGCTGGCCGCCAGCCGCTACGGCTTCAAGATCATCGCGCTGGGCGCGCGCGGCATCCGCGACTCCGCCGACTTCGGCCGCGAGTCGAGCGACGAATGGACCTACCTGCCCTGGAAGCTCTTCGCCATCTCGCTGGTGCAGGCATTCCTGATCGGCTGGCTCGCCTGGTATGCGCCCATCCTGGGCACGGTGGGGCTGTTCGTGATGTCCTTCACCTTCCCGGCGGCGGTGATCGTGCTGGTGCAGTCGGGCAGCTTCTTCCAGGCGATGAACCCCGCCAACGTGATGGATGCGATGCGCATCATCGGCTGGCCCTACGCGCTGCTGTGCTTCTTCCTGTTTCTGCTGAGCACCGGCGCGCAGGTGGCGCTGGCGATGGTGCTGCCGATGTTCGACGGGCGCATCGTGCTGCCGATCGTCAATTTCGCCTTCATCTACTTCGGCTGGGTCATGGCGAGCCTGCTGGGCTACGTGATGTTCCAGCACCACGACGCCTTCGGCTTCGACGCGGTGCCGGGCAGCGAGCTGCCCGACGGCGCGCCCGTCGACCGCCGCACGCCCGCGCAGATCGCCGCGCAGCGCACCGACGCGGAAGTGGCGCAGCTCATCACCGACGGCGACCTCGCGGCCGCGCTGGGCACGGCCTACGAGGCACAGCGCACCGCCGACTCCAACGACCTCGCGGCGCAGCGCCGCTACCACCGCGTGCTGGCGCTGATGCCCGAGAAGAAGGACACCATGCTCGACCACGCGCGGCGCTTCATCCCGCTGCTGATGCGGCGCGACCTGGCCTCGGAGGCGCTGAAGGTCTTCAAGGCATGCAACGAGCGCGACAAGGCCTTCGCGCTCGACGACCCGGCCATGGTCATCGCCATGGCCCGCGCCGAATGGCGCAACGGCGACGCCCACGCCACGCTGGCGCTGCTGTCGGGCTTCGACAAGCGCTTCCGCGGCAACGAGGCCATTCCGCAGGCCTACGAACTCGCGGCACGCGCGCTGGTGCAGGGGCTGGGCCGTTCCGACATGGCGCAGCCCATCCTGACGACGATGGAAGCGCGCTACCCCGACAGCGAGCAGACGCAGGAAGTGCGCTGGCTGCTGCGGCCGGCGGCGCCGCCGGCGCAGACGGCATAGCGGCAGGCGCCCTCAGGCGTTCTGCAGCGCCCGCGTCACCATGTCGTTGGGCGCGAGCCGCAGCAGATGCGGCAGCAGGCCCATCGCCTTGTCGCGCAGGCCGGCGTGCAGCAGGCCGTTGGCGCAGGTCGAGAGCGTATCGGCCAGTTCGGGGTGGTCGGGCGCCGTCTTCAGCAGGATGCGGCAGAGGCGGTCGGCGTCCTCGAACTGGCGGATGCGGGAGAAGCGCCGGGCGAGGCGGGCCATGTCCTCGGGCTTGAGCCGCACGCCGGGGCGGGCCTGGTCGAGGTAGGCCTGGAAGCTCGCGTGCTGCAGCGACAGGGTGTGGTCGTCGGTGGCGGGCAGGCGGAAGATGCGGCGCGCGGCGTGGTGGAAGTCGTCGCTCGCCGGCTGCAGGCGCGCGGTGTTGAACCAGGCGCGCAGCGTTTCGGCGTCGTTGGGGCGCAGCGCGGCGGCGGCGCGCCATTCGGCGCAGGCGCGGTCGAACTTCATCGCCGAGCCGAACCTGCGGGCCGCGGCCACGTGCTCGTCGAAGCGGTCGTCGTCGCGCACCATCTCCGACTTGACAGTCTCCGGCGTCTTCACCCGGCCCAGCAGCATGGCGCCGCACATCAGCGCAGCACCCGTCAGCAGGCCGCCGAGGTGGGCCATGTAGGCGATGCCCTGGCCGCCCAGCCAGTGCTGCATCAGCTCGTTGGCGATCCAGGCCGGCAGCAGCAGCAGGGCCGGCGCGGTGACGTAGTTGAAATAGAAGAACAGCTGGTAGAAGAAGCGGATGCGCCGCAGGCGGTACATCACCGCGTACATGCCCATCAGCGCCGAGACCGCGCCCGAGGCGCCCAGCCCGTAGGTGCCGCCCGCGTAGGCCCAGCCGGCCAGCACCGACGCGCCGACCGCGCCCAGCAGGTAGAACGCCAGGTAGGTGCCGCGCCCCAGCGCCAGCTCCACCGAGAAGCCGAAGAGGAACAGGAACAGCATGTTGCCCAGCAGGTGGCCGGTGCTGGCGTGCAGGAAGGCGTTGGTGATCCAGGTCCAGGGCCTGAATTCGGCATCCGTCGCGTAGCTCTGCGCCCAGCGTTCGGTGAAGGGCGCGGGCAGCATCGACTCGTACTGCTGGCGGGCGCGCTTCCACTCGCCGTACTGCGGGTTGTCGGGCTTGATGACCTCGTCGGCGCGAAGCTTCTGCAGGAACTTGCGGTCGTTCTGCAGGCCTTCGAGAAGCTGCGGATAGGCCTCCTCGTGCCGCAGCATGCGGCGCGCGACCTTGCCGCGCTTGGGGTCGGTCTTCTCGAGCCATTCGACGAAGGCCGGCAGCTCCAGCTGGGGCAGCGCGCTCTTCACGTAGTAGGCTGCGGCGCGCTCCTGCCCCTTCTCCTCGCTGCGCTGCGGTCCCCAGAACACGATCATGTTCACGAGGATCAGCAGCAGCGTCATCCACGGCGGATTGCGCCAGCTCGGCTTGTTCTCGAGCGGGATGGCGTAGAACACGGGGCGCTTTCCGGCTTTCGGATCGGCCGCTTACGGGCGGCCGCCGCCGGGCCGCACCGAGGCGGGCCGCGCCTCCCCCGTGGAAGGCGGAGTGAAAGGCCGGAGGGCCGACATTTCTAGCCGAGGCGGGCGCGGTGGCGGGCGACCTGCGCCTTCACCTGCGCCGGAGCGGTGCCGCCCAGGATGTTGCGCGCGTTCAGCGAGCCGCGCAGGCTCAGCACGTCGTACACGTCCTTCTCGATGCTCGGGTTGAACTGCTGCAGCACGGCCAGCGGCAGCTCGGCCAGGTCGACCTGGTGCGAGGTGGCGGCCTTCACGGCGTGGGCCACGGTCTCGTGCGCGTCGCGGAAGGGCAGGCCCTTCTTCACGAGGTAGTCGGCCAGGTCGGTGGCGGTGGCGTAGCCGCGCAGCGTGGCGGCTTCCATGGCCTCGGGCTTCACGGTGATGCCGCCGATCATCTCGGCGAAGATGCGCAGGGTGTCCTTGAGCGTGTCGACCGTGTCGAACAGCGGCTCCTTGTCTTCCTGGTTGTCCTTGTTGTAGGCCAGCGGCTGGCCCTTCATGAGCGTGATGAGCGCCATCAGGTGGCCGACCACGCGGCCCGTCTTGCCGCGGGCCAGCTCGGGCACGTCGGGGTTCTTCTTCTGCGGCATGATCGACGAGCCGGTGGTGAAGCGGTCGGCGATCCTGATGAAGCCGAAGTTCTGGCTCATCCACAGGATGAGTTCCTCGCTCATGCGGCTCACGTGCACCATGCACAGGCTGGCGGCGGAGGTGAACTCGATGGCGAAGTCGCGGTCGCTCACCGCGTCCAGGCTGTTCTGGCAGACGCCGTCCATGCCCAGGGTCTTGGCGACCAGTTCGCGGTCGAGCGGGTAGCTGGTGCCGGCCAGCGCGGCGGCGCCCAGGGGCAGGCGGTTGACGCGCTTGCGGACCTCGCTCATGCGCTCCGCGTCGCGGCTGAACATCTCGACGTAGGCCAGCATGTGATGGCCGAAGCTCACCGGCTGCGCCACCTGCAGGTGGGTGAAGCCCGGCAGGATCACGTCGACGTTCTTCTCGGCGATGTCCACCAGCGCCTTCTGCAGCTCGACCAGCAGGTCGCCGATCAGGTCGATCTCGCCGCGCAGCCACAGGCGCACGTCGGTGGCGACCTGGTCGTTGCGGCTGCGGCCGGTGTGCAGGCGCTTGCCGGCGTCGCCGACCAGCTGGGTCAGGCGGGCCTCGATGTTCAGGTGCACGTCTTCCAGGTCGAGCTTCCACTCGAAGGCGCCGGATTCGATCTCGGAACGGATCTGCGCCATCCCGCGTTCGATGGCGGCGTGGTCCTGCACGCCGATGATGCCCTGAGCTGCCAGCATGCCGGCATGTGCCAGCGAGCCCTGGATGTCGGCCTGCCACAGGCGCTTGTCGAAGAAGACGCTGGAGGTGTAGCGCTTCACGAGGTCGCTCATCGGTTCGGAGAAAAGGGCCGACCAGGCTTCGGATTTCTTGTCGAGTTGGTTTTGGGTCATGGGAGCCGTCCTGGAGGCAATAATGGGTTGGTTACCCGATGGATCTGATGTCTGCGATGCGCAACCCGGCGATTTTATCGGCCAGCACCTCACCCACGCCCCCGCCGTCGTCGGACCGGGCGCGCGCGGCCGCGTCCCCCGCGCGCGGCGGGCCGTCGATCTTCGACGCCTGCCAGATCGGGGTGGTGCTGCGCACGGTGGTGTTCGTCGAGGCAGTGGTGGCCATCGCCGCGCTGTTCGTGGTGTCCACGCCCGGCGAATGGCTGGTGCAGACCGCCACCATCACCGGCGGGGCGCTGCCCGCCACGCTGCTGTGGCTGGTGAGCGCCTGCGGCCTCAAGAAGCCGCTGCGGCGGCTGCCGAAGCACTGGCAGTACACGGCCGGCGCGCTGCTCGGGGCGCTTTCGGCGCTCTACGGCTGCGGCCTGCTGCGCCTGACGGGAGCGCTTTCGAATGCGCCATGGCTGGCCAGCGCGCTCACTGGCGCCCTGTTCGCGGGGCTCGTGATGGCGGCGATGGTGCTGCGCGCCCGGGGCCAGACGCCGGCGGCCACCACGGCGCGGCTGGAGGAGCTGCAGTCGCGCATCCGCCCGCACTTTCTCTTCAACACCCTCAACAGCGCCATCGCGCTGGTGCGCGAGGAGCCGGCCAAGGCCGAGACCATGCTCGAAGACCTGGCCGAACTGTTCCGCCAGGCGCTGGCCGACCCGGGCGAGTCGGGCACGCTGGCCGACGAGATCGCGCTGGCCGAGCGCTACCTGGCCATCGAGCAGGTGCGCTTCGGCGACCGCCTGCGCATCCGCTGGGACCTGGACGCCGCCGCCAGCAACGCGCGCCTGCCGCCGCTGCTGCTGCAGCCGCTGGTGGAGAACGCCATCAAGCACGGCGTGGAGCCCAGCCCCGAAGGCGCCAAGCTGCGCATCCGCACCGAGCGGCGCGGCAACATGGTGGTGATCGAGGTGGTCAACAGCCTTCCGCCGCTGCGCTGGGCCGACGAGCCGCTGCCGCGCGGCCACGGCATCGCGCTGGCCAACGTGCGCGACCGTCTGCGGCTGCTGCACGACATGCAGATGCAGTTCAGCGCCGGCATGGACCAGAAAAGCTACCGGGTGCGCATCGCCATACCCGCCGAATCATCATGACGACTCTCAAGACACTCATCGTCGACGACGAAGCCCTGGCGCGCTCGCGCATGCGCACCCTGCTGCGCGACTGCACATCTCCCGCCGCCGAAGTGGTGGCCGAAGCCTCGCAGGGCGCCGAGGCGCTGCAGCAGCTCGGCACGCTGGCGCTCGACCTGGTGCTGCTCGACGTGCACATGCCCGGCGTCGACGGCATCGAGGTGGCGCGTACGCTGCGCAGCCGCGCCGACGCGCCGGCCGTGGTGTTCGTGACGGCGCACGCATCGCATGCGGTGACCGCCTTCGACCTGGATGCCGTCGACTACCTCACCAAGCCCGTGCGCGCCGAGAGGCTGCAGCAGGCGCTGCAGAAGGCCGAGCGCTTCCTGAAGGAGCGCCGCGCGCTGCAGGCCCAGGCCGCGCCGGAGACGGTGCTGATCCAGGACCGGGGCCGCGCCGAGCGGGTGCCGCTGTCGGAGGTGCTCTACCTCAAGTCCGAATACAAGTACCTCACGGTGCGCACCGCCACGCGCAGCCACATCCTCGACGGCTCGCTCAACGAGTTCGAGGAGCGCTATCCGCACCGCTTCCTGCGCGTGCACCGCAACGCGCTGGTGGCGCGCTCGGCCATCCGCGCGCTCGAGAAGTACGACGACGGCGAGGATGCCGAGGGCTGGGCCCTGCGGCTGGACTCGGTTCCCGAGCCCGTGGCCGTGTCGCGCCGGCAGCTCGCGGCCGTGCGCGAAGTGCTGAAGGAAACGCGATGAGCACCGGCGAGCCCGTGCCAGCCCCCGCGCAGGCGCAGCAGCCGGCGACCGAGCCGGCCGGCGAGCCGCCGCAGCCGGCGGCCGTCGCGCCGCTCCCCCCTGAGCCGGAACCGGAATCCAGGCCGGAACCGCCGCCGCCCGCCCCGCAGCGCGAGCGCCTGCTGCTGCACATGCCCGTCGACGTGCGCAGCGCCTCGCTGGTGGTGCTCGCGGTGCTGGCCAGCGTGTTCGCGCTGCAGTGGGGGCAGGCCGTCTTCATCCCGCTGATGCTGAGCCTGCTGCTGACCTATGCGCTGTCGCCGCTGGTCGAGCTGCTGCACCGCTGGAAGCTGCCGCGCTGGATCGGCGCGGGGCTGATCCTCATGGGCCTCTTCGGCGGACTGGGCTGGACCGGCTATTCGCTCTCGGGCAGCGCCACGCAGCTGCTCGACTCGCTGCCGGTGGCCGCGCAGAAGCTGGGCCAGGCCATGCGCCGCGACCGGGGCGCCAGCGCCACGCCGCTGGACAACGTGCAGCAGGCGGCGGCGCAGCTCGAGAAGGCGGCCGAGGAGAACTCCGCCCGCGTCGCGTCACGCAAGGGCGTGGCGCGCGTCATCATCGAGCGGCCGGGCTTCAATGTGCGCGACTACCTGGTCAGCGGCACCGTCGGGCTGCTCAGCGCGATGGGGCAGCTCACGCTGGTGGCCTTCCTCACCTACTTCGCACTGTGCTCGGGCGACACCTTCAGGCGAAAGCTCATCAAGATCACCGGCTCGAGCCTGCAGAAGAAGAAGGTCACGGTGCACGTGCTGGACGACATCACGCGCAACATCGAGCGCTACCTGCTGGTGCAGATCCTGGTGAGCGCGATCGTCGGCGTGGCCACGGGCCTGGGCTTCTGGGCCATCGGCATGGAGAACGCGGCCGTGTGGGGGATCATCGCGGCCGTCACCAACCTCATTCCCTACATCGGCTCGGTGATCGTGCTCGCCGCCGCGGGGCTGGTGGCCTTCCTGCAGTTCAACAGCCTGCAGATGGGCGTGGTGGTGGCCGGCATGTCGCTGGGCATCCACACCATCGTGGGCAACCTGCTGATGCCCTGGCTCACCAGCCGTACCAGTCGCATGAACCCGGTGGCGGTGTTCGTGGGCGTGATCTTCTGGGGCTGGCTCTGGGGCATCTGGGGCCTGCTGCTGGGCATTCCGATCACGATGGTGATCAAGTCGATCTGCGACCGCGTGGAAGACCTGCAGCCCATCGGGGAGCTGCTGGGCGAGTAGCCCTCGCGGCCGGTTCCGGACATGGGCTTCGGTCGGCAAGGACATTAACAAAGGGTGTCTTTTCGGTCGATACGATATTGGGATTCGATTCCCAATAACCGTATGTCCGAACCTCTGAGCATTCCTTTGCCGCCGCATGCCGACGCACGCGGCAGGCTGCTTTCCATCGACGCGCTTCGCGGCCTCGTGATCCTGTTCATGCTGCTGGACCACGTGCGCGAGACCTTCTACCTGCATCACCAGGTACCCGACCCGATGTTGGTGGACCAGACGCCGCCGGAGCTTTTCTTCAGCCGCCTGCTGGCCCATCTCTGCGCGCCGGTCTTCGTCTTCCTCACGGGCCTCTCGGCTTTCCTCTACGGTGCGAAGCATGCGGACGGCCGTGCGGCCACGTCCTCCTTTCTCTGGAAGCGCGGCCTTTTCCTCGTCGTGCTCGAAGTCACGCTCATCAACTTCGCCTGGACCTTCCAGTTCCCGCCCGCCAAGGTGTTCCTGCAGGTGATCTGGGTGATCGGACTCTCGATGCTCTCGCTCGCCGCTCTGGTCTGGCTGCCCCGCAAGGTGCTCGTGATGCTGGGTGTGGTGCTGGTGGCGGGTCACAACCTGCTCGATGGCGTGCACTTTCCGGTGGGACACGTGCTGCACGTGCCATGGGCCGTGCTGCATGACCGGGGCTGGATCGAGGTGTCCGACGCGCTGAAGCTGCGCACTTCATACCCGCTGCTGCCCTGGATCGGCCTCATTGCGATGGGCTACGCGGCCGGGCCATGGTTCATGGCCGGTGCCGATGCGGTGCGGCGGCAGCGTCTGCTGTTGGTGTGGGGCCTGGGGCTGCTGGCCGGTTTCGTGCTGCTGCGTGCGCTCGACGTCTACGGAGACAAGCCCTGGGCGGCCGGCGGCAGCGCCGTCACCACGCTGATGGCCTTCCTGAACATCACGAAGTACCCGCCGTCGCTGCTGTTCATCGCGCTGACCATGGGCGTGGGCCTGCTGCTGCTGCGTGCCTTCGAGCGCAGGCAGGGCGCGGCATGGCTCGTACCGCTGGCGGTGTATGGCGCGGCGCCGATGTTCTTCTACGTGCTGCACCTGTACGTGCTCAAGTTCCTCTACCTCGGCGGCGAGGCAGTCTGGGGGCTCAACCAGGGCAAGTTCTTCGGCTTCAGCGCGATGTGGATGGTGTGGCTGGCCTCGGTCGTGCTCGCCTTCGCGCTGTATCCGGCGGTGCGTGCATTCGCGGCCCTGAAGGCGCGGCGCCGAGACATCGTCTGGCTCAAGTACCTGTGAGGGCCATGGCGATGCTTTCCTGCAACTCCCTGTCGATGCTTTCACTGCGCTGCGTGGCGGTCGCCTCCCTGCTGTGGGGCGTTTCGGCCGCGGCACATGCCCACGGCATCTGGTTCGCCCAGCGCTCGGGCGATCTGGCGCTGATCTACGGCGAGGGCGGCGACGACCTCGATGCCGCCAGGCGCCTGCCGCTGATCACGTCGATGGCGGGCTACGACGTGGCGGGCCGCGCGGTGCCCACTGCGCTCGAGCCGGTCGGCAAGCTTGCGCTGGTCGACCTGCGCGAGCAGCCGGCCGTCGTCGCAGCCGTGCTGGACAACGGCATCTGGACCAGGTCGGCCGAAGGCCAGTGGTTGAAGAAGCCCAAGAACGAAGTGCCGGGCGCCGTGGTCAGCGGCCACAACTTCAAGTACGCGGTGCATCTCAGGCGCACGCCGCTGGACCGGCCGCTCGCGGCCCTGCCTGGGCATACGCTGCAGATCGTGCCCGTCGACGCCGCGCTGCCCTCGTCGCTGGGCCAGCCGCTTCGAGTGCGTGTGCTCCATCGCGGCAAGCCGGTCGCGAACGTGCCGGTACTGGCCGACTTCGTCAACGATCCGGACGGCAAGGCGCTGCTTACGGCGGCAGATGGCACCGTGACGGTCCCGGTGCGCAACCAGGGGCTCAACGTGATCGCCGCGAAGCTCGATGCGCCCGCGGAGGACCAGGTCGCCACCGACAAGGTGGAGCACCTGGCCACGCTGTCCTTCCGGCTCGCGCATGCGCCCGAATGAAGAGGGGGCAGGCATGATCCGAATGCATCCGATGCAACCTGCAGTCCCGTCGATGCCGGGCCAGGGCGGTCGAAGGCGCCTCCCGCAGGTCGGCAAATGCTGCGGTGCCGTGCTGATCGCACTGGCCGGTACCGCCTCCGGAGCGGAAGGCACGCCCCGCGAAGCCGCCGGTGGCTTCGTCGAGGACACTCGCTGGAGCCTGCTGAACCGCACCGTCTACGAGCGCCGCAATTATCTGGACGGCGCGACGAGCAACGGCGGCCGCAATGCCGCGTTGCCGAAAACCCGGCGCAGCGACTACGCGCAGGAATGGGGCTACGGGCTCATCGGCACCGTCGAATCCGGTTTCACGCCCGGCTGGATAGGTTTCGGCGCCGACGCGCATGTCTCGCTCGCACGCAATCTCTCCGGCGACGACTACCGCGTCGGCAAGATCCGCATGCTGCCGGTGGACAGTGCCGGCTACGCGCAGGACGGCATCGCGCGCGGCGGCATCGCGCTGAAGGCGCGCGTTTCTTCCACGGTGCTGAAAGTGGGCGAGCAGCGGGTGAAGACGCCGATCTTCAGTTCGTCCGACACGCGCCTGCTGCCCGAGACCATGCGCGGCTGGCTCGTCACCAGCAACGAGTTCGACAAGCTCACGCTGCAGGCCGGCCGGTTCACCGGCTCGACCGACCGGAGTGCGCGGAGTACCGGCAACCCGCTGATCGTGAACTACCTCGATCCGAAATCACCGCGCGGCGACGCCTTCGACTTTGCCGGCGCCACCTGGAAAGGCATTCCCTCCCTCGCGATCAGCGGCTATGTGGGGCGGCTGAAGGACACCTGGCGCACGAGCTACCTCGGGGCTTTCTACACGGTGCCGTTGCAGGACGGCGGCAGCGCGAGCACGCTGTCCTTCGACCTGCAGGTCTATCGCAGCAAGGACACGGGCCGTGCACTGGCGGGTCGGGTCGACAACACGACTTCGAGCCTGATGACCACCTACGCGCACGGGCCTCATCGCATCGGCCTGGGCTGGCAGAAGGTGGCCGGCGACACGCCGTTCGACTACGTGACGCGCGGCGCCATCTGGCTCGGCAACGCGGCACAGCTTTCGGACTTCAACGCGCCGCACGAGCAGTCATGGCAACTGCGCTACGAGGTCGACGCCGCGCAATGGGGCGCGCCGGGCCTGAGCCTGGGCGCGGCCTACATCCGCGGCAGCGGCATCGACGGCAGCCGCGTGCCCGCACGCGGAGGCTATGCATGGCTGGGCTATGGCCGCGGCGGCGAGCACTGGGAGCGTGACCTCTGGCTGCGCTACACGGTCCGCGAGGGCCGGGCCAAGGGGCTGGCCCTGCTGCTGCGCTATGGCGAGCACCGCAACAACAAGGCGCAGGCCGAACTTCCCACGCGCCAGATCCGCGTGGCGGTGGAGTACCCGATAGGCGGTTGACCGGGAAGGAAGCTGCCGGTCAGCGCGCCACCCTGGCGGTGGCGGGAAGTTTCTTCACGAAGGTCGCGTCCGGATCGAGCGGCTTGCCGTCGCGCGCACGCAGCTCGATCTTCGGCACCGGCTTGCCGCTGTCGCGCTCGACCAGCACCGAATGCGGCTCGCCCTTGGCGTAAAGGTGCGCCTCGCCCCAGTGCCGCAGGCCGACCACCACGGGGAAGAGGCCCTTGCCCTTGGCGGTGAGCACGTATTCCTGGTAGGCCGATCCGTCGGAGGCGGGCACGAGTTCGAGCACGCCTTCCTGCACCAGGTTCTTCAGCCGGTCCGACAGGATGTTCTTGGCGACGCCCAGGCTCTGCTGGAATTCGCCGAAGCGCTTCATGCCGTCGAAGGCGTCGCGGATCACGAGCAGCGACCACTGGTCGCCCACGATGTCGAGCGCGCGTGCCATCGGGCACGCGTCGGCCTTGAGGCTTTTTCGTTGAGCCATGGGTTTCTTCCCGAAACGAGGGCGGACTCGGGCAGCACCGCCGTTCGGTTTTATTTTAGAACCCAGAGGAAAAGGCCCTTGCCTTATCGGACAGCGACGTGCGCGCGATGCAGCCGGGCGAAGCGAGCGATCATCAGCGGGCCCAGCAGCGCGCCCAGACCGGCCGAACTCCATGCGGCGACCCAGGCGTGCGTGCTGCCGGTGCCGAAGCTGGCCTGCCCCCAATCGAGCGCGAGTCCGAACACCCACGGGCTGATCGCACCGGCGCCGAAGCCCATCACAGAGCGCACCGAGAACGCCACGCCCAGCCGGTGCGGCGCCACCACGTCGGCCAGCGCAGTCGAGTAGACAGACGAGTCGGCAATGGCCAGCAGGTTGTAGACCGCGGCAGCCGCCGCCAGCAGCCACAGCGGCCAGCTCCACATCCAGCCGAAGGCGAAGGACATGCACAGGCTTGCGAGGGTGGCGATCATCATCACCCGCGCGCGGCCCAGCCTGTCGGAAGCGGCACCGCCCGCGATGCTGCCGAACACGCTCACCAGGTGCGCCAGTGCCGCCAGCGCGATGCCGGCACCCTGCCACGACGATGCCGTGCCCGAAGAAGCGACCAGGTACGCCGGCAGCCATGCCCAGAGCGCCATGAGCTCCCAGCAATGGAAGGCGTAGGCCCAGTTGCCGGCCATCGCTGGCTTGTCGCGCACCGTGGCAGCCAGGGCGTGCAGGGTGCTTTCGCGGACCGCACCAGGCGCTTGCGGCGATGGCGGCCGCATGCGGCGCAGTGCCTGCGCCGTGAGCAGCGCGCCCGCCACGGTGCAGGCCGCCGCCGCCAGCAGCCCCAGCCGCCAGTGCTGCAGATGGCTGAACGTCGCCACCACCGCGAGCGACAGCGCATAGCCCATCGACGACGATCCGATGAAGAGCCCCATCGCGCGTCCACGCACGGCGGGCTCGGTGTTGTGCGCCAGCAGCTGCAGCCCTGGCGTGTACGAGGCGCCCGCGCACAGCCCGGCCAGGCCGTAGAGCAGCATCGCCGAGAGATGGTCGCGTGCGAAGAGTGCGAAGGCGAGCGCAGCCCCCGCACTCACTGCGCTGCCCGCGAGGAAGATGCGCTGCGGCCCGTAGCGATCGGCCAGCAGGCCCACCGCGAACAGCGAGCTCATGTAGCCCACGTGCCAGGCGCTCTGGATCGAGCCGGCCTGGGCGGCCGTCATGTGCCAGTCGGCCATCGCGAACGTCAGCACGCCCGAGTAGGCGGTGACGATCATCGACTGCAGCAGCCGGCTCGCGCACAGCATTGCCAGCCAGCCGCACGCTGGGCCGGCGGTGTCGCCCGACATGATGGCGGGCCTCACCGCAGGGCGCGCTGCATCAGCACCGTGTCGACCCAGCAGCCGAACTTGAAGCCGATGTTGCGCAGCACACCGACCTGCACGAAGCCCAGGCTCTCGTGCAGCCGCAGCGAGCCCGTGTTGGCGCTGTTGCCCACGCAGGCGACCATCTGCGTGAAGCCGGCGTCGGTGCAGCGCCGGATCACCTCGCGCAGCAGCGCCTTGCCGATGCCGTGGCCGTGCATGCCCTGCGCGACGTAGACCGAGTCTTCCACCGAGTGCCGGTAGGCCGAGCGGGCGCGGTAGGCGGTGGCGTAGGCGTAGCCGGCGACTTCGCCGTCGAGCAGTGCCACGAGGTAGGGCATGCCGCGCGCGATCACGTCGGCGCGGCGCTGCAGCATCTGCTCGACGGACGGCACTTCTTCCTCGAAGGAGCACAGGTCGTGCAGCACGTAGTGGCTGTAGATGGATTGCACGGCCGCCATGTGATGCGGCATGGCGTCGAGGATCTCGACCGTGGCGGAGGCAAGCGGAGCAGGGGATGGCGATGACATGGCCCCGATCTTGACGATGCGCCATCGATAAGTGAAGCTTCGTCTGCCTATGCAGGGCATGAGAAAAACTTTGGATAAATCGCTCAACCTCGACCAGCTCCGGTCCTTCGCGCTCGTCATCGAAACCGGCAGCTTCTCGGCCGCGGCCGACAGGCTGGGCCTTTCGCAGCCGGCCGTGAGCCTGCAGATCCGCCAGCTCGAACGCCGGCTGGCGGTGCGCCTGGTGGAGCGCGTGGGCAAGCGCGCGCAGGCCACGCCTGCAGGCATGGAGCTGCTGCGCCACGCACAGAACATCGAGACCGCGGTGGAAAACGCCATCGACGCGCTCGCCGACCACGCCAGCGGCGTCGCGGGCCGCGTGCGGCTGGGCACGGGCGCGACGGCCTGCCTGCACTTTCTGCCTGCCGTGCTGCGCGGGCTGCGCGAGCGCTTTCCCGAACTGGGCGTGGTGGTCAGCACCGGCAATACCGAGGACCAGGCGCGCAAGGTGGAAGAGAACAGCCTCGAGCTCGCGCTGGTCACGCTGCCCGCGGCCGGGCGCTCGCTGGCGGTGATGCCCGTGCTCGACGACGAGTTCGTCGCCATCGGCCGGCACGACCTCGCACCGCTGAAGGCGAGGGTCTCGCCGCGCGACCTGGCCGGCCTGCCGCTGGTGCTTTTCGAGCCCGCGGCCAACACGCGCAGGCTGGTCGACCGCTGGTTCGCCGCCGAGGGCCTGCAGCCTCGGCCGGTGATGGAGCTGGGCAGCGTGGAGGCGATGAAGGAGATGGTGGCCGCGGGGCTGGGCTACGCCATCGTGCCCGGCATGGCGATGACGGGCCGTGGCGCGCACCCGGAGCTGAAGGCCAGCCGGCTGAACCCGCGCATGCACCGCGCGCTGGCGATCGTGGTGCGGCGCGACAAGCCTGTCAGCAAGGCGTTGCGCGTAGTGCTGGATGCGATCGTGGCGGCCGGAAAGCCCGGCCGCCACTGATTGCGAAGCTGCTGCTTGCGCTTATTCGGGAACGGCGGCGAGCGAAGCGCCGCCGCGCGCGCGTCCCAGCGTGCCGACGATCAGTGCCGCGATCAGCACCAGCACGCCGCTGAGCACCATCGCGCTGGAGATGCCGAAGTTGTCGACCGTCACGCCGCCGATCAGCGCGCCGGAGGCGATCGCCACCTGGAAGCCGCTCACCAGAAGGGCCTGGCCGGCCTCGGGCGCGTCGGGCACCGCTTCCATCATCCAGCCGGTGAGCGCCACCGGGATCAGGCCGAAGGCCACGCCCCAGATCACGACCACCACCGCGCCCGGCACGAAGCCCGAGCCGATCACCGTCGTCAGCAGCAGCGCGGTGGCGAGCATCAGCGCCGCCAGCAGGGTGGTGGCACGCACGCTGCGCGCCACCAGGCTGCCGCCGAGGAAGGTGCCGATGAAGCCTACTGCGCCATAGACCAGCAGCAGCGTCGACACCGAGTTGGGCGCGAGGCCGAACACCTGCTGCAGCAGCGGCTTCAGGTAGGTGTAGGCCGCGAAGTGGCCGGCGATGAAGAACAGCACCGCGAGCAGACCCACCTGCGCCATGCGGCGCGTGAGCGGCGTGAGCAGGTCGCGTGCGCCGATGGCACGCACCGGCGGAATGGCGGGCAGCAGCCACAGCTGCACCAGCAGCACCGCGGCGGCGAGCGCGCCCGTCACCGCGAACGATGCGCGCCAGCCGAACTGCGTGCCGAGGAAGGAGCCCGCCGGCACGCCGAGCACCGTGGCGGCCGACACGCCGGCCAGCACGATCGACATCGCGCGCGCCTGCGAGGCGTGCGGGACCAGCTGCGTGGCGGCGGCGGGCGCGAAGGTCCAGAAGCCGCCCACGCACAGGCCGAGCAGCAGGCGGGCCACCAGCATGGTGGCGAAGTTGGGGGCGAAGGCCGCGAGCAGGTTCGACGCGATCAGCAGCGTGGTGAGTGCGATCAGCACGGTGCGGCGATCGAGCTTGCCCGAAGCCACGATGAGCGCCGGGCCCGCGAACGCGGCCAGCACGCCGGGCATGGTGACCATGAGGCCGGCCGTGCCGTCGGACACGTTGAGGCCGCGCGCGATGTCGGTGAGAAGGCCGATGGGCATGAACTCGGTCGAGACCATCGCGAAGGTGCCGACGGCGATGGAGCCGACGGCGAGCCATGCGGAGCGCGAGGCCGGCACGGGCTGCGCAGGCGCCCCGAGCTCGTCGATGCACGGGTTGCTGCTGGGTGAATTCATCATGATGGGGAGTTGTCCTTTGGAGCGTCGGCGCCGGCGCGCGCACCGATGCCGTTGAAGAGGCATGGAGTGTGCGAGCCGTCGCCTTCGCGACAAAGGGGCCGCGCGGCAGCAGACAGTTTCCCGGCGATGAACAATGGGCTGTTTTGATGGCCAAGGCCATCCGCGAGGTGGCCCGGAAGGCCTAGTCTTGCACCGGCCGCAGCTCCAATATGCGGCCGTCGGCCACGAAGGAATCGCCGATCAGTACGCGAAAGTTCGTACCGGGCTGGAAGCGCGGCAGCGCGATGGCGGGCGAGAGGAACTCGACTTCGAGCGCGGCCGGTGCGCCGCGCTGCAGCGCATCGCCCGCCGGCACCATCCAGCGGGCCGAGAAGCCTTCCTTGTCGAGCACCAGCGCGCAGCGGTATTCGCCCGGTGCGATGGGTGTGTCCTGCGAGGGCAGGGCGGGCTTGCGGAAAGTGATCTCCGCGAGCGCGGCCGGCGTGAAGGCCTCCAGCGCATCGAAGCCCGGCGGTGCCGCCGGCGGCTTGCGGCGCGGCCACTTGCCGATGAGCCATGCGATCACGTTGCCGATGATCGGCACCCACAGCACCATCAGCAGCGTCGCGATGTCGCGCGTGGTGGAGCCCGGTGCCGCGTAGTGCCGCACCACCGCGCCGGCCACCGCCACGCAAAGAAGGATGACGACGATGAGCCTGCGGCGAGAGCCTGTCTTGGTGCTCATGCGCTCATGCCTTGGCCGGCGGCGCTTCGGGGAAGGACGGGATCTCGCTCGCGTGGTCGAGCCACGGCACCTCGTGCGATGTCCAGATGTGCGAGGCGGGGCGCTGGCCCGGGTCTTCGTCGAGCGAGCCCAGACGCAGGATGACCTGGGGCTTGCCCACCCACTCGGCCACGAGGTGCGTGCCGCAGCGGGTGCAGAAGTGGCGCAGCTTGCCGGGCGTCGACTCGAAGGAGCCGATCGCTTCTTCGCCTGCGGTCCAGCGGAAGTCGGGGCGGTCGACGCGCGCGGTGGTGGTGAACGCGGCGCTGTGCGCCTTGCGGCAGGTCTGGCAATGGCAGTGGACGATGGGGCCGGCGAGGCGCGCGGCCTCGTAGCGGACGGTGCCGCACAGGCAGGAGCCCTTCATGGCTTTTCCTTTTCGGTCGCGATGGATGGGTGGGTGGGGCTGTGAGTCTATGCGCCGCCAAAAAAAACGAAGACGGGCGCGCAGGCCCGTCTTCGTTCGGTGCGCGCACAGGCGCGTCAGCCGGTATTGCGCAGGCCCGCCGCCACCCCGTTGATCGAGATGTGGATGCCGCGCTGCAGCCGCTCGCCGCCATCGCCCGCGCGGTAGCGGCGCATCAGCTCCACCTGCAGGTGGTGCAGCGGGTCGATGTACGGGAAGCGGTGGCGCACCGAGCGCTGCATCTCGGCATTGCCTTCGAGCCGCTGCTTGGCGCCGGTGATGAGCGTGAGCGCGTCGGAGGTGCGGTGCCACTCGGCCTCGATCATCGAGAACACCTTCTGGCGCAGCTTGCGGTCGGTCACCAGCTCGGCATAGCGCGAGGCCAGCGCGAGGTCGCTCTTGGCGAGCACCATGTCCATGTTCGACAGCAGGGTGCGGAAGAAGGGCCACTGCGCGTACATGCGCTGCAGCAGCGCCTGGCGCTCCTTGCGCCCGGCCGCGTTGCCTGCGGCGGCCAGGAACTGCTCCACGCCCGAGCCGAAACCGAACCAGCCCGGAATCGTGAGGCGGCACTGGCCCCAGCTGAAGCTCCACGGCACTGCGCGCAGGTCGTCGATCTTGTGGCTCGGGTTGCGCGAGGCGGGGCGCGAGCCGATGTTGAGCTCGGCGATCTCGCGGATCGGCGTGGAGCCGAAGAAGTAGTCGCCGAAGCCCGGCGTCTCGTAGACCAGCTTGCGGTAGGCGGCCATGCTCGCCGCCGAGAGTTCGCTCGCGGCCGAGAGGAAATTGGCCGGCGCCGACTTGCCCTGCGGCAGCAGCGTGGCCTCCAGCGTGGCGGCCACCAGCGTCTCGAGGTTGCGCCGGCCGATCTCGCGGTTGGCGTACTTCGAGCCGATGACTTCGCCCTGCTCGGTCAGGCGGATCTGTCCGCGCACCGTGCCCGGCGGCTGCGCGAGGATGGCCTGGTAGCTCGGGCCGCCGCCGCGGCCCACCGTGCCGCCGCGGCCGTGGAACATGCGCAGGCGAATCGGGTTGGTCTTCTTCCTGTTCAGCTCGTCGAAGAGCGACACCAGCGCGATGCCGGCGCGGTACAGCTCCCAGTTGCTGGTGAAGATGCCGCCGTCCTTGTTGCTGTCGGAGTAGCCCAGCATCACGTCCTGCTCGGCGCCCGAGCGCTCGATGAGCGCCTGGATGTTCGGCAGCGCGTAGAAGGCGCGCACGATGGGCGCGGCGTTGCGCAGGTCCTCGATGGTCTCGAACAGCGGCACCACGATCAGGTCGCAGGTGGCCTTGCCGTCCATCGCGCCGCGCAGCAGGCCCGCTTCCTTCTGCAGCAGCAGGGCCTCGAGCAGGTCGCTCACCGTCTCGGTGTGGCTGATGATGTAGTGGCGGATGGCGGCGGCGCCGTAGCGTGCGCGCGCGGTACGGGCGGCCGCGAAGATGGCCAGCTCGCTCTTCGCGAGCGGCGAGTAGTCGGCATCGGGCACGCGCAGCGGGCGGGCGTCGTCGAGCAGCTTCAGCAGCAGCGTCTGCTTGGCCTCTTCGGCCAGCGATGCATACGAAGGCTCGATGCGCGCGGTGGCCAGCAGCTCGGCGATCACGGCCTCGTGCTTGTCGGAGCTCTGGCGCAGGTCGACCGTGGCCAGGTGGAAGCCGAACACTTCCACCGCGCGGATCAGCGGCAAGAGGCGCGGCGCGGCCAGCACGCTGCCGTGCTTTTCCTCCAGCGACTCGGCCACCGTGCGCAGGTCGGCCAGGAACTCTTCCGCGCTCTTGTACGGGTTCTGCGGCGCGACGGCGTGTCGCGCGGCCTCGCCGCCGGTGAGCTCGCGCAGCGTGGCCGCCAGGCGCGCGTACACGCCGGTGAGCGCGCGGCGATAGGGCTCGTCCTTGCGGTGCTCGCTGGTGTCGGGCGAGCGTTCGGCGAGTGCCTGCATCTCCACCGACACGTCGACCAGCGTGGCCGACAGCGACAGCTCGCTGCCGAGGTAGTGCACCTCGGTGAGGTAGTAGCGCAGCGCCAGCTCGCACTGGCGGCTCAGGGCGTATTCGAGCGTTTCCGCCGTGACGTTCGGGTTGCCGTCGCGGTCGCCGCCGATCCACTGGCCCATGCGCAGGAAGGGCGCCACCGAAGGCACCTGGCCGCCATGTGCCAGCGCCTTCTCGAGGTCGGCGTACACGCGCGGGATCTCGCGCAGGAAGGTGGCTTCGTAGTAGCTCAGCGCGTTCTCGATCTCGTCGGCCACCGTGAGCTTGGAGAAGCGCAGGATGCGCGTCTGCCAGATCTGCGTGACGCGGATGCGGATCTGCGTTTCGTTCTCGGCGAACTCCAGCGGCGTGAGCGTGTCCTTGCCCGAGGCGTAGGCGCTCTGGCGCAGCCGGATCTCGTCGCGCACCGTCAGCAGCTGCGCGATCGCGCGTTCGGCATCGAGGATGCTCTTGCGCTGCACTTCGGTGGGGTGTGCGGTGAGCACCGGCGAGACATAGCTGCGGGCCAGCGAGGCGACGATCTCGTCGGGCTTCACGCCGGCCTTGCGGATGCGAGCGAGCGCGGTCTGCAGGTCGCCCTCGACGCTCTCGCCGGCGCGCTCGGTCTCGGTGCGGCGGCGGATCTGGTGGCGGTCCTCGGCAAGATTGGCCAGGTGGCTGAAGTAGGTGAAGGCGCGGATCACGCGCACCGTCTCGGCGGCGCTCAGCCCCTTGAGCAGGTTCTTCAGCGCCCGGTCGGCCGCCTGGTCCGCATCGCGGCGGAAAGCCACGGAGAGAGTGCGGATCTTCTCGACCAGTGCATATGTCTCTTCTCCCTCCTGCTCCCGGATCACGTCGCCGAGGATCCGGCCCAACAGCCGGATGTCTTCGATCAGAGGCTGGTCTTCGGCCTGGCGGCGCTTGGGCGGAGCAGGTGTCTTGCTGGCTTTCATTCGATGTTTGTCCTGGACTTCTTGAATGGAGTGCCGTCTTCGTTGTTGCGGCGCAACATGCTAGCATTCCCGCGGTTTTGAACACGTACTTTTGAGGCCGGTCTTGAGCAATATCGTCATCGCCACGCGCGAAAGCCGCCTGGCACTCTGGCAAGCCGAACATGTGCAGGCGCTTTTGCAAGAAAGAGGCCACACCGTCAGCCTGCTGGGCCTCACGACCACCGGCGACCAGATCCTCGACCGCACGCTCAGCAAGGTGGGCGGCAAGGGTCTCTTCGTGAAGGAACTCGAACTCGCCCTCGAAGAAGGGCGCGCCGACATCGCCGTCCATTCGCTGAAGGACGTGCCGATGGACCTGCCCGAGGGCTTCGTGCTGGCCTGCGTGCTGGAGCGCGAAGACCCGCGCGACGCGCTCGTCTCCTCTCGCTACGAATCGCTCGACGCGCTGCCGCAGGGCGCCGTCGTCGGCACTTCCAGCCTGCGCCGCGTGGCGCTGCTGCGCGCGCGGCGGCCCGACCTGCGCATCGAACCGCTGCGAGGCAACCTCGACACCCGGCTGCGCAAGCTCGATGAAGGTCAGTACGACGCCATCGTGCTGGCCGCAGCCGGGCTCAAGCGGCTGGGGCTGGAAGGCCGAATCCGCGTGGCCTTCGACGCCGACACCATGCTGCCCGCCGCGGGGCAGGGTGCGCTCGGCATCGAGGTGCGCGCCGACCGCAAGGACCTCATCGAGCTGCTGGGCTCGCTGGCCCACAGGGGCGACTGGCTCTCGACCGCCGCCGAGCGCGCCGTGAGCCGCGCAATGGGAGGCAGCTGCTCCATGCCGCTGGCAGCGCACGCTCGCTGGCAGGCCGACGGCTCGTTGCGCATCGACGCCGCCTGGGGCGACCCCGAAGGCAATACCGCGCTGGTGAAGGTGCATGCGCTGGCCGCGGCCGGCGACTTCGCGCAGGCCGAGGCGCTCGGCGAGCACGCAGCGGCACTGCTGCGAGCCGGCGGAGCCCACTGACACCGGTGGTCGTCGTATGACCGGCCGTCCCGTCATCGTCACGCGGCCGGCGCGCGAAGCCGCGCAGTGGGTGAGCGATCTGCGCGGTGCGGGGCTCGGCGCCGTGGCCCTGCCGCTGATCGTGATCGAACCCGCGACCGACATCGAGCCGCTGCGCACAGCATGGCGGCAGCTCTCGGACTATGCCGCGCTCATGTTCGTGAGCGCCACGGCGGTCGAGCATTTCTTCCAGCACAGGGCCCCCGCCGAATCGCTCGCAGGGCGCCGTTTCTGGGCCACCGGCCCCGGCACCACGCGCGCCCTGCGGCGTGCGGGCGTGCCGCCGGAATCCATCGACGCGCCGCCGCCCGGGGCCACGCGCTTCGATTCCGAGGCGCTCTGGGAACGCGTCCACGCGCAGGTATCGAGCGGCGTTCGCGTGCTGATCGTGCGCGGCGGCGATGAGGCCGGCCGTCCGGCCGGCCGCGACTGGCTGGCCAGGGAGATCGATGCGGCCGCCGGCCATCGCGACACCGTGGTGGCCTATCGCAGGCTGCCGCCCTCGCTGGACGTCGTACAACGCCGGCTCGCAATGGACGGCGCCGAAGGCCGCGCGATCTGGCTCTTCAGCAGCTCCGAGGCGATCGGCAATCTGCAGCGCGCGATGCCCGGTGTGCAATGGCATGCCGCCAGCGCGGTCGCCACGCATGCACGCATCGGCGAAGCCGCGCGTGGCGCGGGTTTCGGGACGTTGCGTGTATGCACGCCGCTGCTGGAGGCGCTGGTCGCGTCGATAGAATCCTTGGCATGAGCGCCGCGTCACCCACAGACGATCTCCCTTCCTCCCCATCCGCTGCCACGGCGCCGGTGCCCGCCCCGCTGGCACCGCATCAGACACCTGCCGCGCAGGCCGCGGGCGCTCTGCTTCTCTCCCGCATCGGTTTCGGCCTCGTGGCCCTGGTGGCGCTCGCTGCGCTGCTGATGTCCATCGCGCTCTGGCAGAAGGTCGGCGGCATGAAGGAGCAGCTCGCGCGCCAGAGTGCCGACGCCATCGCGCAATCGATGGAGGCACGCACGCTGGCCCGCCAGGCCAGCGACACGGTGCGCGACGCCTCGGCGCGCGTCGCGCTGGTCGAGACCCGCGTGGCCGAAGTCGCGCTGCAGCGCTCGCAGCTCGAGGAACTCATCCAGAGCCTTTCTCGTTCGCGCGACGAGAATCTCGTGGTCGACATCGAGTCGGCCGTGCGCCTCGCTCTGCAGCAGGCGCAGGTTACGGGCAGCGTCGAGCCGCTGCTGGCCGCGCTGAAGGCCGGCGACACGCGCATCGCCCGCGCAGCGCAGCCGCGGCTGACGCCCCTGCAGCGCGCCATGCAGCGCGACGCCGACCGCCTGCGCAGCAGCGCCAGCAGCGACGGCGCCGAGGCGCTGCAGAAGCTCGACGAGTTGATGCGCAACGTCGACGACCTGCCCACGCTCAACGCGGTGGCCGTGCGCGGCACCGGCACCAACGCGTGGCAGCCCGAGCCCATTCCCGCCGATGCGCCGTGGTGGCGCCGCGTGCTGCTCAGCGTGCAGGGCGAGGCCCGCTCGCTGGTGCGCGTCGGCCGCATCCAGACCCCCGAGGCGATCCTGCTGGCGCCCGAGCAGTCGTACTTCCTGCGCGAGAACCTGAAGCTGAAGCTGCTGAATGCGCGCCTGTCGCTGCTGTCGCGGCAGATGGAGGCCACCCGCAGCGAGCTGTCGCAGGTGACGGCTTCGCTCAACCGCTATTTCGACCCCGCATCGCGCCGCACCCAGGCCGCCGCCACGCTGCTGCAGCAGCTGCAGTCGCTGGTGAAGACGACCGAGCCGGTCCGCATCGACGACACGCTGGCGGCCCTGGCCACTGCCGCGGCAGGGCGCTGAAACAAATGACCCCCCGGCTTTTCACTCGCTTCGCTCCGTGCAATTCGCCAGCCCCCGAGGGGGCGGCGCGACCCGCCCTGGCGCGGCCCGGCGGCGGTCGCTGACATGCGCGCAGCAATCTGGCTCCTCGCCCTCTTCGCTGTCGCGGCGGCAGTCGCTCTCTTCGCAGGCAACAACCAGGGCACGATCACCGTGTTCTGGCCGCCATGGCGCGTCGATCTTTCGCTGAACCTCGTGCTCGTGATCCTGCTGGTGGTCTTCGTGCTGCTGCATGCGGCGCTGCGTGCGCTCGCGGCGCTGTTCTCGCTGCCCAAGCAGGCGCGCCAGTGGCGGCTGCAGCAGAAGGAGCGCACGCTGCACGCGGCCCTGCTCGACGCGATGGTGCAGCTCATTTCCGGCCGCTTCTCTCGCGCACGCAAGGCCGCGCAGGCCGCGCTCACGCAGGAGAAGACGCTGGCCGCGCTCGGCGCCAGCCTGCCGCAGGCGCAACAGGTCCGTGTGCTCTCGCACCTGCTCGCGGCCGAGAGCGCGCAGGCGCTGCAGGACAAGGCCGCGCGCGACGCCCACCTGCAGCAGGCTCTCAACGAAAGCTCCGACCGCACCGTGCTCGCCAGCCCCGAGACGCGCGAAGGCGTGCAGCTGCGCGCGGCGCGCTGGGCCCTCGAAGACCGCGACGCGGCGGCCGCACTCGCGCGGCTCGAAGAACTGCCGCAGGGCGCGCAGCGCCGCACGCTCGCACTGCGACTGCGCCTGAAGGCCGCGCGCCAGGATCGCCGCACGCTCGAGGCGCTCGAAACCGCGCGCCTGCTGGCCAAGCACCGCGCCTTCTCGGAAGCGGCCGCGCAGAGCATCGTGCGGGGCCTCGCCACCGAGCTGCTGTCGGGCGCGCATGACCCGGCGCAGCTGCTGCGCGCATGGACCGAACTCGACGCCAGCGAGCGCGAGATGCCCGAGGTGGCGATCCACGCCGCCCAGCGCATGGTCGCGCTGCGAGGCGATCTGGCGCTGGCACGCGGCTGGCTGCTTCCGGCGTGGGAGCGCATGGTGGCCAACCCGCGCGGGCTGGGCGACGGGCTGCGCGTCAAGCTGGCGCGCGCGCTCGAAGCGGGGCTCGATTCGGTGGACGCCGAGTGGCTCGCGCGCATCGAGAGCGCGCAGCGCAGCAATCCGCGCGACGCCAATCTGCAGTACCTCGCGGGCATGGCCTGCATGAAGCGCCAGCTCTGGGGCAAGGCGCAGCAGCTGCTGACGCAGGCCGGCATGGGCCTGCAGGACACGGAGCTCTATCGCCGCGCCTGGCTCGCCCTGGCCCAGCTCGCCGAAGACCGCAACGACGCGGAGCAGGCGGCCGACGCCTGGAAGCGCGCGGCGCAGGTCGAGAACTCCTGAGCCCTGCCTTTTTCCGGCCCCGCGTCAGGGGCAGGCAGGCTTCCCGGACTCCGGTGCGGGTCGCGTCGACGGCTTGCTGCCGCTGCCGAAGACCAGCCAGCTGACGCCGGCCAGCAGCCACACGCCGACACCGCCGTAGAGCATCACCAGCCCGAAGCCGTGCACCAGTGCCGCGTGCACTGCCGTGCCGGACGGATCGGCCTGCGAGAGCGCTGGAAATGCTTCGCCGAGCGAGGTGAAGCTGCCCGCCGCGACTCTTTCCGCCAGCGCGCGCAGCCGAGGCGCATCGAGCGAGGCCGACAGTGCTCCGCGCAGATGCGCATGAACGCCCTCCAGCAGCACGAAACCCATCAGCGCGATGTTGATGGCCAGCGTGATCAGCCGCGCGCTCATGTCCATGCCCGAGGCCATGCCCGCCCGCGCACCCGGCACCGAGCCGGTGGTGGTGTTGGTGACGGGGGTGTTGGTCAGGCCCAGCCCGATGCCCGCGATGAGGCAGCCGGGCAGCATCGTCATCCAGCTCGCGTGCGCCATGCCGCTGCCGTAGCGCATGGCCATGAAGCCCAGTCCGATGACGAAGAGGCCCGCCGGAATCACCACGCCCGGGCGATAGCGCAGTGAAAGCCGCTCGGCCAGCGGCGGCAGCACCAGCGTGGGCAGCGTGTAGGCCAGCAGGGCGGAGCCGGCCACCACGGCGTCGTAGCCCAGGGCGCCCTGGAAGAAGATCGGCAGGTAGATCATGAACGGCCAGAAGCTGAAGTTCATGCCGATGGAGCCGATGATCGAGCCCGAGAAGTCGCGGATCCTGAAGACGGAGAAGTCGAACATCGGATGCGGGTTGATCTTCTCCACCCAGAGAAAGAGCGCGAAGCTCGCCGCCGACGCGGCGGCGATGCCGATGGCCGGCGGGCTGGCGAAGCCCAGGCCCGGGCCCTGAGTGATGAAGCAGGTCAGCCCCAGCACCGCGAGCGACAGCGTGACGATGCCGGGCAGGTCGAGCCGTTTGGCGTCGGGGTCGCTCGACTCCTCCACGCTGCCGAGCACCAGGGCCAGCGCCACCGCCGCGAGCGGCACGTGGACCAGGAACACCCACTCCCAGCTCGACAGCGCCACGATCGCGCCGCCGATGATCGGCCCGAAGCCCAGGCCCATGCCGAAGACCACGCCCCAGGTGGCGAAGGCCCGGCTGCGCTCCTTGCCCTGCTGGAACTGGTGCGAGAGCACCGCGAGCTGGCAGATCAGCATCGCGCCGCCGCTGAGGCCCTGCAGGAAGCGCGCGGCGATCAGCACAGGCGCGCTCTGTGCGAGGCCGCAGGCCAGCGAGGTCGCACCGAACAGCGCCACGCTGACCACGAGGATGCGCCTGCGGCCGTAGCGGTCGGCCAGCGTGCCGGCGGCCATCAGCACCGTGGTGCAGGCGATGGTGTAGGCGTTCATGATCCACTGCATGTCGCTGAAGTCGCCGTGCAGCGCCTTTTCGAGCGTGGGGAGGATGACCGGCACGCTGGAGATCTCCAGGCCGAACATCAGGGCGATGAGGCAGATCGCGGCCAGTGCGACGCGGTTCTTGCCGGTGGGGGAGAGGGGCATGGGAAGCTTTCGGAAGTCCTTGAAGGCGACAGGTCCGGGCGATTCTGGGTAAGGCTCCTTCATGACAGAAATGATTTAATTTCCTGAGACCCATTAACACTCGTCATCTATCCCCGCCATGGACTTCGACCCTGCACTGCTGCGCGCCTTCCTGGCCGTCAAGGAAACCGGCGGCTTCACGCGCGCCGCCCAGCGGCTGCACCTGACGCAATCGGCCGTGAGCCATCAGATCCGCCGGCTCGAAGAACAGGTGGGCAGGCCGCTCCTGCATCGCACGACGCGGCGTCTCACGGTGACCGAGGACGGCGAGGACTTCCTGCGCTACGCCCAGCAGATCCTCGAGACGCTGGACGCGATGACCCGGCGCTTCCAGCCTTCATCGATCTCGGGCGTGGTGCGCTTCGGCGCGCCCGACACCTTCATGGGCGAGCGGCTGCCGCCGCTGCTGTCGCAGTTCGCGCGCTCCTTTCCCGCCACGCGCATGGAAGTCAGCGTGAGCATGCACCTCGACTTCCGCGCCATGATCCGCGCGGGCGAGCTCGATCTGGCGGTGGTGATGTCGCCGCCAGGCTGCGAGGAGGGCACGCGCCTGCGCCGCACGCAGCTGGTGTGGGCGGCGGCCGAATCCTTCGAGCCGAAGCCGGGCGCGTCGCTGCCGCTGGCCTTCTTTCCGAAGCCCTGCGTGAACCGGGAGGTGGCGAGCGAGGCGCTCGATGCGATGGCGCTCGACTGGCACGTGGTCTTCACCTCGGCGAGCCAGCACGGCATTCGTGCGGCGGTGCTCGCAGGGCTGGCGGTGACAGTGCTCACGCACGAGGACGTCGAGCCCGGCATGAAGATCGTCGACGGCCGCTATGGGCTGCCGCCCTTGCCGAGCGTCGATTTCTCGCTGATCTGGGGCGAAAACGGCAAGACCGAATGCGCTTGCCGCTTCGGGCAGCTGATCCTGGAGATGCCCGAGCTGCCCCTGCCCGGGAAGGCGCCGCAGAAGGCATGAAAAAACGGCGCCATTGGCGCCGTTCTTCTTTGCGTTCAGCAGCAGGCTTTACTGCGGCTGTTGCGGTTGCTGCTGCTGTTGCTCGAAAGGCAGCGACATCGAACCGAGGTCGCGGCGGGTTTCGACCAGCACCAGCGGACCTTCGTCGAGGACGACCAGCGGCGGACGCTCGCGCGGCACGTGCACCGGCTTCGGCTCGGCCTCGATGGCGGCGCGTGCCTGGGCGATGCGTTCTGCGTCGGAGTTGACCCATTGCAGGCCCGAGCTCTCGGCGATCTGCGCGAGTTCGGCCAGCGGCAGCTCGAAAGGCTGGACCTTCGGCAGGGCGCGGCCATTGGCGGCTGCGGGTGCCTTGGCGATAGCGGCGCTTTCGGCAACCACGATCTGCTCGGCCGCTGCAACTGCGGCCACAGGCGCAGGGCGCTCGGCGCGAACCTGCTGCTGCGGTGCCTCGCGGACCTCGGTGGCGACGGCAACGGCTTCTTCGACCACCTCGATGCGTTCGGACGCCAGCGGCTGCTGTTGCTGCTGCTCGGGCTCTTGCGAAGAGAAGCCTTCGGCAGCCACTGCGGCGCCGGATTCGGCTTCTTCGCGAGGACCACGTTCGCGGCGGTCGCGGCCGTAGCGGTCGCGCGAACGGCCGCGGCGCTCTTCGCCGTCGCGGCGCGGTGCCTGCTCGCCGTTGCCGTTGATGGCGGCTTCGCCGCCTTGCTCGGCGTCGGCTGCGGCAGCTTCCGCGCCGCGTGCGTCGGCTTCGGCCTGGACGGCATCGCTGCGGCGTTCGCGGCGACCTTCGTTGCGGTCATTGCGTTCGCCGCGCGGTCCGCGCTGCTCGTCGCGGCCGTTGCGCGGCTGGCGCTGTTCGCCTTCACCGGCTTCGGTTGCAGCGCTGCGTTCGCGGTCGCCATTGCGTTCGCCGCGCTCGCCACGTTCGCCTCGCTCATTGCGCTCGCCGCGTTCACGGCGTTCACCGCGGGCGCGAGGTGCGCGTTCGGGGTTGCCTTCTTCGCCAGCGACGGCGCCTGCCAGTTGCTGGGCTTCGAGGCTGGTGCCTTCGAGCGCATCGGCCGGCAGGACGCTGCTGCGGCCTTCGCGGCCTTCGCCTTCGCGGCGCTCGCCGCGGCCGTTGCGGCGCTGCTCGCCGTCGCGCGGTGCGCGTGCCTCGCGGGGCTCACGCGGCTCGCGTTGTTCGCGCGGCTGGTTGTTGGCGCCTTCGTTGCGTTGCTCGTTGCGCTGTTCGCCGTTGCGGCCCTCGCGGCGCTCGCCGCCACGACCGCCGCGGCGCTGCTCGCCGTCGCGGCCGCCCTGGCGTCCGCCGTTCTCGCCTCGCTCACCGCGTTCTGCGCGTTCACCGCGGCCGCCGCGGCGCTGTTCGCCGTCGCGCGCGCCGCCGCGAGCTTCGCCGTCACGGCCGGGGCGACCGTCGCGGCGGGGCTTCGGTGCCTCGACCGGGATCGGAGACGGCGCGGGCGCGGCGACCGGCTCGGGCTTGCCGCCGAACAGGTTCTTGATCCAGGCGAAGAAGCCGGTCTGCGCCGGAACGGGCGCGCTCACCACGGGCGGCGCGGCCGGTGCCGGTGCCTCGGCCGGGCGCACCGCCTCGGGCTTGGGCGGGACCACCGGGGCGGGCGCGTCGGGCAGCACGCCCTTGATGACGGGCGTCTGCTTGTTGGTCGGTTCCTGCGAGCGGCGCGTGACCGAGGTCGGGTCCTCGATCTCGTCGGCCATCTTGTAGCTGGCCTCGATGTGGTCGAGGCGCGGGTCGTCGTGCTTGAGGCGTTCGAGCTTGTAGTTGGGCGTCTCGAGCGTCTTGTTGGGCACCATCAGCACGCTCACGCGCTGCTTCAGTTCGATCTTGGCGATCTCGGTGCGCTTCTCGTTCAGCAGGAACGAAGCCACTTCCACCGGCACCTGCACGTGCACGGCGGCGGTGTTGTCCTTCATGGACTCTTCCTGAATGATGCGCAGGATCTGCAGCGCGCTCGACTCGGTGTCGCGGATGTGGCCCGAGCCGCCGCAGCGGGGGCAGGGGATCGACGAGCCTTCGCTCAGCGCCGGCTTCAGGCGCTGGCGGCTCATTTCCATCAGGCCGAACTTGCTGATCGAGCCGAACTGCACGCGGGCGCGGTCCTGGCGCAGTGCGTCGCGCAGGCGGCTTTCGACTTCGCGGCGGTTCTTCGACTCGTCCATGTCGATGAAGTCGATGACGATCAGGCCGCCCAGGTCGCGCAGGCGCATCTGGCGGGCCACTTCGTCGGCGGCTTCGAGGTTGGTGCGGGTGGCGGTTTCCTCGATGTCGCCGCCCTTGATGGCGCGGGCCGAGTTCACGTCGACCGAGACCAGCGCCTCGGTGTGGTCGATGACGATGGCGCCGCCCGAGGGCAACTGCACGGTGCGTGCGTAGGCCGACTCGATTTGGTGCTCGATCTGGAAGCGACTGAACAGCGCCGCGTCGTCGCGGTAGCGCTTCACGCGCGAGGCATGCTCGGGCATGACGTGCGCCATGAACTGCTGCGCCTGGTCGTAGATGTCGTCGGTGTCGATCAGGATGTCGCCGATGTCGTGATTGAAATAGTCACGGATGGCGCGGATGACGAGCGAGGATTCCTGGTAGATCAGGAAGGCGCCCTTGCCGCCCTTGGCTGCGCCGTCGATGGCGCTCCAGAGCTTGAGCAGGTAGTTCAGGTCCCACTGGAGTTCGGGCGCCGAGCGGCCGATGCCGGCGGTGCGCGCGATGATGCTCATGCCCTTGGGGTATTCGAGCTGGTCCATCGCCTCCTTGAGCTCGGCGCGGTCGTCGCCCTCGATGCGGCGCGAGACGCCGCCGCCCCGGGGGTTGTTCGGCATCAGCACGACATAGCGGCCGGCCAGCGAGATGAAGGTGGTGAGGGCCGCGCCCTTGTTGCCGCGCTCTTCCTTCTCGACCTGCACGACCAGTTCCTGGCCCTCGCGGATCGCGTCCTGGATGCGGGCCTGGCTGGCCGACACGCCTTCGGCGAAGTACTGCTTGGAGATTTCCTTGAACGGCAGGAAGCCGTGGCGGTCTTCGCCGTAGTCGACGAAACAGGCTTCGAGCGAGGGCTCGACGCGCGTGACGACCGCCTTGTAGATGTTGCCCTTGCGCTGTTCGCGCCCTTCGATTTCGATTTCGTAGTCGAGCAGTTTCTGCCCGTCGACGATGGCCAGGCGGCGTTCTTCGGCCTGCGTGGCATTGATCAGCATCCGCTTCATGATGCGTTGTCCTTATATGTATCGTTCTACCGGCCCTTGACGAGCCAACGATGCACGGACGACGCCCGCGAAACCAGGGAATTGCCGCTTGGCCCCGGATGCTGCCGCTGCCGCGCAGGGCGCGGACAGGCTTCTCGAGCGTTAGCTCAAGAAGACAGCCGGGGTGGGGGCGCGTGGATGGGCGCGAGCCAGATTCGGTGTTGGTTGGCTATCTTTTTGATAGCCGGTTGCGCAATGATGACGCGCGCTGCAGACGATTGAATGGCCGAAGCCACTGGCGCAAGCCAGTGCAGGCACATTCGAATCAGCAGCATCAACACAACAAGGGACTCGCTTCGATCCGCCGGCAGCTTGGAAGCTGCAGGCTGGGGTATTCCGTATCGGTGTTTCGTGGGTGTCGGCTTGACTTGGGTGCCTTGTCTGCCACTTTGCGCGATTGCGCGGGGTTTGCAGCTCGGCGCCAAAGCGGCATCGACCTACCTGCGCCGCCCTGGGTATTTGATGGCAGTGGACTAAACTTCTGTCTAATCAAGCACTTACATGACCGCGCTGGTGAAAAACATTATAGGTGCGAAGCAAGGGCCCGCGGCTGCTCGAAATCCCGCAGGTTCCAAGGCCCCCGACGAAGCCGGGGCGCCGCATTCGGCCATCAGATTCCTCACGGTCGACGCCGAATCCGCCGGGCAGCGGCTCGACAATTTCCTTTTCCGCCATCTGAAAGGCGTTCCGAAGACGCACGTCTACCGGATCATCCGCTCGGGCGAGGTGCGCATCAACAAGGGCCGGGTGCAGGCCGAGACCCGCGTCGAGGCCGGCGACGTGCTGCGGCTGCCGCCCATCCGTATTTCCGAGCGCGCCGAAGAGGGCGCGACTCCGCCCGCGCCTGCGCGCGAATTCCCGGTGCTGCTGGAAGACGAGGCCGTGCTGGCCGTCGACAAGCCGGCCGGCGTGGCCGTCCATGGCGGCAGCGGCGTGAGCTTCGGCGTGATCGAGCAGCTGCGCACCGCGCGGCCCGGCGCGAAGTTCCTGGAGTTGGTGCACCGGCTCGATCGCGAGACCTCCGGCATCCTGCTGGTCGCCAAGAAGCGCAGCGCGCTGGTCGCGCTGCAGGAGCAGTTCCGCGAGCGCGAGACGGGCAAGACCTATCTGGCGCTGGTCGAAGGCGACTGGCCCGCCAACAAGAAGGTGCTCGACGCGCCTCTTGCCAGGTATCTGCTGCCCGACGGCTCGGCCGGCGCGGGCGAGCGCCGCGTGCGCGTGGTCGCCAAGGATCATCCGGACGCCATGCGCGCCGTCACGCTGGTGCGGGTGCTGGCCAGGCTCTCGCTGCCGGGCGAATCGGCTCCGATGTCGCTGCTGGCGGTCACGATCAAGACCGGCCGTACGCACCAGATCCGCGTCCATCTCGCCTCGGCCGGTCATCCGATCGCGGGCGACGACAAGTACGGCGAAGCCGGACGCCAGCGCGCGCTGCACAAGCTGGGCCTGCGGCGCATGTTCCTGCATGCGTGGCGGCTGCAGTTCAATCACCCCGCCAGCGGCGAACGCGTGGCGCTGCAGGCCGGCCTGCCGCCCGAGCTGCTCACGCTGATGCCCCCGGCCGCCCTCGAGGCGATGACCCAACACCCCACATCCAAGGTCCATGACTGATTCCAACAAACCCCTGCGCTTCGACCTGATTGCATTCGACTGGGATGGCACCCTCTACGACTCCACCCGCCTGATCGTGCGCTGCATCCAGGCCGCGGTGATCGACGTCGGTGGCGCCAAGCCGAGCGAGAACGACGCCGCCTGGGTCATCGGCCTGGGCCTGGCCGAGGCGCTCGCGCGCGCGGCGCCCGACGTGCCGAAGGAGAAGTACCCGGAGCTCGGCGCGCGCTACCGGTACCACTACCTGCAGCACCAGGACGACATCGTGCTGTTCGACGGCGTGCTGCAGATGCTCGACGCCCTGCGCGAGCGCGGCCACCGGCTGGCCGTGGCCACGGGCAAGTCGCGCCGCGGCCTCAACGAGGCACTGAGGTCGGTCGCGCTGCGCGACCGCTTCGACGCCTCGCGCACCGCCGACGAGACCTTCGGCAAGCCGCATCCGCGCATGCTGCTGGAGCTGATGGAAGAGCTCGACGTGCCGCCCGAGCGCACCCTGATGATCGGCGACACCACGCACGACCTGCAGCTCGCGCAGAACGCCGGCTGCGCCAGCGTGGGCGTGAGCTACGGCGCGCATGAGCCCGAGAGCTTCGACGAATTCAAGCCGCTGCACGTCGCCCACTCCGTGGCGGGTCTGCAGGCCTGGCTGCTCGAAAACGCCTGAACCTGATGAAGATGCCGCCATGAGCGATCAAGAACGCATTCCGCTGTGCAACGCTTCCGACCTGGCCGAAGGCGGCCTGGCGGTGCCCTTCGACGTGGTCTACGGCGGCGAGACCTGCCGCGCCTTCGCGATACGTTTCGAAGGCCGGCCACATGCGTTCCTCAATCGCTGCAGCCACGTCGCGATGGAGCTCGACTTCCAGCCCGACCGCTTCTTCGACGACACCGGCCAGTGGCTGCTGTGCGCGACGCACGGCGCGGCCTACCGGCCCGACACTGGCGAATGCGCCGGCGGCCCGTGCCGTGGCGGCCTCGTGAAGATCGCGCTGAGCGAGCATGACGGCGTGGTGCACTGGCATACTGACTGGAACCTTCACCCCCTGACCTTCTGACATGACCGACCCGACCCGAACCGAACCCTCGGGGTTCGAACCATTTGAACGGGCCCCTTCCACGAACATGGCCAAAGATCCCACGCAGCGCCCCGGTTGGGAGCGCGCCACCCTCGAGAAGCTCGCCTTCGCCTCGCTGAACGAGCAGAAGGCTGCGCGCCGCTGGAAGACCTTCACCCGCCTGGCCTGGCTGGCCTTCTTCGTCTTCCTGGCCTGGGCTGCGTTCTCGCGCAGCACTCCCAGCACGGCGAAGACCTCGGCCCACACGGCGGTGGTCGAGATCAAGGGCGAGATCGCCAACGGCAGCGACGCGAGTGCCGAGTTCGTGGTCGCCGCGATGAAGACCGCCTTCGAGGACGAGGGCGCCAAGGGCGTGGTCCTGCTGATCAACTCGCCCGGCGGCAGCCCGGTGCAGGCCGGCATCATCAATGACGAGATCAAGCGCCTGAAGGCCAAGTACAAGAAGCCGGTGTATGCCGTGGTCGAGGAGACCTGCGCCTCGGCCGCCTACTACATCGCCGCCGCAGCCGACAAGATCTACGTCGACAAGGCCAGCATCGTCGGCAGCATCGGTGTGCTGATGGACGGCTTCGGCTTCACCGGCGTGATGGAGAAGGTCGGCGTCGAGCGCCGCCTGCTGACGGCGGGCGAGAACAAGGGCTTCCTCGACCCGTTCAGCCCCATGAACGACGCGCAGCGCGCGCATGCGCAGACCATGCTCAACCAGATCCACGCCCAGTTCATCAATGTGGTGAAGGCGGGCCGCGGCGACCGCCTGAAGCTCGACACCCCGGGCCTGTTCAGCGGCCTCTTCTGGAGCGGCGAGCAGGCCGTCGAGTACGGCCTGGCCGACCAGCTGGGCAACGTCGACTACGTGGCCCGCGAAGTGGTCAAGGCCGAGGAGGTGATCGACTACACCCGGCGCGACAACGTGGCCGAGAAGCTGGCCAAGAAGTTCGGCGCTGCGATGGCCGAGACCACCGTGCGACTGATGCACACGACGCCAGTGCTCAGGTAAACCCCCGGGGCGCTGCGCGCTTCGTTTCGCTTCGCCAACATCCTTGCAGGGGTGACACCGGAGGCCCGGCATAGCCGGTTCCCCGGTGTTTCGCGAAAGATCCAGCCTTCTTTTAGCTGCTGTGCTTGCTGCTGGCGGTGTAGCGCGCCGATGCCGCCAGCGCCGCGGCGAAGACCACCACCACATAGAGCGCCGCCGTCAGCGAGGTCGCGCGCGCCAGCAGGCCGATCACCGCCGGGCCTGCCATGAACCCCAGATAGGCCACCGCCGACACTGACGCGATGCCGCGTGCCGGCTCGATGCCGGGCACCTTCGCCGAGGCCGAGAACAGGATCGGCACCACATTGGCAAAGCCCACCCCCACGCCGGCGAAGCCGACGAGCGCCAGCCACGGCAGGTCGGTGATCAGCACCATCGCCATGGCGCCTGCGGCCAGCAGGCCGCTGCCGAGCAGCAGCACATGCGGCGCGAAGCGTGCGCGCATCGCGTCGCCGCCGAAGCGCGCGGCCGCCATCGCCGCCGAGAAGCTCGCGTAGGCCAGTGCGGCCTGCTGCTGCGGGCTGCCGATCTCCTGCTGCATGTAGAGCACGCTCCAGTCGTAGATCGCGCCCTCGGCGATCAGGCCCAGTGCGGCAAGCACGCCCAGCACCGCGAGCGTGCCGCGGGGCAGCAGGAACCCGTGATCAGCTTCCGCGGCGTCACTGGTGGCGGGCCGGGGCAGCATGCGGGTGGCAGCCACTGCGACCAGCGCCGTCATCGCGGCCGAGACCACCAGCAGGTGCGCCTGCGCGCCGAGCCCGGCCGCCAGCGCCGCGCTGCCGCTCGCCGCGCCGGCCATGCCGCCGAGGCTGAACATGCCGTGCATGCCGCTCATCAGTGGCGTGCCGCCATGCAGTTCGAGCTGCGCGGCCTCGGTGTTGATGGACACGTCGAACACGCTCGTCACCAGGCCGAATGCGGCCAGCAGCACCAGCAGCGCCGCGTAGCCCGGCATGGCGATCAGGCCGGCCAGCAGCAGCGCATAGACGACGCCGCAGAGGCCGGCCATGCGGCGCGGGCCGTGGCGGCCGATCCAGCGGCCCGCGCTGGTCAGGCCGAACATGGCGCCAGCGCCGGCCGCGAGCATCGCCAGGCCGAGCTGGGCCTCGTCGATGCCGTAGTGCGCCTTGACCGTGGGCACGTGCACGCCCCAGGTCGCGAAGATGAAGCCGGCGGCGAAGAACTGCGCGCGCGATGCCCAGCGCGTGGCTGAAGTGATGGCCGCCATGGTCAGCGGCCGATCGCGAACACGGCGGGCAGGCGTTCGTCTGTCGTGGGCTGGAGCTTCGCGGCGCGCCAGGACTTGACCGTCTCGCTGCGCACTTGGGCGTTGGCAAGCGTCAGGCCCCGCGCGACGGCGAGGCGGGTGTTGTGCTGCAGCGTCTGCACCAGCGCCTGCAGCAGCGCGGCGTTGCGATAGGGCGTTTCGATGAAGAGCTGCGTCTGGCCCGACTTGAGCGCCAGCGCCTCCAGTTCGCGGATGCGGGCCTGGCGCTCGCCTGCGTCCTGCGGCAGATAGCCCACGAAGGCGAAGTTCTGGCCGTTGAGCCCGCTCGCGGCCAGCGCCAGCAGCAGCGAGACGGGGCCGGTCAGGGGCACCACGGCAAGGCCGAGGTCGTGCGCGGCGCGCGCCACCGACGAGCCCGGGTCGGCCACCGCCGGCATGCCAGCCTCGCTCATCAGGCCGATGTCGTGGCCTTCGAGGGCGGCGGCGAGCAGCGGTCGGGCGTCGAACTGGCCGGCATGATCGCCTTTCTTGTGCACTTCGCGCGGCAATTCCTGGATGTTCTGCGCCTGCAGCGGAGCGGCGAGTGGCGCGACGGCGTCGATGCGCTTGAGGTAGGCGCGCGCGGATTTCGCGTTCTCGCAGATCCAGTGCGTGATGCCGGCGGCCGTCTGGAGGGTGCCCAGCGGCAGGGCGTCCTGCAGCGGTGCCTGCGCTTCGCAGCCGAAATCGAGCGGCGCGGGGACGAGGTAGAGCTTGCCTTGTTCCTTCTGCGTCATAGGAGATCGACCCCCGCGGCGCGCAGCATCCGGCATGTTCTTATCAGCGGCAGGCCGACCAGCGCGGTGGGGTCGTCGCTGTCGATGGCGTCCAGCAGCGCGATGCCCAGGCCTTCGCTCTTGGCGCTGCCGGCGCAGTCGTAGGGCTGTTCGGCCTGCAGGTATTGCTCGATGGCGGCATCGCCGAGGTCGCGGAACACCACGCGCACGGGGGCGATGTCGCGCTGGACGAAGCCCGTTGCCTTGCAGACGACGGCCACGGCCGTCTGGAAGATCAGCGTCTGGCCGCGCATGCGGCGCAGCTGGGCGGTGGCCCGGGCGTGGTCGCCGGGCTTGCCGAGCGCTTCGCCGGCGAGGTCGGCCACCTGGTCGGAGCCGATGACGACGGCTTCAGGAAAGCGGGCGGCGACGGCATTGGCCTTCTCGAGCGCGAGGCGGACGGCCAGGTCGTGGGGCGTTTCGCCGGGCAGGGGTGTTTCGTCCACTTCCGGCGAGTGCACGTCGAAAGGCAGGCGCAGGCGGGTGAGCAATTCGCGGCGGTAGCGCGAGGTGGAGGCGAGGATCACGGTGCGTTGCATGTCGACGATTGTGCGTGAGGCGCCCGAAACCCCGACGCATGCCGGACGACCCCCATGTCGACAGGGCGGCCGGCGCGCTAGACTGGAGCAGATGAAGAGAGAATTCGCCCCCGAACGGCTCAATGTGCCCGGTTTCGCCGCAGCAGGAGCCACGCTGGAAGCCGCCGATCCTGTGCCGAAGTACGAGCGCCTGGTCGCCGAACTGGCCGTCCCAGCACCCGACGCGGTGGTGAACTGGACGGCTCACGGCGAAGAACGCCCCGGTGCGGACGGCAAGCCGGTGCCATGGATGCACCTGGAAGCGGAGGCCGTCGTGCCGCTGGTCTGCCAGCGCTGCCTGTCGCCGGTCGACACCACGCTCGCGGTGGACCGCTGGTTCCGCTTCGTGCCGAACGAGGACGTCGCCGAGGCTGAGGATGAGGAATCCGAGGAAGACCTGCTGGTCGTGAGCCGGGATTTCGACTTGCACACCCTGATCGAGGATGAGCTTCTGATGGAGATTCCCGTCATGCCGGCCCACGACGTCTGCCCCACGCCGGTGCGGCTTTCGTCCAGCGACGAGGATTTCAAGGCGGCCGAGGAGGCCAAGCCGAACCCCTTTGCCGTGCTCGGCGCGTTGCGTTCGCGCAAGCCGGAAGAGGGAAAGTAGCTCTTTGCCTCAGGCTGGGCTATAATCATGGGCTTCGCGCGCGCCGCCGTGAGCAGCGATACACGAAACGCCAGCAGGGGCATTCCATACATGCCGCCGGGTTTTGCAGGGTTCGTCTATTGCCACCGCTTGAGCCCGCATCCAATCACCAACCTAACAGTCCAGGAGCCATCATGGCCGTCCAGCAAAACAAGAAGTCGCCTTCCAAGCGCGGCATGCACCGTTCCCACAACGCACTGGTCGTGCCCGGCATCGCCGTGGAGCCGACCACCGGCGAAACCCACCTGCGCCACCACATCAGCCCCAACGGTTTCTACCGTGGCCGCCAGGTGCTCAAGAACAAGTCCGAAGCCTGATCTCGCATCCCAAGGCCAAGGCCCGAAGCTACTTTTCCCGTAGCGTCGGGCCTTTGTTTTGATGGCTACGCCTTCTTTTCCCGAAAATACCGCTGCGCCTTCCGCGATCACGCTCGCCGTGGATTGCATGGGAGGTGATCATGGGCCGCGCGTCACGCTCGCGGCCTGCCGTGCGTTCCTCGAGCGGCACAGCGACGCCTCGTTGCTGCTCGTCGGCGCGCCGGCCGCGCTGGCGGGCTTCGCCGCGCACCCGCGTGCTCGAATCGTCGCCGCCAGCGAGGTCGTGGGCATGGACGATCCGGTCGAAATCGCCCTGCGCAAGAAGAAGGATTCTTCGATGCGCGTCGCGATCCAGCAGGTCAAGGACGGTGCTGCCCAGGCCGCCGTGTCCGCCGGAAATACCGGCGCACTGATGGCCATCGCCCGCTACCTGCTCAAGACGCTCGAAGGCATCGATCGCCCGGCGATCGCTCCCCAACTGCCCAATGCCAAGGGCGGAGCGACGACGGTGCTCGACCTGGGCGCGAACGTCGATTGCGACGCCGAAGACCTGCTCCAGTTCGCCGTTCTCGGCTCGGCGCTGGTGTCGGCGTTGACCGGCAATGAGGCACCTTCGGTCGGCCTCCTCAATATCGGCGAGGAAGCGATCAAGGGTAGCGAAACCATCAAAAAAGCAAGCCAACTGCTGCGTACGGCTGCCAACTCCAAGGATTTGAACTTCTACGGCAACGTGGAAGGCAACGATATCTTCAAGGGCACGACCGATATCGTCGTTTGCGACGGTTTCGTCGGAAATGTGGCGTTGAAGGCCAGCGAGGGCGTGGCTTCGATGATCGGTGAGTTCATCCGCGTCGAATTCTCGCGCAGCGTTTTCACCAAGCTCGCGGCAATTGTTGCTTATCCGGTGCTAAAAGCGTTCAAAAGTCGTCTGGATCATCGTCGCTACAACGGTGCGGCTCTTCTGGGGCTGCGCGGGCTGGTCTTCAAGAGTCATGGCTCGGCTGACGAGGTGGCTTTCGGCCATGCGCTGGATCGCGCTTATGATGCCGCTCGCAACAACCTGCTCGATCGCGTTCGGGCCCGCATCGCCCACGCCGCGCCTTTGCTCGCGCGGCAGGAACCGGCGGCGCCGGTCGACGCGACGGCCCTTCACGTTTGATGACTCCTTATTCACGCATTACCGGCACCGGCAGCTATCTGCCTCCACGCCGCGTGACCAATGACGACCTCGCCAAGGATCTGGCGACGCGAGGCATAGAAACCTCCGACCAGTGGATCGTCGAGCGCACCGGCATTCACGCCCGGCATTTCGCCGCGCCGGATGTCACCAGCAGCGATCTCGGCCTGCATGCCGCTAGGCATGCGCTGGAAGCGGCAGGGCGCAAGGCCGGCGACGTCGACCTGATCATCGTCGCCACGTCCACGCCCGACATGGTGTTCCCGTCGTCGGCAGCCATCCTGCAGAACAAGCTCGGCATCGCCGGCTGCCCGGCGTTCGACGTCCAGGCGGTCTGCAGCGGCTTCGTCTACGCACTGACCGTCGCCGACGCGATGATCCGCACCGGCACCGCGCGCTGTGCTCTGGTGGTGGGCGCCGAAGTGTTCTCCCGCATCCTGGATTTCAACGACCGCACGACCTGCGTGCTGTTCGGCGATGGCGCGGGCGCGGTGGTGCTCGAGGCCAGCGAAGAGCCCGGCATCCTGGCCAGCGACCTGCACGCGGACGGCAAGCACGTCGGCATTCTTTGCGTGCCGGGCCATGTGTCGGGCGGCAATGTGCTGGGCACACCGCTGCTGCACATGGACGGCCAGGCCGTCTTCAAGCTCGCGGTGCGCGTGCTCGAGGAAGCGGCGCGTGCCACGCTGGAAAAGGCCGGCAAGGCCGACACCGACATCGACTGGCTCATCCCGCATCAGGCCAACATCCGCATCATGGAAGGCACGGCGAAGAAGCTGAAGCTCCCGCGCGAGAAACTGATCGTCACGGTCAACGAGCACGGCAACACTTCCGCCGCCTCGATTCCGCTGGCGCTCGATGAAGCCGTGCGCTCGGGCAAGGTGAAGAAGGGTGAGACGCTCATGCTCGAAGGCGTGGGCGGCGGCTTCACCTGGGGTGCGGTGCTGTTGAATCTGTAAGTTATTGCTGGTGCGTCGCGGAGCCTTCGCAGGCGCCCGCGATGCGACACGACGCGTAAAACAATGAAATCCTTTGCATTTGTCTTTCCGGGCCAGGGCTCGCAGGCAGTCGGCATGCTGGACGCCTGGGGCGACCATCCGGCCGTGGCCGAAACGCTGCGCGAGGCGTCCGATGCCCTCGGCGAAGACGTCGGCGGTCTGATCAAGAACGGTCCCAAGGAAGAACTGGCGCTCACCACCAACACCCAGCCGGTGATGCTGGTGGCTGGCATTGCCGCGTGGCGCGCATGGCTGGCCGAAGGCGGCGCAAAGCCCTCGGTCGTGGCGGGTCATTCGCTCGGCGAGTATTCGGCGCTGGTGGCTTCCGGCGTGTTGACGCTCGCACAGGCCGCGCCGCTCGTGCGCTTCCGTGCCCAGGCGATGCAGCAGGCGGTGCCTGTGGGCGTCGGGGCGATGGCTGCAGTGCTCGGCATGGAGTCGGGCAAGGTGGTGGCGGGCTGCGCGGAAGCCACGGCGAGCTTCGGTGCCGGCAGTGCGGAAGTCGTCGAGGCGGTGAACTTCAACGACCCCGTGCAGACGGTGATCGCCGGAAGCAAGGCTGCCGTGGACAAGGCCTGCGAACTGTTGAAGGCCAATGGCGCCAAGCGCGCGCTGCTGCTTCCCGTGTCCGCGCCATTCCATTCGAGCCTGATGAGGCCCGCGGCGGAGGCGTTGCGCGAGAAACTGGCCTCGACCACGCTGGCCGCGCCTCAGATTCCGGTGCTGAACAACATCGACGTCGCCATCGAGACCGACGCCGACCGCATCCGCGACGCCCTGGTGCGCCAGGCCGCCGGCCCGGTGCGCTGGGTCGAATGCGTGCAGGCCTTGAAACTGCGCGGCGTAGCCGCCATCATCGAGTGCGGCCCCGGCAAGGTGCTGGCCGGCATGGTGAAGCGCATCGCCCCCGATCTGGAAGCCGCGTCGGTGTACGACCCGGCGACGCTCGCGGACACCCGACAATCGCTCGCCGGCTGACGGCGCCACGGCTCTCCACTCTTTTCCTATGAGCATTCCCAAATTCGAAGGGCAGGTAGCCCTGGTCACCGGCGCGACGCGCGGCATCGGCGCGGCCATCGCGCTGGAGCTGGCCCAGCGCGGCCTCAAGGTCGTGGGCACCGGCACCACCGACGACGGCGCGGCCAAGATCACCGCGGCCCTGAGCGCCTACGACGGCCGCGGCCGTGCGCTCGACGTCAACGACGGCGCGGCCGTCGAGGCCCTGATCGACGAGATCGTGAAGGCCTACGGTGCCATCCACGTGCTGGTGAACAACGCCGGCATCACCCGCGACACGCTCGCCATGCGCATGAAGGACAGCGACTGGGATGCGGTGCTCGACACCAATCTCAAGGCGGTTTTCTCGCTGTCGCGCGCGGTGATCCGTCCGATGATGAAGCAGCGCTATGGCCGCATCATCAGCATCACCAGCGTGGTGGGCGCCTCCGGCAATGCCGGGCAGGCCAACTACGCGGCCGCCAAGGCAGGCGTGGCAGGCATGACCCGCGCGCTCGCCCGTGAACTGGGCAGCCGCAACATCACCGTCAACTGCGTCGCTCCTGGTTTCATCGAGACCGACATGACGGCCAGCCTCCCCGAAGCCCAGCAACAGGCGCTGCTCCAGCAGATCCCGCTGGGACATCTGGGCAAGCCGGCCGACATCGCGCACGCAGTGGCGTACCTCGCATCGCCCCAGGCGTCCTACGTCACGGGGCAGGAGCTGCACGTCAACGGCGGCATGCACATGTAGCCGCAAGGCGCAAGTTTTCTCCGTCCCGGGGGCACGGCAAATGCCACAATGCGCCCGGCTAAAATCCACCGATTACCTACAACCCTCAGAGGGAACCAAATGAGCGATATCGAAGCACGTGTCAAGAAAATCATCGCCGAGCAACTCGGCGTGGAAGAGTCCCAGGTGACGAACGAAAAGGCTTTCGTGGCCGACCTCGGCGCCGACTCTCTCGACACGGTCGAACTCGTGATGGCACTCGAAGACGAATTCGGCATCGAAATTCCCGACGAAGACGCCGAGAAGATCACCACGGTGCAAAACGCCGTCGACTACGCCACCAAGAATCAAAAGGCCTGATCGGCCAGCTGACAACATTGGAACTGCGGCCGGCGGCTTTTTCTTGAACCGCACGCGCCGGCAGGCAACTGTTCAGCGCTTTCAGAAAGGTTTGCCGGCATGACCAAACGCCGCGTCGTCGTTACCGGACTCGGTTGCATCGCTCCTGTCGGAAACACCGTTGCCGAATCCTGGGCCAACCTGTTGGCCGGGAAGTCGGGCATTGCGAACATCACCGCGTTCGATGCAAGCGCCTTCGCCTGCAAGTTCGCAGGTGAGGTCAAGGGTTTCGACATCACCCAATACATCTCGGAGAAGGAAGCGCGTCACATGGACCGCTTCATTCACCTGGGGCTCGCTGCCGCCATCCAGGCGGTGCAGGATAGCGGACTGCCGACCGGCGAAGCGCTCTCCTATGAGCAGGCCGTGCGCATCGGCTGCAACATCGGCTCCGGCATCGGCGGCCTGCCGATGATCGAGGAAACGCACGGTGAACTGATGAACCGCGGCCCGCGCCGCGTGTCGCCGTTCTTCGTGCCGGCCTCGATCATCAACATGATCTCGGGTCACGTCTCGATCAAGTACGGCTTCAAGGGCCCGAACATCGCGGTCGTGACAGCCTGCACCACAGGTCTGCACGCGATCGGCACGTCCGCTCGCATGATCGAGTACGGCGACGCCGACGTGATGATCGCTGGCGGTGCGGAGTCGACGATCTCCCCGCTGGGCATCGGCGGCTTCACGGCGCCCCGCGCGCTGAGCACCCGCAACGACGATCCGGCGACGGCATCGCGTCCGTGGGACAAGGACCGCGACGGCTTCGTGCTGGGCGAGGGCGCCGGCGTGCTGGTGCTCGAGGAGTACGAACACGCCAAGGCGCGCGGCGCCAAGATCTATGCAGAGGTCGCGGGCTTCGGCCTGACGGGCGACGCGTATCACATGACCGCCCCCGACGTCGACGGGCCCCGTCGCTCGATGGCCATGGCGCTGTCGAACGCGGGCGTCAATGCCGACCAGGTGCAGTACCTGAACGCGCACGGCACTTCGACGCAGATCGGCGACGTCAACGAGACCAATGCGGTCAAGCTGGCCTTCGGCGATCACGCGAAGAAGCTCGTCGTCAACTCGACCAAGTCCATGACCGGCCACCTGCTGGGCGGCGCGGGCGGCATCGAGTCGGTGTTCACCGTGATGGCGCTGCACGAGCAGAAGAGCCCGCCGACCATCAACATCTTCAACCAGGATCCGGAGTGCGATCTCGACTACTGCGCCAACGAGGCGCGCGATCTGAAGATCGATGTCGCGGTCAAGAACAACTTCGGCTTCGGCGGCACCAACGGCACGCTGGTGTTCAAGCGCGCTTGAACGTCGCTCTGTCATGCACGGCGCGCCGTCGGTGACCTATCCGGTGGGGCGCTCGCGTGGCGCAACCCGGATTCTTGTCGTTCTCTGGGCGCTGGGCGCCCTCTGCGCGGGCGCGTCCTGCTATCTCTTCGATAGCGCCGGATGGCGCCACGTCCTGCTGGTCGCCAGTGTGCTGTTCGCAGGCGTCGCCGCGGGCTTCGGTCTGCGGCAGGAGGGCGCGGGCGTCCTGCATTTCGATGGCCTTTACTGGTCGCTGACGGGCGGCCCGGCCTCCCGCGGGGTGCATGCCGCTCGGGCGTCCGTGGCGCTCGACTTCCAGTCGCTGATGCTGCTGTGCCTGAGCGAACCAGGACGAGCGCGGCGCTGGATATGGATCGAGCATCGGGCCATGCCCGAGCGCTGGCGCGACCTGCGCCGCGCGGTATATTCGCGCGCCCCGTCCGCGGCCTCCGCTGCCGAACCCTGGCGCGCGACAGCTCCGGCCGACGCGCCCTGAACCTTCGTCGATGACCACTTCCCCGCCCGTGCCGCCGGATTCCGGCCTGACAGACGCGCCCGCCGTGGCGCCGCGTCCGGGCGATGTCGACTTCCAGCTTGTCCAGCGCACCGTCGCTGGAGACCAGAAGGCCTTCGAGCTGCTGGTCATCAAGTACCAGCGCCGCATCGAGCGCCTGATCGGCCGGATGGTGCGCGACGTCGACCTGGTCGAGGACATCGCGCAGGAAACCTTCATCCGGGCGTACCGCGCGCTGCATCAGTTCCGTGGCGAGGCGCAGTTCTACACCTGGCTCTACCGGATCGCCGTGAACACCGCCAAGAAGGCGCTGGTGGACATGAAGCGCGATCCCACCGTTTCCGAAGCGGCCCTGAGGCCTTCTTCCGAGGACGAGGATGAAACTTACCGTCCCGGAAACGAACCAACCAGCGACGAAACCCCCGAATCGGTCATGGCGGCGAACGAAATCGCCAGCGCCGTCGAGGCAGCCATGGAAGCCCTGCCGGCCGAACTGCGGCAGGCGGTCACGTTGCGCGAGATCGAGGGCATGAGTTACGAAGAGATTGCCGAGGTCATGGATTGCCCCATCGGCACGGTGCGTTCGCGGATTTTCCGGGCGCGCGAGGCCATTTCGGCCAGGGTCAAGCCGTTGCTGGACAACCAGTCCGGCAAGCGTTGGTAGTAAGCAGGTGAATGAAATGAATCAGACGATCACGGTTCGCGAACAGGTGTCCGCGCTTGCGGATGGTCATTTGCAGGGCGAGGCCTTCGCACAGGCGATCGAGGCGCTCAGCGCCGAAGGCGAGTCGCGGGCGGCATGGCAGGCGTACCACGTGGTGGGCGACGTGCTGCGCTCCGGTTCGCATTCGCCGTGCAGCGACACCTCCGCCTTCCTGGCGCGCTTCCAGCAGCGGCTGGCGGCGGAGCCGGTGATGATGGCTCCCGTGCCCGAAACCGTCGCCGTGCCGGTGGCGATGCCGGTGCAGCGCAGGGCTGAAGCCGCCAATGAGCCGGTGTTCCGCTGGAAGCTCGTGGCCGGCGCCGCGTCGCTCATGGCCGTGGCCGCCATCAGCTGGACGCTGGTCGGCAACGGTTCTGCCGTGCCGCAGCAAGGTGGTGCGGGCGCGCAGCTGGCCTCGGTCCAGCAGCAACAACAGCAGCCCGCCCCGGCCGTGAACTCGGTGCTGGCTGCGGCCGCAGTCAATGGCCCTCAAGCCGTCGGCAGCACGCTGACGCCGACCCGCGTGATCGTCGGCAACGGCAGCCCTCAGGTCATGCTGCGCGATCCGCGCCTCGATCAGCTCCTCGAAGCGCACCAGCAGGCCGGCGGCGCTTCGCAGATGCCTTCCGGTTTCCTGCGCAATGCCACTTTCGAGGGCCCCACGCGCTGATCGGCGCGAGCACCTGTAGCTAGCTGCCCCTAATGACCGTTTCGATGCCGTTCTCCGCGCGCGCCTTCGTGCTTGTCTTTGCCGCTTTCTGCCTGGCGCAGGCAGCCACCGCGCAGACCCGCTCGGGTGCCGCTAACGCGAAGAGTGCGGCGACGGCGCAGACGGACGAACCACCGGCGATGAGCGTGACCGAGTGGCTGCAGCGCATGCATGCCGGCGCCCGCCAGCGCAACTACGTGGGCACCTTCGTCGTGTCGGCGCCGGGTGGCGATCTGTCGAGCGCGCGCATCTGGCACGTGCGCGACGGCGAACACCAGATCGAGCGCATCGAAGCGCTGACGGGGCCACCGCGTTCGACCTTCCGGCGCAATCGCAACGTGATGACCTTCCTGCCGGAGGCGAAGGTGGTGAAGGTCGAGAAGCGCGAGAACCTCGATCTCTTCCCGAACCTGCCGGACAAGCCCGATTCCTCGATCGGCGAGTTCTACGACGTGCGCGCGATCGGCAAGGACCGCGTTGCAGGCTTCGATGCCGACGTGGTTCAGCTCGTGCCGCACGACGGGCTGCGCTTCGGCTATCGCATCTGGAGCGAGCGCCGCTCGGGGCTCGTCGTGAAGCTGCAGACCGTCGACAGCGAATCGCGCGTGGTGGAGCAGTCGGCCTTCTCGGAGCTTCAGCTCGACGCGCCGGTGAAGGCCCAGGCGCTCGCGCAGATGATGTCCAACACCGCCGGCTACCGCGTCGAGAAGCTCGAGCTCGAGCGCAGCAATGCGCAGGACGAAGGCTGGACCCTTCGCACGCCCGTGGCCGGCTTCAAGCCCCGAAGCTTCTTCCGCCGTCCGGTCGCGGGAGACGACGGCAGCGGCAAGGCGAAGCAGCAGGACGCGGCCACTGTCCAGTGGATCTTCTCTGACGGCCTGGCCTCCGTGTCGCTCTTCATCGAACGCTACGATCCGGCGCGCTCGCCGCGCGATGGCGTGCTGACCATCGGTGCGACCAATGCGATCCGCCGCCGCCTGCCCGAGCCTGCGAGCGACTGGTGGCTGACCGCGGTCGGCGAGGTGCCTCAGCAGACGCTCAACGCATTCGCGCAAAGCCTCGCGCGCACGCGCTGAGGACCAGCCTTGGAAGCGCCAATTGCGGCCAATTGCGCTGAACCAAGCTTGCGACGCAGACTCATAGACTTTTTTCGCCGCTCTGTTCTTTTGAAAGAAAGCCGATGATCTTCAAAGTCGAGGGACACAAGTTTCGTTCCGGCCTGATGGCTTGCGCGCTCGCGTTGACTGCCAGCGCCACCTTCCTTCCCGTCGAGCCGGTTCACGCGCAGACGCGCACGCTGCCCGATTTCACCGACCTGGTCGACCAGGTCGGTCCGTCCGTCGTCAACATCCGCACGGTGGAGAAGGTGGTGCAGCGTGGCGGCAACGGCGAGATGGACGAGGAAATGCAGGAGTTCTTCCGCCGCTTCTTCGGCCAGCCGCTGCCCGGCGTGCCGCGCCAGGGGCCGCGTCAGAACCGTCCGCAGCCGCAGGAGGAAGAGCGCCCGCGTGGTGTGGGCTCCGGCTTCATCCTGACCCCCGACGGCTACGTGATGACCAACGCGCACGTCGTCGAGGACGCCTCTGAGGTGCTGGTCACGCTGCCCGACAAGCGGGAGTTCAAGGCCAAGATCGTCGGGGCCGACAAGCGCACCGACGTCGCCGTCGTGAAGATCGAGGCGACCGGCCTGCCGGCGGTGAAGGTCGGCGACATCTCCAAGCTGCGCGTGGGCGAGTGGGTCATGGCCATCGGCTCGCCCTTCGGACTCGAGAACACCGTCACCGCAGGCATCGTGAGTGCCAAGCAGCGCGACACGGGCGAGTACCTGCCGTTCATCCAGACCGACGTGGCCATCAACCCCGGCAACTCGGGCGGCCCGCTGATCAACATGCGTGGCGAGGTGGTGGGCATCAACAGCCAGATCTACTCGCGCTCGGGCGGCTTCATGGGCATCTCGTTCTCGATCCCGATCGACGAGGCGATCCGCGTGAGCGACCAGCTGCGCACCACAGGCCGCGTTTCGCGTGGCCGCATCGGCGTGCAGATCGACCAGGTCACCAAGGACGTGGCCGAAGCCATCGGCCTGGGCAAGCCGCAGGGTGCGCTGGTGCGCGGCGTCGAGGCGGGTTCGCCCGGCGAGAAGGCCGGCGTGGAGCCGGGCGACGTCATCACCAAGTTCGACGGCAAGGCGATCGAGAAGCCGAGCGACCTGCCTCGCCTGGTGGGCAACACCAAGCCGGGCACGAAGAGCACGCTCACCGTGTTCCGCCGCGGTGCCTCGCGCGATCTCAGCGTGACCATTGCCGAGGTCGAGCCCGACAAGCCCAGCAAGCGCGCGAGCGACCGCGAGGAGCCCGCGCAGAAGCCGCCGGCGTCGGCCGCCGCCAAGTCGTTGGGCCTGGCCGTGAGCGATCTCACCGATGCGCAGAAGAAGGAGCTGAAGCTCAAGGGCGGCGTGAGGGTCGATGCCGCCAACGACGCCGCGGCTCGCGCAGGTCTGCGCGAGGGCGACATCATCATGGCGGTCGGCAATGTCGAGGTGTCGAATGCACGCGAATTCGAGTCGGCGCTTGGCAAGTCCGACAAGAGCAAGCCGCTGAGCGTGCTGTTCCGCCGCGGCGACTGGGCGCAGTACGCGCTGATCCGTCAGGCACGCTGATCCGGGTCTCGCGTCAAGTGGCCCCACCCGCCAGTCGGGTTTGGGGCCGTTTTTTTGAGGTGTTTACGACGTTCCGGCGCCGGCCTCCAAAAAAATCTCGGCGGCTGAAAACTTCATTTTTAGTTGGTATTCACTAACTTTCAAAAGGGCTAAGGACGGATTTCGGTAGAATAGGACGCTCTCGGCGGCTGGTCGGCGCATAAGGAATGCCCTGACCTCCACCATGCGAGATGTCAGATGGCAGTCCACCGGTGCTCCACAGATCGCCCACAAGTTGTTCAGTAACTGCTTCACCGATCCTGTGGATAACCTGTTCGTATCTTTGATGTTGTGGACCTGCAACGACCCTTTTGGACCCCGTTCCCGGATGTACGCGCTTCCCTTTTTGCCTACAATGAAGCTCCAACTACTGCAGTTGCCATTGCTTGTTGGTTCAGGGCGCGTCTCCAGAAGACGCGCCCTTTTTTCTTGCCTGTAGCACTCTGCGTACGAGCCAATTCAAGTACTTAAGCGTTCCCGTTGATGAATCACATCAGAAATTTTTCGATCATTGCGCACATCGACCATGGCAAGTCGACGCTCGCAGACCGTTTGATCCAACGTTGCGGCGGCCTCGCCGAGCGCGACATGGAAGCGCAGGTCCTTGACTCGATGGACATCGAAAAGGAGCGTGGGATAACCATCAAGGCGCAGACGGCTGCGCTGCACTACAAGGCGCTCGACGGCAAGGTCTACAACCTCAATCTGATCGACACGCCGGGCCACGTCGACTTCTCGTATGAAGTGAGCCGCTCGCTCTCGGCGTGCGAAGGCGCACTGCTCGTCGTCGATGCTTCGCAGGGCGTCGAGGCGCAGACGGTGGCCAACTGCTATACCGCGCTCGACCTCGGCGTCGAGGTGGTGCCGGTGCTCAACAAGATGGACCTGCCGCAGGCCGACCCCGAGACCGCGAAGGCGGAGATCGAGGACGTGATCGGCATCGATGCGAGCGACGCGATCCCGTGCTCTGCCAAGACCGGCATGGGCATCGACGAGATCCTGGAAGCGATCGTCGCCAAGGTGCCGCCGCCGCGCGGCAATCCGGAGGGCGCACTGCGCGCGATGATCATCGACAGCTGGTTCGACGCCTACGTCGGCGTCGTGATGCTGGTGCGCGTGGTCGACGGCCGCCTCGCCAAGGGCGACCGCATCAAGATGATGGCGACAGGCGCGAGCTACAACGCCGACAACCTCGGCGTCTTCACGCCCGCCAACGAGCCGCGCGAAGCGCTCGAGGCCGGCGAGGTGGGCTACATCATCGCGGGCATCAAGGAATTGCAGGCAGCCAAGGTCGGCGACACCGTCACGCTGATCAAGGGCGGCACCGGCGGTGCGGCCTTCACCGCCACCGAGCCGCTGCCGGGCTTCAAGGAAATCCAGCCGCAGGTGTTTGCCGGGCTCTACCCGACCGAGGCCAGCGAGTACGACTCGCTGCGCGATGCGCTCGAGAAGCTCAAGCTCAACGACGCCTCGCTGCACTACGAGCCCGAGGTCAGCCAGGCGCTGGGCTTCGGCTTCCGCTGCGGCTTCCTGGGCCTGCTGCACATGGAGATCGTGCAGGAGCGCCTGGAGCGCGAGTTCGACCAGGACCTGATCACGACCGCGCCGAGCGTGGTCTACCAGGTGCTCAAGAACGACGGCGAGGTCATCATGGTCGAGAACCCGTCCAAGATGCCCGACATCGGCCGAATGGCCGAGATCCGCGAGCCGATCGTCACCGTGCATCTGTACATGCCGCAGGACTACGTCGGCCCGGTGATGACGCTGGCCAACCAGAAGCGCGGCGTGCAGATCAACATGGCCTACCACGGCCGCCAGGTCATGCTGACCTACGAGATGCCGCTCGGCGAGATCGTGCTCGACTTCTTCGACAAGCTCAAATCGGTGAGCCGCGGCTACGCCTCGATGGACTACGAGTTCAAGGAGTACCGCGCTTCCGACGTGGTGAAGGTCGACATCCTGCTCAACGGCGACAAGGTCGACGCGCTGTCGATCATCGTGCACCGCAGCCAGTCGCAGTTCCGCGGCCGGGCGGTGGTCGCGAAGATGCGCGAGATCATCTCGCGCCAGATGTACGACGTCGCGATCCAGGCGGCCATCGGGGCCAACATCATTGCGCGTGAGACAATCAAGGCCCTTCGCAAGAACGTCCTGGCGAAGTGCTACGGCGGCGACATCACCCGCAAGAAGAAGCTGCTCGAGAAGCAGAAGGCGGGCAAGAAAAGAATGAAGCAGATCGGCTCTGTCGAGGTCCCGCAAGAGGCCTTCCTCGCGATCCTGCAAGTCGAAGACTGATCGAAAAATGGCATTCATCACCTCCCTGGTCCTCGCGGCCTTCGCCGGCTATGTCGGCGCCTGGTACTTCAACGTGATCGAGGGCAATTTCGCCTTGCTGCTGTTCCTGGCGACGGTGGTCACCGGCCTCTACTGGCTGGCCGAGCGCTTCTACTTCCTGCCGCGGCGCGAGCAGGCCGCCGCCAGGCTCGAGGCCTCGCTGGCCGAGCGCAACGCGCGTCTGGCGGGGCAGGGCATCAACCAGGTCGACACGGTGGATGCCAAGGCGAGCGAGCGGCTGCTGATGCAGCCCTGGTGGCTCGACTGGACCGCCGGCCTGTTCCCGGTGATCCTGGTGGTGTTCCTGCTGCGCTCGTTCCTCTACGAGCCTTTCAAGATCCCGTCGGGCTCGATGATGCCCACGCTGCTGACCGGCGACCTGATCCTGGTCAACAAGTTCACCTACGGCCTGCGCCTGCCGGTCATCAACACCAAGATCACCGAAGGCACGCCGCTGGCGCGCGGCGACGTGGTGGTGTTCCGCTACCCGCCCAAGCCGAGCATGGACTACATCAAGCGCGTGGTCGGCATTCCCGGCGACGAAGTGGCCTACCTGAACAAGAAGCTCACGATCAACGGCCAGCCGGTCTCCAAGGTGGCCGCCGCCGACTACCTGGACGGCGAATCGATGCGCCTGCTCAAGCAGTTCGACGAGAACCTGGGCGGCAAGCAGCACAAGATCCTCAACGACGACGCCTCCCCGGCGTTCGTGCCCGGCGCCAGCGACTTCCCGTTCCGCGAGAACTGCCGCTATTCGGTCGAAGGCGTGGTCTGCAAGGTGCCCCCAGGCAACTATTTCATGATGGGCGACAACCGCGATAATTCGGCCGATTCGCGTTTCTGGGGCTTCGTGCCGGACAAGAACATCGTGGGCAGGGCCTTCTTCGTCTGGATGAACTTCGGTGACCTGGGACGCATCGGTCCGTTTCAATAAAAAAGCATTCCAATCAACTGCAAGCACCGTTCGAGGGGTATGAGGGCATGAGAGCACATCGGTCCGTTCGCAGCAGCGCCGCGCGGCAGCGCGGCATTTCGTTCATCGGCTTGGTGTTCGTCGCGGCCGTGCTCGGCTGCCTGGGCGTGGTGATCGCCCAGGTCATCCCGACGCTGATCGAGTGGCAGGCCATCGACAAGGCCGCCAACAAGGCCAAGGAAGGCACGACGGTGCCCGAGGTGCGCGCCATCTTCGATCGCGCCCAGGCCATCGACGACTTCAAGTCGGTCAGCGGCAAGGACCTCGACATCAAGAAGGTCGGTGACAAGGTGGTGGTTTCGTACTCGTACGAGCGCGAGATCCCGCTCTTCGGCCCGGCCTACCTCACGCTCAAGTACAAGGGCGAAACCCGCTGAACACGGCACCCAAAAAGGTGGATGGCAGCCTGGCCGCGTTGCAGGCGCGCCTGCAGCACACCTTCTCCGATCCGCGGCTGCTGCAGCTCGCGCTCACGCACCGCAGCTTCTCGGCCGACCACAACGAGCGCCTCGAATTCCTGGGCGACTCGGTGCTGAACCTGGCGGTCTCGCACCTGCTCTACCAGCGCCTGTCGGCGCTGCCCGAGGGCGACCTCTCGCGTGTGCGGGCCAATCTCGTCAAGCAGGACACCCTGCACCGCCTGGCGGTAGGCCTGGCGCTGTCGCCGCTGCTGCGGCTCGGCGAGGGCGAGGCCCGGTCGGGCGGGCCGAATCGGCCGTCGATCCTGGCCGACGCGCTGGAGGCGCTGATCGGCGCGGTCTACCTCGACGCCGGCTTCGCCGCCGCCCAGGCGCTGGTTCACCGGCTCTACGAGTCGGTCGAGATCAATCCGCGCATGGAGGCGGCGGCCAAGGACCCGAAGACCGAATTGCAGGAATGGCTGCAGGGTCACAAAATGAAGCTGCCGGTGTACCGCGTGGCCGCCACACTGGGCGCAGCGCACAAGCAGACTTTCGATGTCGAGTGCGAGGTGCCCGAACTGGGCCTTCGCGAACGCGGCATCGGCGGCTCGCGCCGCGCCGGCGAGCAGGCTGCCGCGGCGGCCATGTTGATCCGGCTCAAGGCACGCGGCGGCGCGTGAAATCCAGAATGAACGACGCAATCAATCCCGCAGCGGAACCCGAAGACGCCGAAGGCGGCGAGGGTGCCGCTGGTCCCCAAGGCCCGCAGCACTGCGGCCTGATCGCCATCGTCGGCAAGCCCAACGTGGGCAAGTCGACGCTGCTCAACGCCCTCGTCGGCCAGAAGATCAGCATCACCTCGCGCAAGGCGCAGACCACGCGCCACCGCATCACCGGCATGCGCACGCTGGGCGCCACGCAGTTCGTGTTCGTCGACACGCCGGGCTTCCAGACCCTGCACGCGAATGCGCTGAACAAGTCGCTCAACAAGACCGTGCAGGGCGCGGTCGGCGACGTGGATCTCATCCTGTTCGTGGTCGAGGCCGGCAGCTTCACGCAGGCCGACGAGCGCGTGCTGAAGCTGCTCGGCAAGGGCATTCCGACGGTGCTGGTGGCCAACAAGCTCGACAACGTGCACCGCCGGGGCGACATCGCTCCCTGGCTCAAGAGCATGCAGGAGAAGCACGAGTTCGCCGAATTCGTGCCGATGTCCGCCAAGAATCCGAAGGACGTCGAGCGCCTGTTCGGCATCTGCGAGAAATACCTGCCCGAGCAGCCCTGGTTCTACGATGAGGACGAGCTGACCGACCGCAGCGAGAAGTTCCTCGCCGGCGAGCTGGTGCGCGAGAAGCTGTTCCGCCTGACAGGCGACGAGCTGCCCTACACCTCCACCGTCGTCATCGACAAGTTCGACGAGGAGCCGCCCCAGAAGAAGGGCCAGAAGCGCCTGCTGCGCATCGCCGCCACCATCGTGGTCGAGCGCGACGGCCACAAGGCCATGGTGATCGGCGACAAGGGCGAGCGCATCAAGCGCATCGGCATGGAGACCCGCGTCGAGCTCGAGAAGCTGGCCGACGCCAAGGTGTTCCTCGAGCTGTGGGTCAAGGTGCGCTCGGGCTGGGCCGACGACGAGGCCCGCGTCCGCTCGTTCGGCTACGAATAACAGGCAGATCCCCGGGCTTGCTCGCTTCGCATGGCCGCCGGCCCCCTTGCAGGGGGCAACGCCAGCGGCCCGGCAAAGCCGGTTCCGCGGCATTTGCCGGCCTCATCAAGCCTCGATGCTCGATTGCTCACTGACATGGCCACCCAACGCGTTTCGCACGAGCCGGCTTACGTCCTCCATCGCTACGACTGGAGCGAGTCGAGCCTGATCCTCGAAGTGTTCACCCGCCACCACGGGCGCATCGCGCTCGTGGCCAAGGGGGCGAAGCGGCCGAACTCCAACTTCCGTCCGGTGCTGCTGCCGCTGCAGCCGCTGCAGCTCAACTACGGGGGAGACGCCGAGATCCGCACGCTCAAGGGCGCCGAATGGATGGGCGGGCACGTGATGCCGACCGGCGAGGCGCTGTTGTCGGGCTACTACGTCAACGAGCTGCTGCTGCGCCTGCTGGCGCGCGACGACGCCCACGAGGCGCTGTTCGATGCATACGCCGGCGTCGTTCAGGTGCTGGCGAGCGAACACGGCGGCGCGCAGGCCGCGGCCCAGGCGGCGGCGCTGCGTGCTTTCGAGCTGCTGCTGCTGCGCGAGGTCGGCCTGCTGCCGTCGCTCGACGTCCAGACCCTGACGCTGGAGCCGCTCGCCGGCGGGCTGCGCTACAGCCTCGTTCCCGAGGCCGGGCTGCGCGAGGCCGGCGACGACGAGGCCGCGCTGGCCGGTGCCGACTGGCAGGCCCTGCAGGCCGTGCTGGACGACCGTGCGCCATTTACCGCCACCTTGCGTGAAATTGCCACCATGAACGCCGGCAGCAACAGTGCCCTGCGCAACCAGTTGCGCGCGCTGCTCAACTACCATTGCGGCGTGTCCACGCTGCGTACGCGGCAAATGATGAGAGACCTGCAAGCACTATGAGCACTCCGGGCCAAGCCGGCGCCAGCGCCGCCACCTCGCTGTCCGTCAACCTCAACAAGGTCGCCCTGGTGCGCAACACGCGCCACCTGGGCATTCCGAGCGTGGTGAAGGCCGCGCAGGCCTGCCTGGCCGCCGGCGCGCACGGCATCACGGTGCATCCGCGGCCCGACGCCCGCCACATCCGGGCGCACGACGTGAGCGATCTTTCCGCGCTGCTCGCAAAGGACTGGCCGGGCATCGAGTTCAACATCGAGGGCAATCCTTTCCACAACCTGATGGACTTCGTGCGCACCCTCAAGCCGCACCAGGCCACGTTCGTGCCCGACAGCGAAACCCAGTCGACCAGCGACCACGGCTGGACCTTCCCCGAAGACGCCGAGCGCCTGCGTCCGCTGATCGCCGAAGCCAAGGCGCTCGGGGTGCGCGTCAGCCTGTTCATGGACCCGATTCCCGAGATGATGGCCGCGGCCAAGGCCGTGGGCGCCGACCGTGTCGAGCTCTACACCGAAGGCTACGCAGCCTCGCGCGGCACGCCGAACGAACGGGCCGTGCTCACGCGCTATGCAGAGTCGGCGCGCGCCGCCCTCGCGGCGGGCCTCGGCGTCAATGCCGGGCATGACCTGAGCCGGGACAACCTCACGGCCTTCCTGCGCGCCGTGCCCGGCGTGCAGGAGGTTTCCATCGGCCACGCCTTCGTCGCCGACGCGCTCGAGCTCGGCTACACGGCCGCCACGCGCGACTACCTGCGCTGCATCCGCGAGGCCCGGCAGCAACAGCAGCAGCAACAACAATGAGCGCCGGCGCCGCATGATCTACGGCATTGGCACCGACATCTGCGACCTGCGCCGCATCGCCGCGACCTTCGAGCGCCAGGGCGAGCGCTTCGCCCGCAAGGTGCTGAGCGACGCCGAATTCAAGGTCTGGCAGGCCCGCAGCGCACGCTGGCCCAAGCGCGGCCTGAGCTACCTCGCCACCCGCTTTTCAGCCAAGGAGGCCTTCAGCAAGGCCATCGGGCTGGGCATGCGCATGCCCATGAGCTGGCGCTTGTGCGAGATCGCCAACCTGCGCAGCGGCAAGCCGGTCATCGTGCTGCACGGCGCGCTGAAGGAGTGGTTCGAGGCACAGGGCCTCACGGCCCACGTGACCGTGACCGACGAAACCGAATACGCCGCGAGCTTCGTGGTGGTGGAGAAGATATAGACATGACCGCCGGGCTCGCTGACCGCCCCCACGCGCCGCTGATCATCGATGTTGCCGGCACGGCACTCACCGACGCTGACCGTCGTCGCCTCGCCGACCCGCTCGTCGGCGGCGTGATCCATTTCGCCCGCAACTGGCAGGACCGCGCGCAGATGACCGCGCTCAATGCCGAGATCAAGTCGATCCGGCCCGACCTGCTGATCTGCGTCGACCACGAGGGCGGTCGCGTGCAGCGCTTCCGCACCGACGGCTTCACCGACCTGCCGTCGATGCGCGCGCTCGGCGAACTCTGGCTGCGCGACGCCCTGCGCGCCACCCAGGCAGCCACGGCCCTCGGGCAGGTGCTGGCGGGCGAGCTGCGCGCCTGCGGCGTCGACTTCAGCTTCGCACCGGTGCTCGACCTCGACTATGGCGGCAGCAGCGTCATCGGCAACCGCAGCTTCCACCGCGACCCGCGCGTGGTCGCGCTGCTGGCCAAGAGCGTGATGCACGGCATGCTGCAGATGGGCATGCGCAACTGCGGCAAGCACTTTCCGGGGCATGGCTTCGTGCACGCCGACTCGCACGTCGAGATCCCGGTGGACAAGCGCAGCCTCAAGGCCATCCTGGCAGACGATGCGAAACCCTACGACTGGCTGTCGGGCTCGCTCGCGGCCGTGATGCCGGCGCATGTGATCTATCCGAAGGTCGACAGGCGGCCGGCAGGGTTTTCGGCGAAGTGGCTGAAGGAGACCCTGCGGCAGCGGATCGGCTTCGAGGGTGCGGTCTTCAGCGACGACCTGAGCATGGAGGCCGGCCGCTACATCGACGGCGAGCTGCTCAGCTTTGCCGACGCCGCACTGGCTGCACTGGAGGCCGGGTGCGACATGGCGCTGCTGTGCAACCAGAGCATCGGCGACGGCGTGCCGCTCGACGGCTTGCTGGAGGGCTTCGCTGCAGCCCGGGATGCAGGCCGCTGGTCGGGCAATCCCGACAGCGAAGCGCGCCGGCGCTCCTTGCTTCCCGACACGTCGGCTCCATCGTGGACGGCGCTCGCGGGCTCGGCGCAGTACCGCAGCGCCAGGCGCATCCTCTCGCGCGATGGCCTGACGGAGTAGGCCCATGCCGCTGTGCCTCAGTTTCTTCCCGCGCAAGGACGAGGCCGTGTTGCGCAACCATGCGCACTATTGCCGGTTGTTCGGCTATCCGCACCAGTGGGTCGAGGCTGATCGCATCCGCCACCCGGCATTGCGCGACAGCGCCAGGTACGGCCAGATCCTGCGCCACCTGCGCGCGCTGCCCGAGAACGACTGGCTGCTGTTCCTCGACGGCGACTCGATGGTGTTCCACCCGATTGCCATCGAAACGCTGATGCAGGGGCGGGATGCGTTGGTCGTCGAGGCGCCTCCCATCGGCGACCGGCCCGGGCCGGCCATGACCAACATGATGGTGCTGCGCAACACGCCAGCCAGCCGCGCGATGCTGCTCGGGCTGATGGACGATGCAGGCAACGTCGTCGCGCTGGTGGACAGCAGCGTCGACGAGGCCGCGCGGCTGCGGCCGGCAGGCCTGCTGGGCTGCAATGCGATGGTCGGCGACATCTACGTCAACGTGTCGTGGCGCATTCCGCAATGGTTCCTGGCGCGGATCTTCGTGGTCCACCTCGGGCCGCTGTCGATCGCGGCGCCCGAAGGCGTGTGGCGCGAGGCGCTGCTGCACGACCAGAACCTGCAGGACATGCTGGCGGCGCAGGTCAACAACGCACTCTTCCATGGCCAGCCCGTGCTGCAGCCCGCTGCCTATCCGGCGCTGTCGGAGGAGCCGGTGTCGAGCTACAACGCCGATGCCGACATCGCCTTCGTCACGCTCTACACGCACCACGTCGGCAGCTACGCGCGGGTGTCCGAGCACAACGTGAAGCGCTACTGCGACAGGCACGGCTACGCCTACCACGTGTACCGCGCGATACCGCAAGCGGTCGATACCGGCATCGGTGGGTCCTGGGTGCGCAGCTGGCTGCTGCAGCAGCACATCGCGCATCACAGGTGGGTGATCTGGATCGACGCCGACGTGCTCTTCCTCAACCAGGGCCGCCGGATCGACGCTCTGCTCGAAGGGCGCGAACTGCTGCTCGCGAAGGACGTGGGCGGCTGGTCGTTCAACTCGGGCGTGATGGGATTCCTGAACACGCCCGGCAACGCCGAGCTGCTCGCGCGCATCTGGCAGCGCATCGGCGAGGTCGACGACAAGTCGGCGGTCTACAGCAGCCAGGGCGACCAGTACTACACGAACGAAGTGCTGGCGGGGGCGGGTCTGGTGAACGAACGCAGCATCGTCGACAACCTCAGCATCAACACGCCGCCGCACCTGGCTTCGGACGAAACCCTGCTGGTGCACTTCATCAATCTCGATGAGCCTTATCGTTCCGCCTACATGGCCTCGATGGACGCGCTTTCTCAGCGCCTGCGCTGATCGGGCCGGCTAGCCGTTTGCGGGCTGCGGCTCGGCAGCGGCTGGTACTGCAGGCTCCAGCCTGAAGACCCGCACCGGCAGCTGGCTGGACGCGGGCGCGAGGAACTGCGCGATCTCGGGCACCTCGAACTGGCGTTCCAGCCATTCCTTGTCCGCCAGACCCGCATTGAAGAAGATCTGGAGCAGCCGCAGGGCCTCGTGCCGCAGCGCGCGCGTCAGCGTCTCGTGCTCGACCAGCTGCAGCTCCGGCGCAGCGGCCGGCCTGAAGCTTGCGCGCGCCAGGATCAGCAGCAGCTTCTGCGCGAAGTCGAGCACCGGCGGCCAGTACAGGTCGTACAGCCTGGCGATCTCGTGCACATGCTCGACGCTCGATCCGGGCAGCAGGTAGCCCAGCACCAGCGCGCGCGCCCGCGAGGCCAGCGCTGCCGCGCGGGCCGCATCCACGGGCGCGGCCGGCGTGGCCGGCTTGTGGAGAAGCTCGGGGATCACCGCGAAGCGTGCGCTGGCAACTGCGCTCTTGCACAGCATGTGGAAGTCGTCGTGCGCCGTGAATTCCGGGTCGTGGCGCACGCCGCTGCGCTCCATGAAGGCGCGGCGAACCATGCAGGCCGACAGCATCAGCGGGCGCGGGCCGAAGAACTCCACCAGGATGTCCTGGTGCCGCTCGGAGAACTCGAACGGGCCCTCGTGCGTCTCGCACCAGCAGCCGACGATGTCGACATCGGCACAGGCCTGGAGCAGTGCGGCCTGGCGCTGCAGGCGCTGCGGCGCAGGGACGTCGCCGACATCGGCGAAGACGATGTACTCGCCCTGGGCGTGCGCCAATGCAAGGTTGCGTGCGGTGGCGCGATCGAACGCGAAGGGCAGGGAAAACAGATGCGAACTCGCGATGCCAGTTCGCGCCAGCATGGCTTCGAGGCCGGCGATGCCTGCCTGGGCGACCAGCACCAGGTGAAGCTCCACCGCGGTCTGTGCCACCCATGCGCGAAGGCTCTGCTCCAGGTCTTCGAGCGAATCGCCGGCCGTCAGGCAGAGAGTGATGCGCGGCGGCGTTGCAGGCACGACGAAGCGGTCGGGCTGCTGGGCGCGCCAGCTCAGGAACCGCTCGATGGCCGGTCCGACCAGCGGGGCTGCGAATGCGCTGGTGAAGATCGCCAGGCCTTCGCGTTCGAGCCTAGCGCGGCGGGGCGCATCGGCAAGAAGCTGCTCGATCGTCTCGATGAGCTTCTCGTAGGGAGCGCCGACCACCGCCTTGCGGATCGACGCCTCGATCTCGCTGTCGGGGTACAGCTCGCAGACCACCGCCTTGCGGTGCCGCAGCAGGATCGACAGCCGCGGCACCTCGACGATGCGCGACTCCTCCCAGTTGTGGAGGTTGAGCACGATCTTCGCGCGGCGCATGAAGCCGTTGCGCTCTTCCAGTGTCCACGCACGACCCCGGTTCACCTCGACCCGCAGGCCGCGCGCCATCAGCCCCTCGAGGATGTCGATGCGCCGGCGCGTCAGCGAGCCGAAGAAGACGACGTCGATGTCCTGCTGCTCGTCGGGGAGGATGTCTTCCGGCGGCAGGATCTCCGCGGCGTCGCGCTCCCAGCCGAGCGCGACATAGTCCGCGTTCCGGTAGCCGAGCTGGCGGTGCCGCTGGAAGTTCGTCTTGCTGTACTCCCAGAGATAGCAGCGCTTGAGCACCTCGAGGTAGCGGTCGTTCCACGCGTGCGTGCCGTGCACCATCGGCTCGAAGTTGACGACGATGCAGTCGGGATGGTGCTGCTCGATGTGTTCCCACGGCACATCCCAGAAGAAGAACAGGATGTTGATCTCACCCGGCTCGATGTAGCAGTGGGTGAAGCGCGTGGGGTAGCCGAGACGTTCCGCTGCCAGCCTGAAGGCTTCGACGATGTCGCCGCAGGTCTCGTGCGACGAGAGCGAAGTGAAGTTGAGCCGGGGCAGTGTCGTCATGGCGGTGACAGGGGCGATGCCTGGTCGATTCAGTAGTGGCCCAGCACGTTGACCTTGTGGTAGTGGTCTTTCAGCGCCGAATGCAGCTGCAGTGCCTGTGCACGCGTTTCTTCAGCGGCTTCCTTGCCCACGCCGAAGAAGTACAGGTCGTGGCTGCTGCGGTCCTCGAAGAACCCCCAGACCGAGAACCATGCGTCGTGCTGCAGCAGGTCGGTGAAATCGGAGGCCGCGAGATTGCGATAGTGGTTCTGGCTCTGGCCGATGGTCAGCGGCGAGTCGAAGGGGTTGAACTCCACCGTGCCATGCTGGCGCCGGCCAGGAGTCGCGCAGGTCATGACGACCAGGCCGTCGTCCTTCACCAGACGCAGCATGTTGAGCCAGGTCTTCTTCCACTGGGGGTTGTGCTCCATTGCCTCGCACGATATGACGACGTCCGTGCCGTTCGCGGCACCGCCGTAGTCTTCACCATGGCAGACGAGGTCGACGTCCTGGCCTTCCCCGACGTCGAGGCCGAGGTAGCTGCACTCCTGGAAGAACTCGCGGACCGAGCCGTTCAGATTGAGGCTGCCGATCTCGATGACCGACCGCCCGGTGAAGTAGGACGGCAGGAACTGCTTCACGCCGGCGACGAAGAATCGTTGTTGGGGATGTGACATGAACCTGGCTGCGTTGGATTGGCGCTTCGGCGGAAGCCGGGGGAATACAGGATCACCCGCCGCGCGAAGCCATCACTCGCCAGGTGCAGAGCCAGCCGCTGCATTCGCCCACAAGCGCTGTCCCCCCATGCCCAGGTGCTCCAGATACAGCCGGAGATCGAACTCGAGGCGATGATAGTCCGGCTCCATGTGCCTGCACAGCGCATAGAAGGCCTTGTCGTGCTCACGTTCCTTCATATGTGCCAACTCGTGCACAACAATCATCCGAAGTAGCGCCAGCGGCACTTCCTTGAACAGGCTCGCCACCCGGATTTCCCGCTTGGCCTTGAGCTTGCCGCCCTGCACGCGCGACACGGTGGTGTGGGTGCCCAGGGCGTTGCGGATCACGTGCAGCTTGTTGTCGAACATCACCTTCGACAGCGGCTCGGCCTTGCGCATGAACTCGCCCTTGAGCTCGTTCACGTAGGCGTAGAGCGCGCGGTCGGTCTGGATGTCATGCACACCCTCCGGATAGCGCTGGCCGAGGAGGGCGCCCAGCTTCTCCCGGGCCATCAGCTGGCGGACCTGCTCCAGCAGGGGTGCCGGGTAGCCCGCCAGGTACTTCATGCAATGACCTTGAATGACCGGGTTCAGGCCGTCCGGCGCTGCGTGCTGGCTGCGCAGGCCAGGCCGGTGGCGACGCCGCCGAAGAGGTCGCCCTCGACCAGGTTCACGCCCGCGAAGCTCCTGCGCAGGGCGTTCTGGAAGGGCCGCAGCGCCGACGAACCGCCGGTGAGGTAGATCGCGTCGAGGTCGTTGCTGCGCAGGCCCGCGCGCTTGACGCAGGCGTGCGCGCAGGCGATCACGCTTTCCAGCGGCGCGGCCAGCTGCTGCGCCATGTCGTCGGGCGTGAGCGAGGCGGCGAGACCACGCTCGGCGCAATCCAGGTCGATGGCGGTCGCGGCATCGCTCAGCGACACCTCGATCTTGGCCGCTTCCACGGCGCTCGCGATGCGGTGGCCGTGCCGTTCCTCGAGCACGGTCATCAGCCGGTCGTGCAGGCGCGTGTCGGCGTAGCTGGTGCGCAGATCCTTTGCCTGGCGAAGCGCCTTGGCGGCGTAGAGCCAGTTGATCAGGTGCCAGGACGACAGCTCGAAGAACACCTTGCTCGGCACCTCGCGCCCCTGCGGTCCGTGATGGCGGAATCCGAACTGCGGCATCACGCGCTCGAGGTTCAGCCGCTGGTCGAAGTCGGTACCGCCGATGTGCACGCCGCTGGTGGCCAGCACGTCATCGCTGCGGTCTTCGAGCGCGGCGCGCTCGGGCCCTACGCGCACGACGGTGAAGTCGGAGGTGCCGCCGCCGATGTCGACGATGAGCACGACGGATTCCTTGCTGATCCGCTGTTCGTAGTCGAAGGCGGCCGCGATGGGTTCGAGCTGGAACGAGATTTCCCTGAAGCCGGCCGCGCGTGCCGCGATACGCAGGCTTTCCTCGGCGCGCTCGTCGCGCTTGGGGTCGTCGTCCACGAAATGCACCGGGCGTCCAATCACTACGCGCTCCGGCATCTGGCCGAGCTCGCGGCCGGCGCGCACCGCCAGCTCGCGCAGGAAGCGGGCGATGATGTCCTCGAAGCTCACGAGGCCGTCGTAGATCGCCGTCTTCTCCTGCATCAGCGCGCTGCCGAGCAGGCTCTTGAGCGAGCGCATCAGCCGCCCCTCGGTGCCCGAGAGGTACTGGCCGATGGCGTCGCGGCCGAAGTGGGTGGTGCGGTCTTCGGCGTTGAAGAAGATCGCGGTGGGCAGTGTGGTGGCCGCGCCCTCGATGGGCAGCAGACGTGCTTGCGTGCCGACCCGGCAGGCGACAGCGGAGTTGGAGGTGCCGAAGTCGATGCCGATCGTCGGCAACGACGACGGTGCCTTCACGATCAGGATTCCCTGCGAAGCGCCGGGAACAGGATCACGTCGCGGATGCTCGGCGAATCGGTCAGCAGCATCATGAGCCGGTCGATGCCGATGCCGCAGCCGCCGGTGGGCGGCATGCCGTATTCGAGGGCGCGCACGAAGTCGTGGTCGTAGTACATGGCCTCGTCGTCGCCGCTGTCCTTGGCGGCCACCTGCGCATTGAAGCGCGCGGCCTGGTCCTCGGCGTCGTTCAGTTCGCTGAAGCCGTTGCCGAACTCGCGGCCGGTGATGTACAGCTCGAAGCGTTCCGTGACCTCGGGGCGCTCGTCGTTGGCGCGCGCCAGCGGCGAGATCTCGGTCGGGTGCTCCATGATGAAGGTCGGCTGCCAGAGCTTCTCTTCGACGGTTTCCTCGAAGAACAGCACCTGCAGGCTGGCGAGGCTGCGCTGCGAGAGCTTGTCCTTCTCCTCGTTCATGCCGAGCTTGCGCAGCGCGGCGATGAGCCAGGCGCTGTCGTCGACGCCCTGCGCCACGCCTTCGGCCTCGGTGTACTTGAGGATCGCCTCGCGGATCGTCAGGCGCTGGAAGGGCTGTGTCAGGTCGACCGGCTTGCCCTGGTAGGTGAGCTGCTGCGTGCCCACGGCCTTGTCGGCGATGGTGCGGATCAGCGTCTCGGTGAAGTCCATCAGGTCGCGGTAGTTCCAGTAGGCCGCGTAGAACTCCATCATCGTGAACTCGGGGTTGTGCCGCACCGAGATGCCCTCGTTGCGGTAGCTCCGGTTGATCTCGAACACGCGCTCGAAGCCGCCGACGATCAGGCGCTTGAGGTACAGCTCGGGCGCGATGCGCAGGAACATCTCCTGGTCGAGCGCGTTGTGGTGCGTCTTGAACGGCTTGGCGTTTGCGCCGCCGGGGATGGGGTGGAGCATGGGCGTCTCGACCTCGAGGAAGTCGTTGGACACCATGAACTCGCGCAGGGCGCTCACCGCCTTGCTGCGCGCGGTGAAACGCTTGCGGGCGGATTCGTCGGTGATCAGGTCGACGTAGCGCTGGCGGTACTTCTGCTCCTGGTCGGCCATGCCGTGGAACTTGTCGGGCAGCGGCCGCAGGCTCTTGGTGAGCAGGCGCAGCTTCGTGACCTTGACCGAGAGCTCGCCCGTCTTGGTCTTCATGAGCGTGCCTTCGGCACCGACGATGTCGCCGAGGTCCCAGCGCTTGAAGTCCGCGTACACGTCTTCTCCGACGGCATCGCGCGTCACGTAGAGCTGGATGCGCTCGGTGGCGTCCTGCAGCGTGGCGAAGCTGGCCTTGCCCATCACGCGCTTGAGCATCATCCGGCCGGCTACGCTCACCGAAACGGCCTGCGCCTCGAGGGCCTCGCCGTCGGTGGCGCCATGGGCCTCCACGAGCGCCGCGGCGCGATGGCCCGGCTTGAAGTCGTTCGGGAATGCAACGCCCTTGCCCTCGGCCTGCGCCGCGCGCAGCTGCGCGAGCTTTTCGCGGCGTTCTGCGATGAGCTGGTTTTCGTCGGCGGGAGCGGGAGGAGGCGAGGGGTTCTTTTGATCGGACATGGGAGGCGGATGGCGCGCAACCGGGAGCGTGCGCGGGCCCGGCATTTTAGCCGATCGGGTTTGAATAAAACCTGCCCAGAGCGCCCGTCAATCCTGCGCCATGCGCTATGAAAATTGGAGCGACCTATTCAGTGATACCGGTGCGTGCCAGCAGATCGCTGACCAGCTCCAGCCGCATCAGCGGGCTGTCGAGCTCCATCAGCCGTTGCCGCAGCTCGAGCTGCATCGGCACCAGCTCGCACCATCTGTTGGCCACCCAGCCGCAATCGTCGAAGCGGTAGGGCTCGGCGATCGGCAGCCGCACCGCCCCGCCCTGGGCGCGCTTGCGCTCCTCGAGGGTGCCGACCAGGCGCTGCAGCGCGGTGGAGGTGTGCCGCAGGTCGTCGGGAATCTCCAGCGCGACGTCGTCGTTCACCGCCTCGACCTCGGCGACCCAGAGGCCATGCTTCTGCAGCTCGTTGCTGCGGACGCGAAAGCGCTGCGTGCCGACGCATTCGATCTGCAGCAGGCCGCTTTGCGGCGACTCGAACTCGCGGATCATGGCCAGCGTGCCGATGGCGGCGAAGCTCTCGGCATCGGCGCCGGCCTTGCGCACCTCGCTGCCGCTGGTGAGGCTCACCACGCCGAAGGGCGCGTCGGCCTTGCGGCACTTGCCGATCATGTCGAGGTAGCGGACCTCGAAGATGCGCAATGGAAGAAGGCCGCCGGGAAAGAGCACCGTTCCGAGCGGAAACAATGGCAGTGAATGCAAAAGGGGTTGTGTCGTCATCGATGAGCCTTGCATGGCTATCATCGCATTCCCCTCACGGCCGCGTCTCATGCTCTACCAGATTCCCTCGTTCCTTCTCGACGTGATCGTCGGTCTGCTCGGCGGCGCCTGCCTGCTGCGCCTGTACATGCAATACCACCGCGTGCCCTTCGGCAACCCTCTCGGGCGCTTCGTGTTCGCGATCACCGACTGGATCGTGCTGCCGCTGCGGCGCATCGTGCCTTCGGTGAAGCGCTGGGACCTCGCCAGCCTGATCGCGGCATGGCTGCTGGTGATGCTGAAGTTCCTGCTGCTGTGGCTGCTGGCGGGCAGCCTCGGGCGCATCGCGACCCTGCCGCTGGTGTCGCTGGTGGGGCTGATGCAGCTGGCCGTCTCGGGCCTGACGGCGCTGCTGGTGGTCTATGCGGTGCTGTCGTGGATTCCGGGAGCCTCGCCCATGCTGCTCGACCTGATCTCCCGCCTGGCCGATCCGCTCGTGCGGCCCTTCCGCCGCTTCATCCCGCTGATCGGCGGAGTCGACCTTTCTCCGCTGGCTGCCATCGTGGTGCTGCAGGTGATCGCGATCGTGCTGGGTAACCTGCTGGTCTTCGCTTATCAGCTGACGTTCTGAGCTCCTGAATACAAAAGGGCCCGGATGCATCGCACCCGGGCCCTTTTGTTTTTCGATCGCCTTTCGGTCAGCTCACCGCATCGGCCGGCTGGCGCAGCAGCATCGCGAGCGTGTTGGCGATGGTCTTGCGCAGTTCGCGGCGGTCGCTGATGAAGTCGATGGCGCCCTTGGTCTGCAGGAACTCGGCGCGCTGGAAGCCTTCGGGCAGCGTCACGCGCACGGTCGATTCGATCACGCGCGGGCCGGCGAAGCCGATCAGCGCCTTGGGCTCGGCGATCACCACGTCGCCCACGAAGGCGAAGCCTGCCGACACGCCGCCCATCGTCGGGTCGGTCAGCACGCTGATGTAGGGCAGGCCCTTCTTCGCCAGGCGCGTGAGCGCGGCATTGGTCTTGGCCATCTGCATCAGCGAGAGCAGGCCTTCCTGCATGCGCGCGCCGCCGGTGGCGGTGAAGCAGATGAACGGCACCTTCTGCTCGATGGCGGTCTCGACGCCGCGCACGAAGCGCTCGCCGACCACGCTGCCCATGGAGCCGCCCATGAACTCGAACTCGAAGCAGGCCACGACCACGCTGATGCTGTGCACCGAGCCGCCCATGACGACCAGGGCGTCGGTCTCGCCGGTGTTTTCCAGGGCTTCCTTCAGGCGCTCGGGGTACTTGCGGCTGTCCTTGAACTTCAGCGCGTCGACCGGCAGCACTTCCTGGCCGACTTCGTAGCGGCCCTCGGCGTCGAGGAACGCGTCGAGCCGCGCGCGGGCGCCAATGCGGTGGTGATGGCTGCAGCTGGGGCAGACGTTCTGGTTGTGCTCGAGGTCAGTCTTGTACAGAACGGTCTCGCAGGCGGGGCACTTGATCCACAGGCCCTCGGGCACCTGGCGGCGCTCGGACGGGTCGGTTTGGGCGATCTTGGCGGGTAGCAGTTTTTCAAGCCAGCTCATGGGGGCTCCTTGTGTTGGCGGTGATTATCGACCAGCCGCGTTCTTGGCCGTCGCGGCAGGCAGGGCGTCGAGCGCCTCGCGGATGCCCGCGAGGAATTCGCGCACCGCCGGCACGACCTTGTCGCGGGGCTGGTCCTCGATGAGTTGAATGATCTTCGTGCCGATCACGACCGCGTCGGCGGCCGAGCCGATGGCCTGCGCCGTGCGCGCGTCGCGGATGCCGAAGCCCACGCCCACCGGGATGCTCACGTGTTCGCGGATGCGCGGGATCATGCGGCCGACGGCCTCGGTGTCGAGGTGGCCGGCGCCGGTCACGCCCTTGAGCGACACGTAGTAGACGTAGCCGCTCGCGATGCGCGCGACCTGCGCCATGCGCTCGTCGGTGCTGGTGGGTGCCAGCAGGAAGATCAGGTCGATGCCGGCGGCCTTCAGCTCGGCGGCGAAGGCCTCGCATTCCTCGGGCGGGTAGTCGACCACCAGCAGCCCGTCGACGCCGGCTGCGGCCGCGTCGCGGATGAAGGACTTCTTGCCGTGCACCAGGTCGTAGCGCTCGACCGGGTTGGCGTAGCCCATCAGCACCACTGGCGTGGTCGTGTCGGTCTTGCGGAAGGCCGCGACGATGGCGAGCACCTGCTTCATGCCCACGCCCAGCGCCAGCGCGGCTTCGCCGGCCTTCTGGATTACGGGGCCGTCAGCCATGGGGTCGGAAAAAGGCACGCCCAGTTCGATCACGTCGGCGCCGGCCTCGACCATGCCGTGCATCAGCTCGGGCGTGATGTCGGCGAAGGGGAAGCCCGCTGTCACGTACGGGATGAGGGCGCGGCGGCCGTCTTTCTTCAGGGCTTCGAAGGTGGCTGCAATGCGGCTCATCACTTGCCTCCCTTCACGCTCAGTCCGCGCATCGAGGGGCGGTCGTAGAAATCGACGCCCGACAGGTCGGCGACGGTGCCGATGTCCTTGTCGCCGCGGCCCGAGAGGTTCACCAGGATCGACTGGTCGGGGCGCATGGTCTTGGCGAGCTTCAGCGCATGGGCCACCGCGTGGCTGGATTCGAGCGCGGGGATGATGCCCTCCGTGCGGCACAGGTAGTGGAAGGCGTCCAGCGCCTCGGTGTCGGTGATGCCGACGTACTCGGCGCGGCCGATGTCGGCCAGGTACGCGTGCTCGGGGCCCACGCCGGGGTAGTCGAGGCCCGCGCTGATGCTGTGGGTCTCGGTGATCTGGCCGTCCTCGTTCTGCAGCAGGTAGGTGCGGTTGCCGTGCAGCACGCCGGGGCTGCCGCGCAGGATGGAGGCCGAGTGCTTGCCGCTGTCGAGCCCTTCGCCCGCGGCCTCGACGCCGATCAGGCGCGTGCCGGTGAACGGGATGTAGGGGTGGAAGATGCCCATCGCGTTGCTGCCGCCGCCCACGCAGGCGATCACCACGTCGGGCTGCTTGCCCTCCGCCTCGCCGGTGATGCCGTCGGCCGCGAGCATGGCCGGCATCTGCTCGATGCACTCGGTGCCGATCACGCTCTGGAAGTCGCGCACCATGGTCGGATAGGGGTGCGGGCCGGCGACGGTGCCGATGATGTAGAACGTGTTCTCCACGTTGGTGACCCAGTCGCGCATCGCCTCGTTGAGTGCGTCCTTCAGCGTCTTGCTGCCCGACTCGACGGGCACCACGGTGGCGCCGAGCAGGTTCATGCGGTAGACGTTGGGGCTCTGGCGCTTCACGTCCTGGCTGCCCATGTAGACCACGCACTCGAGGCCGTAACGCGCGCAGATCGTGGCGGTGGCCACGCCGTGCTGGCCGGCGCCGGTCTCGGCGATGACGCGGGGCTTGCCCATGCGCCGCGCGAGCATCGCCTGGCCGATCACGTTGTTGATCTTGTGGGCACCGGTGTGGTTCAGGTCTTCGCGCTTCAGGTAGATCTGCGCGCCGCCCATTTCGCGGCTGGTGCGCGCCGCGTGATAGATCGGCGAGGGACGGCCGACGAAGTGCTTGAGCTCGTAGTGGAATTCCGCGAGGAACGCCGGATCGTCCTTGAACTTCGCGTACGCATCGCGCAGTTCGTTGATCGCGTGGGTGAGCGTCTCGCTCGCGAAGGTGCCGCCGTAGTTGCCGAAGTGGCCGGTGGCGTCGGGTTGCTGGTAGTTGCTTTGCATGGTTCTCGATCGGTGGGCCGCAGCCCGACGAACGATCGGCTGCGGCGGCTAACTGGAGAAGGACGCGTCGGCAGCCCTGACTGCTGCGACGAATTGCCGGATCTTTCCGGCGTCCTTGAGGCCCTTGTTCCCGGGACCGTCGATTTCGACGCCCGAGCTCACATCAACGGACAGCGTCTTGCAGCGCGTCCGCAGGATGCGAAGGCCATCGCCCACGTTTGCAGGTGTGAGCCCACCACTCAAGACGAGGTGAGCGTCGACGGCGGGTGGAAGAAGTGACCAATCGAATGCCTTGCCGCCACCGCCATAACCTTCGACATGCGCGTCGAGCAGGATGGCCTGGGCGTGGGAGTAATCGGACGCGTATTTTACGAGGTCGAAGCCGGCCCCGGCATCCCCCAGCGGAATACGGGCGGCGCGCATGTAGCGGAAGCGCCCGCCGCCGGCGGCTTCTTCGCATTGCTGCGGGGTCTCTTCGCCGTGGAATTGCGCGATGGAGCCCTTCACCTGGGTGAGCGATGCTATGACTTTGGTAGCATCCTCGTTCACGAACAGCAGGACTGGCGTGATGAACGGTGGCAGGCGCGAGGCCAGTTCGGCAGCCCGTTGCGCCGTGACGGCGCGCGGGCTCTTCGGATACAGGACGAAGCCGACGGCGTCAGCACCGGCTTCCACCGCCGCATCGACGTCGGCTTCACGTGTCAGGCCGCAGATCTTGATGCGGGTACGGGGCAGGGCAGGCGCGCTCATGGCGGGCCATCATACGGAGCCCCGCCGGCCTGCAGCGTGGCTTCATCCGGCAGACCCCACTTGGCGTCGTACAACGGGCCCATGAAATAAAGGCCGTCGGCGGAAAAGGTGGGCGCCGCCGCGTCGCGGCTGCGTGCCGCGAGCACCTGCGAGATCCACTCTGGAGGCGCATCGCCCCGGCCGACGCGCAGCAGGCAGCCCATCAGGTTGCGGATCATGTGGTGCAGGAACGCATCGGCCTCGAATTCGAAGTGCCAGCGGCAGCGCTCGCCGTCGCCGACGCGGGTGATCTCGATGCGCCGCAGGTCCTTGACCGGCGAGCGCGCCTGGCAGGCCGAGGCGCGGAACGAAGTGAAGTCGTGCTGGCCGATCAGCAGCGCCGCGGCGGCGCGCATCGCATCGCCGTCGAGCGGCCGCATCGACCAGCCGACGCGGCCTGCGTCCAGGCTGGGCCGCACGGGGGACTGCGAAAGCACGTAGACATACCGGCGGGCGAGGGCGCTGGCGCGGCAATGGAATTCATCAGGCACCGGATGCGCCCACTGCACCGCGATGTCGTCTGGCAGGAAGCGATTGGTACCGCGCGCCCAGGAGAAGGGTTCGCGTATGGCGGTGGTGTCGAAGTGAACCACCTGCATCAGGGCATGCACGCCGGCATCGGTGCGGCCGGCGCACAGGGTCCTGATCGGCTGCGCAGCGAACTGCGCGAGCGCGGCTTCTAGCTTGTCCTGCACCGTGCGGCCGGAGGACTGGCTCTGCCAGCCGTCGTACGCTCGGCCGTTGTACCGGATGCCGAGCGCCAGCCTCACGAATTCAGGGGACCGAGAAAAGCGAGCCGCGAGCTCGCTCAGCGCAGTTCCGCGAGCAGTTGACGGGCTTGCGACTTGAGGTCGCCTGCGCTTTCGGCTTCGACTTCCTCGACCAGCGAGCGGGCGCCTTCGACGTCGCCGATGGCCTGCAGCTCGCGGGCCAGCGACAGCTTCACGGCGTGCGGGCTCTCGTCGCCTTCGTCGTTTTGCGCGGCGGCCGCAGCGGCTGCCGGCTTGGCGGCTTCAGCGGGACGCGAAGCGGGCAGTCCGGCCAGTGCGCTCATGTCGAACTCGATGAAGCCGGAGTCGGCCGGCAGCGCATTGCGCAGCATGGCGGGACGGGTGTTGTCCGCATCGCTCAGGCTCAGCGAACCGGGCAGCGTATCGGCCGAAAGCGCGCCGGGGGCGGTGTCGAAGTCGTTCTCGAGGTCGACCGGCGTCGTCAGGGCATGGCCGTTCGACAGCGGCGGCGCGGGGCGCGCCGTCTGCGGAGCAGGTGCATAGGCCGACTTCGGCAGGCTGGCGCCGACCGGCGAGTGCTGCGGGGCGGCCGGTGCCGGTGCAGGAGCGGGGGCCGGCGGAGTGGTCAGGTCGAGATCGAAATCCAGCGGCGCGACCGAAGGCACGAAGGCAGGCGGTGCCACGGCCACCGGGGGCGAGACCACAGGAGCCGGTGCTGCGGGCTTGGCAGCAGCGCTCAGGGCGCTTGCGAAGGCGGCCGTTTCGGCAGCGCTGGCGCCGCCGCTGCGGGGAGCGCCCGATTCGTACAGTGGGTTGCCCGGATCGAGGTCCTTGCCCATGTCGACCACGCGGTTCCAGTCGGAGCCCGCGCCGCCCGTCAGCTTGTGCACTTCGGTGGCGAGGCTTTCGTAGGCACGCACGTCGCGGCGCTTGGCGTGGATCTCGAGCAGCTTCAGGTGGATGGCGGTGCGGTCCGGGTTCAGGCGCAGCGCCTCGCGCAGGATTTCCTCGGCCTGCAGGTCGCGGCCGTAGGCCAGGTACACATCGGCCTCGGCGACCGGGTCCACGTCGCCGGCGTCGAGCTGGCTCGGGGAGTACGAGAGCGAGGAGACCGTGGAGTCGCCACGATGCTTGGTGTCCACCGACTCGCCGCCGCTGGCGCCGAAGAACGAGTCCTTCGGAATGCGGCTTTCGAGGAACACGCTTTCGCTCATCTCCTCGCGGCGACGGCCCAGCACGCGGTACAGCAGGAAGCCGACCAGCAGCGCGATCAGCGCAGCGCCCGCGAGCATCAGCGGGTTGTCCATCAGCTCTTCGAGGAAGGTGGGCTCCGGCGGCGGGGGCGGCGGAGCCGGCTTCTTCACGGCCGGCTTCGGCGCAGCGGCCGCAGCCGGGGCGCTTGCGGCTGCAGCAGCAGGCGCGGCCGCTGCATCTGCCGCGGCAGGCGGCGTAGCGGCCGGCGCGCCCGCGGCGGGGGATTCGGCCGGAGCGGCTGCCGGGGCAGCGGGTGCTGCAGCCTGCGCTGTGGCTTCAGGAGTGGGGGCAGGGCTCGGAGCTACGGCGGCCGGCGCGGGTGCCGGCGCTGCAGCAGGCGCCGGTGCGGGGGCTGCGACGGGCGCGGCGGCAGCGGCAGGAGCCGGCGCGGGGCTGGCAGCCGGCGGCGCCACCGTGGCGCTGGTGTTGGGAGCGGGAACCGGAATGCCCGGCGTCGCCGGTGCCGGGGCAGCGGCCGGCGCTGCGGCGGACGATCCAGCGCCCGTGGCCGCCTTGAGCTTGTTCAGCTCGTTGATGTTCTTCGACAGCTCCGCGACGCGGTTGCTGCTGTCCTGCGCCTGGCGGGCCTGCGCGACTTTCTCGTCGGCGGCGCGTGCGGTGGCGTTGCCTTGGGAGATCGTCAGCTTGTCCGGGGAGCTGGCCGCCGCATTGCGGTCTTCCACGTTCGCCTGGACCTTGCCGGCGGCCTTGCGGCTCGCGGCGGCGACATTGGTGGTGGGCGCGTTGTCGGCCAGCTTCTGGCGGTAGGAGCCGAAGTCGCGGCTCTGTGCGGTGACGGTGCGGCGGGCTTCGGCCGGCGAAACGGCGGATGCCTCGGCGGCGCTCGGCAGGTCGAGCACTGCGCCGGCCCGCATGCGGTTGACGTTGCCGCCGACGAAGGCGTCGGGGTTGGCCATCAGCAGCGCGACCAGCATCTGGTCGAGCGACACGTCGGCAGGCTTGTAGGCTGCAGCGATCTTGCCGGCGGTGTCGCCGCGCTGCACCGTGACCTGCTCGCCGCTGCCTCCGCCGCTACGGGCCGGGGCCGCCGCCGGAACGGGAGCTGCAGCAGCCGGTGCGGCTGCTGCAGGCGCGGGAGCGACAGGAGCGGCGGACGGTGCCGTCGCCACCACGGGCGGACGCTCGCGGCGCGAGCGAGCCGCAGGGGCTGCGCGTTCGACCGGGGCGCTGATCTGGGGAGAAATGGGAGCCGCCTGCGGTGCCGCGGCCTGGCGCGTGGCCGGCGGATCGAGCAGCACCGTGTAGTCGCGCACGATCCGGCCGGAAGCGCCGTTGGCTTCGAGCAGCAGGTCGATGAACGGGTCGTTCAGCGGACGGCTGCCGGTCAGGCGAACCACATACTGGCCGCCGGCGCGGCGCTGCAGCGTCGCCCTGACGTCGCTGAGCGCGGAGTTGTATGGCACGCCGGCGTTCCTGAACGCTTCGGCCGTGGCGATGTTGATCTTCAGGCCGTCCGCTTCGTTGGCGGCCATTTCCGTGACATCGATCTCCGCGCGCAAGGGCTCGCCGAGGGCCGACTGCACCTTGAGCTGCCCCAGCGTGAAGGCGCTGGCGTCGACGCTGGCGATGCCCATGGCCACGGCTGCCGCCGCGCCGAGGATGGAGAGGCGCCAACCGTTCGACGGCAGAGGCGGGCGAACGGCCGATGGGCTGGCCGCAGGCAACAGATGTCTTGTCATGCTGATAGGGGGCGGCTCAGGCCCGGAATTTGTAAGAGGACGTTAGCATCATCACTGAGCACTGACAAGGCAATGCGCTTGTTCTACCCAGTGCGCGCATACTTACGCACACATCTTCCGTTGCTTGAAGGCAACAATTCGTGTTTCAAAAGCCTGAGCAGCCCTCATCAGGCTTCGAGCAGGATGCGCAGCATGCGGCGCAGCGGTTCCGCGGCACCCCACAGCAACTGGTCGCCGATGGTGAAGGCGCCGACATACTCCGGGCCCATCGCCAGCTTGCGGATGCGGCCGACCGGGATGTCCATGGTGCCCGTCACGGCCACCGGCGTCAGGTCCTTGACCGTGGCTTCGCGCGTGTTCGGCACGACCTTGGCCCAGGGGTTGTCGGCAGCGATCATCGCCTCGATGTCGGCCACCGGCACGTCCTTCTTGAGCTTGAAGGTCAGGGCCTGGCTGTGGCAGCGCATCGCGCCGATGCGCACGCAGAAACCGTCGACCGGCACGGCGGCGGTGCCGAAGCCCGCGCCCTGGCCGAGGATCTTGTTGGTCTCGGCGCCGCCCTTCCACTCTTCCTTCGACATGCCGTCACCGAGGTCCTTGTCGATCCAGGGGATCAGCGAGCCGCCCAGCGGCGCGCCGAAGTTGGCCGTCTCGGCGGCGCTGAGCGTCTGCTGCTTGTGCAGCACCTTGCGGTCGATCTCGAGGATGGCCGACTTCGGGTCGTCCAGCAGGGCGCGCACTTCGGCGTTCAGGGTGCCGAACTGGGTCAGCAACTCGCGCATGTGCTGAGCGCCGCCACCCGAGGCCGCCTGGTAGGTCATGCTGGTCATCCACTCGACCAGGCCGGCCTTGTAGAGGGCGCCGACGCCCATGAGCATGCAGCTCACGGTGCAGTTGCCGCCGATCCAGTTCTTGCCGCCCTTGGCGAGCGCGTTCTCGATCACCGGCAGGTTGACGGGGTCGAGCACGATGATCGCGTCGTCCTTCATGCGCAGGGTGGAGGCGGCGTCGATCCAGTGACCGTTCCAGCCGGCGGCGCGCAGCTTGGGGAAGACTTCGCTGGTGTAGTCGCCGCCCTGGCAGGTGATGACGATGTCGCACTTCTTCAGTGCCTCGATGTCGTTCGCATCCTTCAGCGCGGTTTCGTTCTTGGCCATGGCCGGGGCCTTGCCGCCGGCGTTGGAGGTCGAGAAGAAGACCGGCTCGATGAGACCGAAGTCGCCTTCGGCCTGCATGCGGTCCATCAGGACCGAGCCGACCATGCCGCGCCAGCCCACGAGGCCGACCAGAGGTTGAGATGCGTTCGCCATTTCAGTTTGCCCTTATGAAAAAAAGAAAAGTTGTCTTTTTTGCGCCCGACTCGTCGAGCCGGGGAGGGGCGTGACGAAGCGGGCTGCGGTTAGCCGGTAATCGTCTTTTTGGTGATTGCTGCAACGACCGCGTCGCCCATCTCGCGGGTGCCGACGCGCTTGGTGCCTTCAGACCAGATGTCGCCCGTGCGCAGCCCGGAGGCGAGCACGTCCTTGACCGCCGACTCGATACGGTCGGCAGCTTCGGGCTGGTTGAGGGAGAAACGGAGCATCATGGCAGCGGACAGGATTGTAGCCAAAGGATTGGCAACCCCTTTGCCGGCAATGTCGGGGGCGCTGCCGTGGCTGGGCTCGTACAGGCCCTGGTTGCTCGAATTGAGCGATGCCGAGGGCAGCATGCCGATGGAGCCGGTGAGCATCGCGGCCTCGTCGGAGAGGATGTCGCCGAACATGTTGCCGGTGACCACAACGTCGAATTTCTTGGGCGCCTTCACCAGCTGCATGGCCGCGTTGTCGACCAGCATGTGGTCGAGTTCGACGTCCGGGTATTCCTTCGCGATGTCGAGCATCACGTCTTTCCACAGCTGCGAGGTTTCCAGCACGTTGTTCTTGTCCACGCTGGTCACGCGCTTGCTGCGCTTGCGGGCGGCCTCGAAGGCGACGCGGGCGATGCGCTCGATCTCGGGGCGCGAGTAGCGCATGGTGTCGAAGGCCTCCTCGGCGCCGGGGAAGTGCCCATCCGTCGCGACGCGGCGGCCGCGCGGCTGGCCGAAGTAGATGTCGCCGGTCAACTCGCGGATGATGAGGATGTCCAGGCCCGCGATCAGCTCGGGCTTCAGGCTGGAGGCGCCTACCAGCTCCTCGTAGCAGATGGCCGGGCGGAAGTTGGCGAACAGGCCCAGGTTCTTGCGCAGCCCCAGGATGGCCTGCTCGGGTCGCAGCGGCCGGTCGAGCTTGTCGTACTTCCAGTCGCCGACGGCGCCGAAGAGCACCGCATCGGCTTCCTTGGCGAGCTTGAGCGTCGATTCCGGCAGCGGATGGCCGTGCGCTTCGTAGGCCGCGCCGCCGACCAGCGCCGATTCCGTCTCGAACTTCAGGTCGAGAACGTCGAGCACCTTGACGGCTTCCGCCACGATTTCGGTGCCGATGCCGTCACCTGGGAGAACTGCGATTTTCATTGGGTCTTGAATGGTTGAATGAGAGAGGAATCGGGCTGTCCGGACGCGAAGGACGACTCGTCCTTCGCGAAACCTTCGCGCACTCTGCGTCCGGATGTCCCTTTCGTTTCGTTTCGAATCAGGAAATCATCGTATGCGCCAGCCAGGGCTTCTGCGCCAGGCGCTCGGCTTCGAAGGCCTTGATCTTGTCCTTGTGGCGCAGCGTGAGGCCGATGTCGTCCAGGCCGTTGAGCAGGCAGTACTTGCGGAAGGCCTGTACGTCGAACGCGAACTCCTGGCCGTCGGGCTTCACCACCACCTGGCGCTCCAGGTCGATGGTCAGCGTGTAGCCGGGGAAGGCGAAGGTCTCGTCGAAGAGCTGGGCGACCTGCGCCGCGGGTAGCACGATCGGCAGCAGGCCGTTCTTGAAGCTGTTGTTGAAGAAGATGTCGGCGTAGCTCGGCGCGATGATCGCGCGGAAACCGTACTGGTCGAGCGCCCACGGCGCATGCTCGCGCGACGAGCCGCAGCCGAAGTTCTGGCGCGCCAGCAGGATCGATGCGCCGGCGTAGCGCGGCTGGTTCAGCACGAAGTCGGGGTTCGGCTTGCGGCTGGCCGGGTCCTGGCCGGGCAGGCCCGGGTCGAGGTAGCGCCACTCGTCGAACAGGTTCACGCCGAAGCCGGTCTTCTTGATCGACTTGAGGAACTGCTTCGGGATGATCGCGTCGGTGTCGACGTTCTCGCGGTCCATCGGGGCCACGAGGCCCTTGTGCACGGTGAATTGCTTCATGGGAGTCTCTTTTCTTCCTTCTTGCAGCCCGCTCAGGCGAATGTGCGGACGTCGACGAAATGGCCGTGCACCGCGGCGGCCGCGGCCATGGCCGGGCTCACGAGGTGGGTGCGACCGCCCGCGCCCTGGCGGCCTTCGAAGTTGCGGTTGCTGGTGGATGCGCAGCGCTCGCCGGGTTCCAGGCGGTCGGCGTTCATCGCCAGGCACATCGAGCAGCCGGGCTCGCGCCATTCGAAGCCTGCGGCCTTGAAGATCTGGTCGAGCCCTTCGCGCTCGGCCTGTTCCTTCACCACGCCCGAGCCGGGCACGACCATCGCGAGCTTCACGTTCTTCGCGACCTTCTGGCCCAGTTTCTTCACCACGGCGGCGGCTTCGCGCATGTCCTCGATGCGGCTGTTGGTGCAAGAGCCGATGAACACCTTGTCGATGAAGATGTCGTTCATGGCCTTGTTGGGCTCAAGGCCCATGTAGACCAGCGCGCGCTCGATGGCGCCGCGCTTGTTGGCGTCTTTCTCCTTGTCGGGATCGGGCACGCGGCCGTTGATCTCGACCACCATCTCCGGCGAGGTGCCCCAGGTCACCTGCGGCTGGATCTGTGCGGCGTCGAGCTCGACCACGGCGTCGAACTTCGCGCCCGGGTCGGACTGCAGCGTGCGCCAGTAGGTCACGGCCTGGTCCCATTCGACGCCGGTGGGCGCGAGCGGGCGGCCCTTGACGTAGCTGATGGTCTTCTCGTCGACCGCCACCAGCCCGGCGCGCGCACCGGCCTCGATGGCCATGTTGCACACCGTCATGCGGCCTTCCATGCTCAGGTCGCGAATCGCCGAGCCGGCGAACTCGATGGTGTAGCCAGTGCCGCCGGCGGTGCCGATCTTCCCGATGATGGCCAGCACGATGTCCTTGGCGGTGCAGCCCACGGGCAGCTTGCCTTCGACCTTCACCAGCATGTTCTTGGCCTTCTTGCCCAGCAGCGTCTGCGTGGCCATCACGTGCTCGACCTCGCTGGTGCCGATGCCGTGCGCCAGCGCGCCGAATGCGCCGTGCGTGGAGGTGTGCGAGTCGCCGCACACGACGGTCATGCCCGGCAGCGTCGCGCCCGATTCGGGGCCGATCACGTGCACGATGCCCTGGCGCTTGCTCAGGAAGGGGAAGAACGCGGCCGCGCCGAACTCGGCGATGTTGTGGTCCAGCGTGGTGACCTGTTCCTTGCTGGTCGGATCGGCGATGCCTTCGTAGCCGCGCTCCCAGCCGGTGGTGGGCGTGTTGTGGTCGGCGGTGGCCACCACCGAGCTGATGCGCCACAGCTTGCGGCCGGCCTCGCGCAGGCCTTCGAATGCCTGCGGGCTGGTCACTTCGTGCACCAGGTGGCGGTCGATGTAGAGGATCGCGGTGCCGTCTTCCTCGGTGTGGACGACGTGTTCGTCCCAGATCTTGTCGTAGAGCGTGCGTGCCATGTCGGTCTCTTCTGTCTTTCGTGGGGAAATGGAATTGTCCGTGGTTGCGGCCTAGGCCGCGAGCTGTTCGCCGCCGTCCGCGGCCGCGTGCAGGTGGTTCACCAGCGAGCGCGCCGCCACGGGCAGGGTGGAGAAATCGCGAGCCACCAGCCTGATCTCGCGCGCGGCCCAGGCGTCGTTGAGTGCCACGCTCACGAGGCCGTGGCCGATGCCGTTGCGCATGAGTTCGAAGGCGCGCTGCGGCATCACGCCGATGCCCAGGCCGTTCTCGATCATGCGGCACATGGCGTCCAGGCCGGTGACGTGGATGCGCAGCTTGATGCTGCGGCCTGCGTCCAATGCGGCCTCGTGCATCGCGACGTAGATGGAGCTGTTGGTGTGCAGGCCGACGTGGTCGAAGTCGAGCGAGTCGACGAAATCGATGCTGCCCCGCGCCGCAAGCGCATGGCCCGTGGGCACGATCAGCGCGAGCCGGTCGTGCCGGTAGGAAAGGCTCTGCAGTTCGCCCGCGCCGCCGGCCACGTGGCAAACACCGAGGTCGGCCGCGCCTTCCTGCACCGCGCGGATCACCTCGCTGCTGAGGTGCTCCTCGAGGTCGATCTTGATGGCCTCATGGGCGCGCGTGAACACGCCCAGGTCTTCAGGCAGGAACTGCACGATCGCCGAGATGTTGGCGTGCACCCGCACATGGCCGCGCACGCCGTCGGCGTATTCACTGAGCTCGCCCTGCATCTTCTCGAGGCTGTAGAGCACCGAGCGCGCGTGGTGCAGCAGGCTTTCGCCGGCGGGCGTGAGGTCGACGCCGCGCGCATGGCGGTAGAGCAGGGTGGTGCCGAGCGTGGCCTCGAGGTCCGACAGCCGCTTGCTGATGGCCGAGGCCGCGATGAATTCGCGCTCCGCCGCGCGGCCGATGCTGCCCAGTTCGCACACGGCCACGAACAGCTGCAGCGACGTGAGGTCGATGCGGCGGGCGAAGTTGCGTTCGGAGGTGCTCATGGCTTGCTGGCATCGCGGTTTGCGATGGGGTGGGCTATTTTCCCTGATTTTGACGCTCATCCCTTCGCAAAGGGAGATGGGTCAGCTGCCCGGCTGAGATGGGCGGTTCGCCCCCCGACAGATCGGCGCCGCCCTCAATCGCTCGTTCGGGGGATGTTTCAGAAGTGTTACCGCGCGTATCATCGCCGGGCAAATTGTTAACTTAGAACTAAATTCTGATGAATATCTGTTTTCGCAGCCTGTGGAATGAGGCGTTGGGAGCCTGGGTCGCCGTAGCCGAAATCTCCAGGTCCCACGTCGCCTCGCGCAGTACGGCGAAGGCCCGTAGCGGCGTCGAATCCGGCGACCCGGTGCGCCGGCTGTTCCGCCTCAGCGCGCTGATGAGCGTCGTGGTAATGCTCGGTGCGGCGCCATTCGTTCCTGCGTTCGCGCAGAGCGTGCTTGTCGGCACTGCCGGCGAGGGCGGAGTGGGCCAGGGTATCGGCGGCAACGGGGGCGCCGGCGGTATCGGCGGTGGAGGAGGGGGCGGCAGCGGAGGCGCTCTTGCCGGCGGCGGCGGCGGCGGCTACGGCGCAGGCGGCGGCGGTGCTGGCTTCACCTACGGGTCCAACAGCGGCGGGGCCGGTGGCCCCGCAAGGGGTGGCGACGGCGGCTCTGACAACGCGGGTCTCGGCGGCGCCGGCAACCTCGGCGGCGGGGCAGGCACCGACGGCGTCCAGGGCGCCCAAGGTCCCTTCGGCCCCAAGCCGGGCGGCAGTGCCCTGAGCGGCATCGCCGAAGGCTCGATCTCCGGCGGACTCACGAGCGCGACCTTCGCGACCGACAGGTCGGTGAATGGCTTGCTGGGCATCGGCGGCAGCGGCGGAGGCGGCGCCGGCGCCAGCGGCTCGGCTGCAGGCGGCAGCGGCTCGAGCGGCGGCGCTGGTGCACTTAGCATTTCAGCGGGGACCACGACCGTGACCGGCGCGGTCGTCGTCGGTGGTTCGGGCGGCGGCGGAGGCGGCGGCAGCGGCAATGCGAACGGCGGCGACGGCGGTGCCGGCGGCAGCGGCCGCCTGACCGTCGCCGGCGGCAATCTCGTCGCGGACAGCATCGTCGTCGGCGGCAGCGCCGGCGGCAATGGATCGGGCGCCGCCACGCGCGGCCTCGGCGGCGCGGCCGGCAGCGGTACGCTGACCTTCACGGCCGGAAGCATGAGCGTGGCGAACGGCGTCACGGTCAACGGCAACGGCCTGGTCGACTTCAAGCCTGGCGCCGGTACGCAACTCACGGCCGGATACGCCATCACGGGCGCCGGCGGCATCTCGCAGTCGGGCGCAGGCACCACGGTGATGACCGGCACCAACACCTACACCGGCGGCACCGCGATCAGCGCCGGCACCTTGCAGATCGGCGCGGGCGGCACGGCCGGCAGCATCGTCGGGAATGTCGGCAACGACGGCACGCTGGCATTCAACCGGTCGGACTCCGTCACCTTCGGCGGCGTCATCGCCGGCAGCGGGCAGGTGCATCAGATCGGCAGCGGCACGCTCGAGCTCACGGCCGTCAACAGCTACCAGGGCGGCACGCTGATCGATGGCGGAACACTGCGCGTCGCCAGCGACTCGGCGCTCGGCGCAGCGACGGGCGCACTGAGCTTCAACCGCGGCGGCACGCTGCAAACCACCGCCGCCTTCACGAGCGGGCGCGACGTGACGCTGCTCGGAAACGGCAACATCGCGAGCAAGGGCGCCGTGTCGATGAGCGGCGTCTTCACCGGCAGCGGCGCGCTCGACGTGCAGGCCGCCACGGGCGACATCACGCTGACCAATGCCGGCAACGATTTCGGCGGCGCCGTCAGCCTGGGTGGCGCGACCGTGCAGATCAACGACAAGAACGCCCTCACGCTGGGTACGCTGGCCACCGGCGCGCTCACCGTCACGAGCCATGGCGACCTCCTGTTCCAGGGCGGCGGTTCGGCATCGTCCATCGATGCCCGCAGCAACGGCGGCGCGGTGACGCAGACCAGCGCGCTCTCGGTGACGGGCGCCATGTCCGTCGACGCGGGTGCGGGGAGCATCGCGCTGAACAACGCGGGCAACGACTTCAGGGGCGATGTCTCGCTCGCCGGGCAGAGCATTTCCATGACCTCCGGCGGCGACCTCTCGGTGGTCTCGCTGACCAATGGGGTCAACGGCGCGGTCGGCCTGGTGGCCGGCGGCGTCCTGACGCTGGGTACGGCGATCGACACCGGCACGGCGGCGCTGACGCTGGCCTCCAGCGGCGGCGCTCTCAACGTCGATCACGCCCTGAGCGGGGGCACCGTCTCCATCACCGGCAGCAAGGGCGTGATGCTTCAGGCCGACGTGCGCACCAAGGGCACGCTGACCCTGGCAAGCGACGCCAGCGTGCTGCAGACCGCGGGCACCGTGACCGCCGGCACCCTGACGGGCAATGCCGGTGGCGACGTGTCGATGAACCTCTCCAACCAGATCGCGGCGCTGGGAGACTTCACCGCCGCTGGCGCCTTCAGCCTCAGGAACATGCAGGCGCTGCAGGTCGTGGGCAACGTCGCTGCGTCGAGCGTGGCGCTGGACGTGGCGCCGGGCGTGCTGGTGACCGGCTCGATCAGCGCCACGGGCAGCAAGGGCGAGTCCATCGCGATCGCCAGCGGCACGCGCCTGCAGGTCGGCAACGGCGGCACCGCCGGCGTGCTCGTCGGCAACGTGACCAACGACGGCGCGCTCGCCTTCGACCGCGCCGACACGGTGGCTTTCGCCGGCGCCATCGCAGGCAAGGGGGCGCTGGTGCAGCAGGGCACGGGCACCCTCGTGCTCACCGGCGCCAACAGCTACACCGGCGGGACCTCCGTGAAGGCCGGCGTGCTGCAGGGCAACGCCACCAGCCTCCAGGGCGACATCGTGAACGATGCGACGGTGGTCTTCGAACAGACGAAGGCCGGCGGCAGCGGCACCTACGCCGGCAGCATGAGCGGCACGGGAAGCCTGCGCAAGACCGGCGACGGCGAACTGGTTCTCGCCTCGGCCAACACCTACAGCGGCGGCACGTCGGTCGAAGCCGGCACGCTCAACGCCAGCGTCACCGGCGCGCTCGGCCAGGGACCGGTCTCGGTCGCCAACGGCGCGGCCTTGCTGTTCAGCGGCAAGGCCGACATGGGTGCGGTGACGCTGTCCAACCGTGCCGACGGCCTCATCGACTTCATCGGCAGCGTGACTGCGGGGCAGGCCACCATCGTGAACGGCAAGGGCGGCACCGTGCGCATCAGCGAAATCGCGGCCGCCGGCACGTCGATCGGCTCGCTGGGCGGGGCGGGCCAGGTGCTCCTCGGCGCGAAGACTCTGACCACCGGCGGGCTGAACGCCGACACGGAAATCTCCGGCGTCATCTCCGGCACGGGAGGTTCGCTGGTGAAGGTGGGAACGGGCACGCTGACGCTCTCTGGCGCCAACACCCACACCGGCGGCACCGTGCTGCGCCAGGGCCGCCTGAATGTCGGCAGCAACCAGGCGCTGGGCACCGGCACGCTGTCGATGGACGACGACACGACCCTGGGCTTCAGCGCGGACGGCCTGACCATCGCGAACGCGATCCGGTTGACGGGACAGCTGGATCCGATCATCGACACGGGTGCGTTCTCGGGCACCCTCAGTGGCGCGATCTCCGGCGGCGGGTTCATCACGAAGGAAGGCTCCGGCACGCTCACGCTGTCGGGCGCCAATACCTACACGGGCGCCACGAACGTGGCGCAGGGCACGTTGAAGGCCGGGGCGGCCAACACCCTCAGCGCGGCCTCGGCGCACAGCGTGGCGACCGGCGCCACGCTCGACCTTGCGGGCTTCAGTCAGACAGTGGCCTCGCTCGCCAACAGCGGCACCGTTTCGCTGGCGGGCGCGACGGCCGGCACGACGTTGACCGTGCGCGGCAACTACGTGGGCAACAACGGCGTGCTCAGGCTGGGAACGGCGCTCACCGGCACCGGCCCATCGGACCGCCTGGTGATCGATGGCGGCACCGCCAGCGGCAAGACCAGCGTGCAGATCGCCAACCTCGGCGGCCTGGGCGCGCTGACCACCGGCAACGGCATCGAGGTCGTCAG